>JALSRI010000187.1 GCA_026984835.1 Thiohalobacter sp. | reverse complement strand
CGATGTCCATGGCGTTGCCGCGCCGGCTGGACAGGGTCAGGTCGGCGTTCTGGATACCGCCCCAGGTGGGCAGCCATTCAATGGTATTGCGCACCCATTGGTAAATCTGAACCGGGTCGTGGTTGAGTGCGGCGGCCTGGTCGCGGATGGCCCGGGTGAGCACAATTTCATCGGTCTCGGCCAGGTAGGCGGGGTTGCTCGCATCCGGGAGCTGGTCGAAGGTGAAATCGCCCAGGGCGGCGAGTTGGGGATAGGGGTGGTTGTGCAGGCCCGCCCGGGTGAAGGCTTCCGGGGTGAGTTTGGGCTGGTTGTCGGGTTGTGGTTGCAAGCTTTGGGTCGGCAGTTGGTTGGGATCGAAAGGTTGTTGACTGCGTTTGAAGCGGTAGCGGTCCAGGGTGGTTTGCAGGGTGCCGAGCCGGTCACGTGTTGTGTCTATGGCTGCCGGCTGGATGAGTGCCTGCAGCTGTTGGGCGACCGACTGGAAGGCCCGCTGATACGTGGCAACCGTTTGATCCTGGCGTTGCTGGATGACGGTAGGCAGCTGCCGGGCCTTGATCAGCCGGTCGATATCGGCGAAATCGGCCAGGGTGGCTTCGTTCAGGGCCAGCAGCTGCCGGTGTAACCGGTGCAGGCGGGCGTCGGTTTCCATATGGGGCAGTCCCTGGTCGAGTTGGGTTTGCAGCGTGCCGAGCAGGTGTTTGAGGTCGGTCAGGGTGGCGGACAGCTGTGCGGCCGGTGCCAGCCCGGTCGGGTTTTCGGCCGGTGCCCGGCGCGCGTATTCGGCCCGGCCGGGTGCGGCAGGCAGCAAGGGCGGGACGTCCAGGCGTTTGGCCAGCTGTGGCGCACGCTGCCGGAGTTGTTCGAGCTGTTCGGCCGGGGTCTGCGCCTCGATGACGTCGGCCTTTTCCAGCAGGTAGCGGATGGTCCGCTCGGCGGTGAGGCCGATCAGGGCGAGCACGATCAGGATCGTTATACCCCGGGAGAAGCCCCGGGCGAGGCGGATGCGGTGCAGCAGGGTGATGTCACGCATGGCGGGTATCCATTGTGTTTACAGCCGCCGTTCTATCCCGGTGATCGCCAGGGCCAGCCGGCGGCGTACGCTGGCGGCCCGGGGCCGATCCAGGTGGATCAGGGCATCGGCGGCCTTGAGGGCGGTTTTTAGCGCTTTATTCGCCTTGCCCTGGTCCAGGTAGTGTTTGGCCTTTTGCACGTGCTTCAGAGGCCTCCGGTAGGCGTGATCCTGCGCGGCGAGGGCGGTCAGGGTATCCAGTACCTCGACCAGTCCCGGGCGCGGGTCGAGGTCGAGGGTCAGTTGCAGGCTGTCGTAGTCTGCCAGGTCCGGGCGGATGCCGACCTGCAGCAGGGCCTCGGTGGTGGCCGATCCGGCGGCGTCGGGCAGTTGCAGCCAGAAGGTCAGTGCGCTGCCGTCGTTCTCCGGCAGGTCGAAAGGCCACAGCAGGCGGCCGTCGGCCTGGGCCGCCGCCTGGCCCGGGTCCAGGGTCAGGCTGCCGGCCGGCGGGGTGATCACGGCCTGGCCGGGGGTGGCGATGCCCTGGTTGATGAGCGACAGGCGGATGGCGGTCACGCCACCGGCGAGCGGCGCGAGCGGCGGAACCGGGCGGGTCGCGGCCAGCGCCTCGACCAGCAGGTTGGGGAACAGGGGATCGGCAGCGGGCTGCGCGGCCTGGGCCAGCAGGTCGAAGCCGGCCGCCAGGCTGTGGCCGTCGCCGTAGCGGTGGTGGGTCAGGGCGACGGCCGGGGCGTTGCAGCCGGCGCCGCGGTGAGGGCGGTCATCGGTGGCGTCACCCTCGCGGCGGGTCCGTTCGTGCCCCTTATCGCGGTGTTCGTCCGCGTCGCTGCACGCCGACAGGCCGGGGTAGCGAGCCACCGCCCGCGCGCCCTGCGGGTCAATGCGGCGCGCCGGTTCGGCCAGGGGGAAGGCGGCGCTGCCCGCGGCAATGGCCTCGAACGCCTCGACGTCGAGATCTGCCGGCGCCGGCAGCCGGCTTTCGACACGGGCGCCGAGCACCGGACGCAGCGCTGGGTAGCGCGCTTCCCCGTTCAACGTCACCAGCAAGCCGGCGCCCCGGTACACGGCCTCGCGCAGTTCTTTCTGCACCTGTTCTTTCAGTTTGATCCGCCCGGAGAACAGGGCATAGGTGGTATAGCCGCCGCGGCGCAGTTCGCGGGTAAAAGCGCCTGCGCCGGTGACGATGCGGTAGCTCCAGCCCTGCGCGGCCAGGGCGTCTTCCAGGACGTTGCGCCGTGCGCCGAGTGACGGGGCACTGGCGGAACCGCGCGGGTCGCTGTCGGCAGCAGGTGTGCAGTCTTCGTCGTGGCCGTGGTCGTTGTGACGGTCGTCGTCCGCGTCAGGGTCGCTGTCGCACGTCCCGGGCGCGTCGAGCAGTACCAGCAGGCGCAGCGCTTGCGACGGCTGCAGGGCGGCCGCAATGTCGATGGGCGGCTCGACGAGGGTGAAGGGGGCACTCGCCAGGGTGGTCCAGGCGCCGGCGATGCGTGCCTGGAGCACGCAACTGTAGACGCCCACGGCCAGCGCCCCCGTGGCGATGCCGCGCACCCGGCTGTCGCTGGCGCCCGCCGCCAGGCTCAGCGGACTGTCGTCGCTGGAAACCACTTCGGCGGTATCCAGCCGCAGCAACAGCTGGCGCATGACCAGAGCGTCCAGGTTCACGCTGGCGAGGTTGTCCAGGGTATCGGTGCACAGCTGGGTCCGGCCGCGTTCGAGGGTGTCGGCCTGTACCTGTACTGTGCCGCGCAATGCCAGGGCCGTGTCGGCTTCGACCCGGTAGCTGCCGCCAGCACTGGCCAGCAGGCCGCCGTCAGCGGCTCGTAGTTCAGCGGTGATGGCATAGATGCCGGGGATCAGGTTTTCGAAATTCTGGGTTGCGACCCGGTCGCGCAGGGTGCCCGGCACCAGTGTGTTGAGCGGATCGCTACTGGTGAAGATGATCCGGCCGGCCGGGTCGGCGATACTGAGGTTCAGTTGCGCCGCTTCGATCAGCGTGCTCTGACTGAGGTTGCTGATGCGCTGGGTGATGCGCGCAGTATCGCGGGTGAAGTACACGGCGCGGTCGGGTTGCAGGCTGAGGATGACGGCCGGGCCCTGGTCGGCCGGGTGTCGCAGGATGAAGGTGCTCGTTGCCTCGCCCAGCTTGTCGCCGACCAGGCTGAACAGTTCGCCACGCACCCGGTAGCTGCCGGACAGGAAGCCGCTGCTGTCCCAGGTTTCCCGTCGGGTCTGACCGGCGCGGCCGTCCAGCGGGCCGGTGTCGCGCAGGGGGAAGGTGGCGACCACGGCGCCGTTCAGGTCTTCGACCTGCAGCTGCGTCCTGAACTCGCCGGGCAACAGGCTGTTGTTGTCGATGCGGGCGCTCAACTGCACAGCGGCGGCGGGCGGATAGACCGTTGCATCGCTCGCTACGCGGATACCGGCCGCCCGGGTCTGCAACAGGATGGGAACGGATTGCCGGTTGTTGTCTTCGCGGCATTCAATCAGTGTATTATCCGCGTCGACCACAGCGACGATATCGTCCGAGGCGGCCAAGGCGGGGAGGTCGCTCAGGGTGACATCGACGAAGGCGCCGGCTGCCAGTCCGGGTACCGGCGCGCTGCCGAGCAGGCGACCGGTGACCGGATCACCGGCATAGACGGATACGCTGGAGGGCCCGGGTGTGGCGCTGGCGCCGGCGTTGCCGATACGCACGGTGAGCGTTGCCGGTTGCCCCCCCGCGCCGGCTTCTACCCGCAGGCGCGACAGGGAGAGGTCGGGGGAGAGCAGCGGGTCGCGGTCGGCGAAGGTGTTCAGGCGATAGGTGTTGTGCGTCAGCCAGGAAGGCTGTTCGTTGCGCGGGATGCTGCCGTCGTCGTTGATGTTGGTGATGTGATAGCTGTGCTGGTTCCAGATAGCCCGGGTCGGCGCCCAGTCGTCTGCCGGCGCTTCGAATGCGAGCACACCTCTGCGCGAAGAAGACGCACCGTTCGAGCCCGTCACGATTTCGGCACGGCCGTCGCCATCGATGTCCGCGATGACCGGGTATTCCAGCGTTGTACCCGAGCCCAGCCGCATCTCCTTGAGGATCTCTCCATTTTCGCCTTTGTATACGCGAAGGAAGCGCTCATCTGCGTAAACGACCTCGATCTCGCCATCGGCGTTGAAGTCAAAAAGTGACGACCCGGTACGGTGCGACGAGGCATCCTGTGTCGGGCTGGTCCACTTGATCCTGCCGTCGGTCTCCAACACGATATAGTTGCGTGCACCGGCAATGCCGATTTCCACTTCGCCGTCGCCATCGAAGTCGCCAACGGTCGGCGCCCCGCCCGCACCACCGCCAGGAAGACTTACCGGGCCCCAGAGCGTCTTCCCGGTATGGTCAAGCAGGTACACATTGCCGCCCGCAACCAGCACAATCTCGGGATAATCATCGTCGTTGAAATTTCCCACGGCGGTAAACCCGCCGCCCGATGGCAGGTCGGTCCGCCACCAGAGTATCGAGCCGTCGGCGCGGTAGGCGGTCCTGCCGGCGACAACTTCCACGTCGCCTTGCAGGTCCAGGTCAACGGCGATCGGCAGCGTGCCATAGGTCGGCTCGCCGCCGTAATCGCCGTTACCCTCCCAGAGCTGATTGCCCAGGTGATCGAAGACACGACGGCCATGGATGATTTCCACAGCGCCGTCATGGTCGAGATCGGCCAGTGCCACGGCATCACGTGGCGTTCCGGAAACCGTGAATCCGGGTCCGGTATCGGCTATCCATTTCAACGTGCCATCGTGCTCAAAGGCATAGAGTTTCATCCGGTCGACGCCGGGGATAATGGCTTCCACCAGGCCGTCGCCATCGATATCCCCCACCGCTGGACTGCCGTGGCCCGATACGGCATCGCTTGCGTTTACCCACAGCGTCTCACCGCTGCCGCCATCCACGGCCACCAGGCGACCCTCACCCTTGCCTGCAAGCGTGGCAATGAACAGGACGTCCGGACGATCCGCCGTATCGATCCGGCCATCACCGTTGTCATCGGTCAGTTGTGCCACCGTAACCGGGCCATAGACATCGGGGAACGCCGGAATCTGCGGGTCACCCGGCCAGTACCATTTTTCGACCAGGTCCAGCGTATCCAGTGGCGTGGATGCTATCCGACAGATATCCGATGTCGAGGCCAGATTGTTGTCCTCGCGCTGCTCATCGATCGCCAGATCGCTGTCTACCATCACCAGCAGTGGACTGTCGCGGAAAGCCACTTCGCCGGACACCGGCAGGTCCAGGGTAACGCGGGCGTCGCGCGCCAGCCCGGTGGGCAACGTCATGGCGCCCAGCAGAGTGTCACTGTCGGCATCGAAGGCACCGTTGCCGTTGCGGTCTTCGAACAGGCTGACCCGCGGTGCCGTCAGCGCCGCCGCACGCCCCGGGTTGCCCACCGTGACGGTGGCGCTGCCGCTAACCTGCAATGTAAACGGATCGGTACGCAACTCCCGGGTCACGATGCTGTCGATGACCAGGTCCGGCCGGGGAATGTCCAGCCCGACGGTCACGCGCAGCCGGTCGGTAGCGACACAACCGCGCTCGTCGATGGCGTACAGGGTGACATCACCGTCGAAACCCGCGCTGAATGCCAGGGATGGCCTGACGCCGGTCAGGTCGATGACGTGGTCGCCGTCGACATCCCAGGCAAAACGCAGGTTGGCGCCGCGCGAGGCGCTGGCGTCGAATGTCATGGTCTGGCCGGTGACGCCGAGGATGTCCTGGCCTGCATCCGCCACCGGCTTCACGGCACACTGCATGCCGCCCACGGCGTCGATCTTGGCTTCAGCCGCTTGCCAGCCGGGCTCGCCGCCCGCATCCCCCTGTGACTGCCAGCGCTCATGGGCCGGTGTATCGAACAGCGTGACCGAGAAATTTGCCCGCAGACGCACGTAGCGGAACGCCTGGTTGCCGAAGCTGTACAAGCCGGCGTAGTCATCGGTCTCCGGCTGGCCGCTACACGCCGGGTCGGTTTCCCAGCCCCTGGTGTAGAGTGACACCAGGGTGGCCGCTGTCCAGCCGTCCGGGAAGGGCGCGGCGGCATCGTTGCTGCCCCACACCGTGTAGCCAACCGCCCGCTGCGGAACGGGCGGTTGATCGAGTTGGGGGAATACGGCAACGGTGTCATGGCCCTGGCCCAGGTCCATGATCAGGTCGGCATCGGCGGTGACCCATACGGCACGCCTGTCCGGCACGGCCGCGGCGGCCGCGGCATCGTTACCGTCCTCGAACCAGCCGAGCGGACAGGGCGGCGCGCCGGACACCGTGGTTCCCGGCAGCGAGGCCAACGGCGGCGGCCCGGACAGGTAACTGCCGAGGCTGTGGTTCTGCGGCAACAGCGCATCCACCGCCAGGCCACCCAGGGTCTGCACATCGGCGATCTGGTAACTCCCCCCGCCGGCGGTGACCTGGACACTGACAGCCTGCGTCGCCACGCCGCCCCGATCATCGGCGACCACCACCTTGAAACTGGCGGAGCCGGCCTGGGCCAGGGTCGGAATCCAGCGGATCCGGCCGTTGCCGGCGTCAATGGCCATGCCGGGCGGCTGTCCCAGCAGGCCGAAACTCAGCGGGTCGCCATCGGCGTCGCCGGCCACGACATCGTAGACATAGGGCCGGCCGACGGCGGCCTGCGCGGGCGCCGTCGACGTGATGTCGGGGGGGCGGTTGTCGCTGACCGGCGCCTCGGGCGCGAGCCGTACGGTGCCTAACTGTACGCTGCCGCCGGCCGTCGCGGAGACGCTGTATGCCACCGGCACATAGCCGCTGCGGCTGAAACCCAGGGTAAAGGCGCCGGCGGGCAGGCCGCCCAGCACGAACCGGCCATCCGCCCCGGTCTGCCGGGTGATGCCCGCGACCGCGCTTACCGTGACGCCCGCCAGCGGTGCCGCCGTATCGGCGTCCAGCAGGCGCCCCTGTACGCTCACCTCGGCCGGGTGGGTGGCCCGCACCAGCGCGAAGTGGAGCCCCAGGTCGGTGCCCGCGGCCAGGGTGCCGGTGACGCTGGCAATGCGGTAACCCGCCAGGGACGCACTGAAGGTGAAGGTGCCGGGCCGGGCCGGACGCAGTTCAAAGCGGCCGTCGGCATCGCTGTAGCCGATACCGGCATCCGGGCCGCTGAAGGTGAGCGCCACGCCACGCAAGGGCGCGCGGGTCAACGCATCGATCACGGTGGCGGCGATGCCGCTGTCGCCAGCCGCGTTGTTTTTCAGGGCGATGCGACCCAGGTCCAGGCTGCCTCCCGCGGCGGCGGACACCGACAGTTGCCGGGTGATGAAGTTCGCGGCGGCGATTTCGACCTGATAGCTGCCCGCCGCCAGACCGGCCAGGGTGAAACGGCCATCGCTGTCGCTGAGGGCGGTCGTGGCGCCGTTGACAACCCGCAGGGTGGCACCGGCCAATCCGCTGTTGTCGGCCGTGTTGATCACCCGCCCGGTGAGTGTCAGCGGCCGTGGTTGGGGGTCCCGTGGCAGGGCCGGGCTGAATCTCACCCGGCCGCCGGCGGTGGCGGTCTCCGTGGTGGTCACCGCCAGGTGGCCCAGCCGTTCGATACGCAGGCTGATTGCGCCCGGCGTCACATTCTCGATCAGGTAGGAGCCGTCCGCGGCGGTGCGGGTCGTGCGGTTGTCGGCACCGCCCAGGGTGACGAGGGCCCCGCCCAGCGGCATGCCGTCGACGGCATCGGTGACCGCGCCGGCGACGGTCGCCAGCCCCGGGTTGGGCGGCGTCGCGGCGGCCACGGCCACAAGAGCGCGCACGGCCAGGGCGGTGGTGTAGACGCTGCCATCCCAGGAACCGTCCGCGCCCTGCGCCGCACGCAACGCGTCGACCGTACCTTGATAGGCCGTGGTATCAAACACCCGCGGAGCAATCACCAACAGCGCCAGCGCGGTCTCCGGCAGGGTGCCTATCAGATTGTCGGCGGCACGGCGGCCGAGCAGGAACTGGACGGCGCCGTCCAGCGCCTGGTCCAGCGCATAGCGGTGGCGAAAGGGCTGCATGGCGCGCGCCACCAGCGCGGTCAGGTAGACCGAGGAGGGATTGACACCATCCGACCAGCCGCCATCGCCGTTCTGATGCGCCAGCAGGAAGCCCAGCGCGGCACCCAGTTCCGGCGCTGCCGTTCGATCCATTGCCGCCAGCGCCTCCAGGGCGAAAGCCGTATCGAGCACGGTCGATGGCGCATTGGCGATACCGCCGAAGCCCCCGTCGCCCAGGGGCGGCGGGGGATTTTGACGGGCACCCAACTCGGCAATCCATACCGGAATGTCGTCGTCTTCCGGCTGGGCTGTTATGCGGCGGGCCAGATATTCGGTGTTGCGGGTAGGATCGGCCGCGAGAAAACCGCGGGCGGCGACTACACCAGCGCGCCCTGCGCCGAGCGCGGCGAAGGCGCGCAGCGTTTCCGCCGTCGACTGGAACGGGGTTGCCGGATCAGCGGCAGACGCATAGCTGCCGTCGCTGTTCGCCTGGCTGTCCAGCCAGTCCAGCGCATCGGCACCGGCGCGAACGGCGGTCGACATCGCCAACAGAAAAACAACCAGCCAACAGGCGGTCTTTTGCGCAAAACCACGCACCCGGCTCCCCCCAACGCATCCCAGACGGTATGGCCTGACTTCCCTGCCGCCCCCATTCCAGCAGACACCGGGGACAGCATCAACCGCCTGTGCCGGGAATAGGCGTCATGGGAGCCAACCTGCGGGGTGGTGCGGCCCGTACCCCGTTAGTGGAGGCGACGGCGCGGCCGGCGCACGGCTGCGGCCTGCCCTGCCAGGTGTCGCTGGAGGCATTCATGGCCTGCGCGGTAGGCGGCTGCGCCGGCTGCGTCGTCGAAGTACAGACCGAATCGGGACCGGCCATGAAGCGCGTGTGCGTGGACGGCCCGGTATTCGACGCCCGCACCGTCTACCACACCCCAACACCCTAAATAACGTGTAGATACTCTGTTCCCCGTCAAGCTTTTCCGAGGAATTTTTCGCTGAAGAGTCGCGAGGAATCAAAAGGCTGGTTATATTTCAGGCAAGCCCAGATACCTGTGAGGTATTTGCGCATGACGGCAC
>JALSRI010000186.1 GCA_026984835.1 Thiohalobacter sp. | reverse complement strand
AAGTGCCGGCTGTTCCCCGGTTCGGTGCTGTCCAGGAAGCCGCCGCGCTGGATCATGGCCGCCGAACTGGTCGAGACGGGTCAGCGCTACCTGCGCACGGCGGCCGCCATCGAGCCGGCCTGGGCGGAAGCCGCCGCCGGCGGCCTGCTCCGGCGCAGCCACGCCGAACCGCACTGGGAGCGCCGCCGCGCCCGGGTGGTGGCGTTCGAGCGCGTCACCCTGTACGGCCTGCCGCTGGTGGAGCGCCGCCGCGTGGACTACGGTCGCATCGATCCTGTGGTGGCGCGCGAACTGTTCATCCGCCACGCCCTGGTGCTGGGCGAATACCGCAGCCGCGAGGACTTCGTACGTCACAACCGGGCGCTGCTGGACGAACTGGCGGTACTGGAAGCCAAGGCGCGACGCCCCGACGTGCTGGCCGACGAACAGACGCTGTTCGACTGGTTCGACGAGCGTATACCGGCCCGGGTGAACAGCGGCGCCGGCTTCGAGCGCTGGTGGAAGAAGACGCGGCAGCGGCAGCCGCGCCTGCTGCACCTGCCGCGCGAGGTGGTGGTGCGCGAAGCGGCCGGCGGGGTGACGGATGCACAATACCCCGATCACCTGGAGGTGCGCGGCCTGCGCCTGCCGGCGCACTACCGCTTCGCGCCGGGCGAGGAGGCGGACGGCCTGTGCGTCGACCTGCCGCTGGTGGCGCTCAACCAGGTCGGTCCGGCCGACTTCGAGCGCCTGGTGCCGGGTCTGCTGGAGGAAAAGCTCACCCAGCTCATCAAGTCACTGCCCAAGTCGCTGCGGCGCCATTTCGTGCCGGCGCCGGATTTTGCACGCGCCTGCCTGGCCGGCGTCGCCGCCAGCGACGGGCCGCTGCTCGAAGTCCTGGCGGGTGAACTGCGGCGCATGACCGGTATCGAGGTTCCCGCCGACGCCTGGCGGCCGGAGCAGTTGTCGCGGCACCTGCACGCCGCCTGGCGGCTGCTGGACGACGACGGCAAGGTGCTGGCCGAGAGCCGCGACCTGGCGGCGCTGCAACGCCAGTACGGCGGTCGCGCCCGGCGGGGTTTTCGCCGTTCCGGCGCCAGCGGCCTGGAGCGCGACGCGGTGACGGCCTGGGACTTCGGCGACCTGCCGGAGTTCGTGACGCTGGACGGGGGTGGCGTCGAAGTGCGTGGTTACCCGGCGCTGGTGGCCGGGGGCGCGGGCGTGGCACTGCGCGTGCTGGACGATCGCACAGAGGCGCTGGCCGCCCACCGCCACGGCGTGCTGCGCCTGTTCGCGCTGCGCCTGGGTCGGGTCGTCCGGGATGTGCAGCGCGGCCTGCCGGACATCGATCGCCAGTGCCTGTGTTATGCGCCGATCGGTAGTTGCGCGGAACTCAAGGCGGACATCCTGAACGCGGTACTGGCCCGGACCTTTGTCGAAGAGGGTGCCGTGGTGCGCGAGGCGGCCGATTTCGAACAGCGGCTGGCGCAGGGCCGGCCGCGCCTCGGCGAGGTGGCCAACCGCGTCGGCGCCGCCAGCGCCGCAGCCCTGCAGGCTTACCACCAACTCATGCGCAGGCTGAAAGGACAGTTGTCACCCGCTGCGCTGGCGGCCGCCACCGAGGTGCGCCGGCAGGCCGACGCACTGGTGTACAGTGGTTTCGTCAGCGCCACGCCGCCGCGCTGGCTGCCGCAGCTGGCCCGCTACCTGCGGGCCGCGCAGCGGCGCCTGGACAAGCTGGCGGAGAACCCGGCCCGCGACCGCCGGCACGCGGTGCTGGTGGCGGGCTGGCGGCAGCGGCTGGACAAGGCGCTGGCGAAGACCCCGGACAATGCGGAGCTGCGTGAATTCCGCTGGCTGGTCGAGGAACTGTGTGTCTCGCTGTGGGCGCAGGAACTGGGCACGGCGGTGAAGGTGTCGCCGCAGCGGTTGGATAAGGCGTGGGCGGAGACGGGTGTGTGAGGGTGGGGAGCACCCCCCATCGCGGCCAAGGCCGCTCCTACACAGCGATGTCAGAACGGGAAGGGCAACCCTGTAGGAGCGGGCTCGCCCGCGATCCCGGCGCAGCCGGGGACCACCGGTCGGCGGCCGCCGCACCCCCATCGCGGCCAAGGCCGCTCCTACACAGCGATGTCAGAACGGGAAGGGCACCCCTGTAGGAGCGGGCTCGCCCGCGATCCCGGCGCAGCCGGGGACCACCGGTCGGCGGCCGCCGCACCCCATCGCGGCCAAGGCCGCTCCTACAGTTTGTGGAATACCAGGGTGGCGTTGGTGCCGCCGAAGCCGAAGCTGTTCGACATCACCGTGCGCAGGCCGGCATCGTCGCGGCGTTCGCGCACGATGGGGAAGCCCTCGGCGGCCGGGTCCAGGTTCTCGATGTTGGCCGAGGCGCACAGGAAATCGTTGTCCAGCATGAGCAGCGAGTAGATCGCCTCGTGCACGCCGGCGGCGCCCAGCGAATGGCCGGTCAGCGACTTGGTGGAACTGATGGGCGGGATGGCGCCCTGGAATACTTCGCCCACCGCTTCCAGTTCGCGCACGTCGCCCACCGGCGTGCTGGTGCCGTGGGCGTTGATGTAGTCGATGGGGGTGTCGACGCCCTCCATGGCCTGGCGCATGCAGCGCACCGCACCCTCACCCGAGGGCTGCACCATGTCGTAACCGTCCGAGGTGGCGCCGTAGCCGACCAGCTCGGCGTAGATGCGGGCGCCGCGCGCCTGCGCGTGTTCCAGCTCCTCCAGCACCAGCATGCCGCCGCCGCCGGAGATGACGAAGCCGTCGCGGTCGGCGTCGTAGGCGCGCGAGGCGATCTCGGGCCTGTCGTTATACTTGGACGACAGCGCGCCCATGGCATCGAACAGCAGGGTCATGCTCCAGTGCAGTTCCTCGCCGCCGCCAGCGAACACCATGTCCTGCTTGCCCCACTGGATGAGTTCGGCAGCGTTGCCGATGCAGTGGGCACTGGTGGAGCAGGCGGAACTGATGGAGTAGTTGACGCCCTTGATGCGGAAGGCCGTGGACAGGCAGGCCGAATTGCTGCTCGACATGGTGCGCGGCACCATGAAGGGGCCGACCTTCTTGGCGCCCTTGGAACGCAGCAGATCCACCGCCAGGGTGACGTTCTCCGTCGAGGTGCCGCCGGAGCCGGCGATCAGGCCGTAGCGCGGGTCGGCGACCTGGTCTTCCTCCAGGCCGGCGTCGGCCAGCGCCTCCTTCATGGCGATGTAGTTGTAGGCGGCGCTGTCGCCCATGAAGCGGCGCAGCTTCTTGGGCACGTGTTCGGCGATGTCGATCTTGAGTGAGCCGTGCACGTGGCTGCGGAAGCCGAGTTCCTGGTATTCTGGCGCGAAGGTGATGCCCGACCTGCCCTGGCGCAGGGAGTCGAGCACTTCCTGCCGGTTGTTGCCGATACTGGAGACGATACCGAGACCGGTGACGACGACGCGACGCATGATGCTTGAACCCTAGAAGTCTTCAGTCGAGGTGAAAAGGCCGACGCGCAGGCTCTTGGCCGAGTAGATCTCCCGGCCGTCCAGTTCCATGGTGGCGTCGGCGATGCCCATGTACAGCTTGCGCTGGATGACCCGGCGCATATCCACGCGGTAGGTGACCTTCCTGCCCTGTGGCGTGACCTGGCCGGAGAACTTCACTTCTCCGGCTCCCAGCGCGCGGCCGCGGCCGGGACCGCCCAGCCAGCCCAGGAAGAAGCCGATCAGCTGCCACATGGCGTCCAGCCCCAGGCAGCCGGGCATGACCGGGTCGGACTCGAAGTGACAGTCGAAGAACCACAGGTCCGGTCTGATATCCAGCTCGGCGATGATCTCGCCCTTGCCGTGGCTGCCGCCGGTGTCGTTGATCTCGACGATGCGGTCGAACATCAGCATCGGCGGCAGCGGCAGGCGGGCGTTGTCGGGCCCGAACAGTTCGCCGTGGCCGCATTGGAGCAGTTCTTCGTAGGAATACTGGTGCTGGGTCTGGGGCGGACGGGGGGCTGGTTCGGTCATGCTGCGGGACTCTCGCGTGGGAAGCGCGTATTCTAGCGGGATGTCCGGCACGCGGCCAGTCCCGCTGGCCGCTTGCGCCGCCCCGCGCGGCGGCCCATCATTGCCTGCTCTGGAAACCTCGGACAAGGGGAGAACGCCGTGGCAGATGCATCGTTTTCGGTTGTGGCCAGCCGCCTGCTGGAAGATCTGATGGAGCGCATGGAGGCAGTGGAGGCGCTGGAAGACGCTGACATCGACCTGGTCGACGGTATCCTGACGGTCGAGTTCGACGACGGCAGCCAGATCATCCTCAATCGCCAGGAGGCGGCGCAGCAGATCTGGCTGGTATCGCCGCTGGGTCCGGCCCACTTCGATCTCGACGCAGCCAGCGGCCGGTGGCGCGACGACCGTACCGGCGCAGACCTGACGGACATCCTCGAATCGGCTTTCAGCGCCAGGCTCGGCCAGCCGGTACGGCTGTCCTGACCACCGCGGCCCCGGCCAGGGGGCGCCGCGGAGTGCCTGGGCCGCCGCAGGCCTAGTCGCGGAAATTGTTGAACTGCAGCGGCAGGTCCAGTTTCGCCTCCCGCAGCAGGTTCATGACCGCCTGGAGGTCGTCGCGCTTCTTGCCGCTCACCCGCACCTTGTCACCCTGGATGCTGACCTGCACCTTGAGCTTGCTGTCCTTGACCAGCCGCACGATCCTGCGCGCCGTGTCCTGCGGGATGCCCTGCCGGACTTCGATGACCTGGCGCGCCTCCTTGTTGCCGCCCTCAACCTTGCCGCCCTTGAGCGCCAGGATGTCGACGCCACGCCTGGCCAGCTTCTGGTAGAGGATGTCCTTCACCTGGTCGAGCTGGAAATTGTTGTCGGCGTGCACCGTGATGGCGGCCTCGCTGTGCTCGACGCCGGCGCTGGAACCCTTGAAGTCGTAGCGGGTGCCGACTTCGCGGCGGGTCTGGTCGACGGCGTTGCCGACTTCCTGCAGGTCGACTTCGGAGACAATGTCGAAAGAAGGCATAGGGGTCCACCTTGCGTTTGCGGGATGGTGATATAGTAACCCGACAACTTGGTCGCCGGGTTAATAGTAACCCAGGCGCGCCGTCGGGCGCAGCGGAGGACGGGTGACAGGCTTGGCATCGAGGCAGGGCAGCCTGCCATGGCGTATCCGCATGCAGTTGCTGTTTGCGCAGGTGCGCGTCGTCGAGGCAGACGCGGACTGGAGTCACGTGCGGCTGCGGCTGCCGCTCACTTGGTTGTCGCGTAACCGTGAGGGTGCCGTGTTCGGCGCCTACCAGGCGGCGGTGGCCGATCCCGTTGCCGCCATTGCCTGCATTCGCCATTTCCCCGACTACAGTGTGTGGACGCGCAGCCTGAGCCTGGATTTCGAATACCCCGGCAGCACCGATCTGGAACTGCGTTTCGAGTTCACACCCGCCATCGAGGCCCGCATCCGGACAGAGCTGGAAAGCCGGGGACGCAGTACACCGCTGTTCGAGTACGGGCTGTATCGCAGCGATGGCATCCGCTGCACCCGGGTCGAGTGCCGGGTAGCCATCCGTACACGGGGTTATCGCAAGCCGGGCTAGACGGCGGGTTCGGTGGGGGAGGTGGCTGGCGTCGTTTCCTGTTGCGATGACCGGGCGCGCTGGCAGTATGCCAGCAAGGGCTCGATGGCTTGCAGCAGGGCGGCGCGATCGGTCGTGGGCCTGTTTCCCTGAGCCAGCGCGCGCAGGGCTTCTTCCACCTGCGCGGGGCTGGCGGCGCTGCTCCCGGCTGCTTCTGTGGCGATGGTTTCCGGTGCGGTCTCGGCGCCGCCTTCGACCCGGTTTCCGCCTGCTTTTTCGGCTGTCGCCAGGTGCTGCAACGCCTCTTCCCGCATGGCATCGAAGCGGGTGTCCCCGACCACCTCGGGGCACGACAGGCCGATGCTGACGGTCAGCCGCACGCTTTTGCCATCGACACCAAAGCCGTGCGACGCGATGCGTTCGCGCAGCTGCTCGGCAAGGCCTCGGGCGCCCTGCGGGTTGGCGGAAGGCAGCAGCAGGGCAAAATCGGCCAGGCTGGTGCGCGCCACGGTGTCTTCACGGCGCCGCCCCTCCGTCAGCAGGCTGGCCAACTGGCACAGCACGTTTTCCGCGGCTGCCTTGCCGTGGCGCAGGAAGAGGATCTTGAAACGGTCGACGCGCAGTGCCAGCAGGGCGAGTTCGTCGTCGTGGCGCACGGCGTAGGAGAGGTTCTCGCCGCCGCGCTGGATCAGCGCCTGCTCGTTGGCGAGGCCGGTCAGGGGGTCGACGGCGCTGCTGCGTTCCAGTTCCTGGCGGATCTGTGCCGTTTCCTGCAGCGTCTTCTCGATATCGCGCTGCCTGGCCTGCGCCTTGGCGCGGGCCAGCAGCTGGACGGAATCGAAGGGTTTGGTGATGAAGTCGCTGGCGCCGGCAGCCAGCGCGGCCTGTTTGCTGCCGTCGTCGTCCTCGGCGCCGGTGACGATGACCACCGGCAGGCTGCGCAGCCGGCTGTCCGCGGATTCCCTGATCCTGCGCAGCAGGCCGAGACCGTCCAGGTTGGGCATGGACAGGTCGGACATCACCAGGACGATGTCGGGATTCTCCTGGATGCGTTCCCAGCCATCCTCGCCGTCGCCGGCCTCGATGATGTCGAAGTCCGATTTGAGTATCTTGCGTGCGGCCACGCGCATGAGGCGCGAGTCGTCGACCACCAGCAGATGCGGCTTCTGATCGTTGTCGGGTGGCATGGTGGGGCCGTAAATTTTCGTCTGGTTGACCTGATCCCCGTCATCGGCCGGGTGCCGGCGTTTCTTTAGGCGTCCGGCCCCGCCCGGGCTGGATACTTTATATGGATATGGGCCTTCCCCTTGTCGAGTGGGTGCGTCTGCCTGGCGGGGCGGGTTTGTGGGGGAGGGCGCTGTTCAACCACGAAGGCGCACCAAGGCGCACGAAGGGAAACCGGGGGGAACCCGTTTTAACCGCGAAGGACGCGAAGGGAGATCCTTATCCATATTTTTTCCTTCGCGTCCTTCGCGGTTGATCCCCGGTACCGCCGCGCTTACCCACCCGGTCAGGCCAAGAATCCTTTGTATGAGGGCACCCCGCCGGTCATGCCTTCGAGCCCGGGCCGGGGTGCTGCCTGGCTGTACAAGCTTATGTTTTTGCGAAAAAAAAGGCCCGCCGTAGCGGGCCCTGGGACAGCGCCGCCAGCCTCAGCGGCGACGAGCTGCCTTCTTGCGGGTGGCCTTCTTGCGGGTGGCCTTCTTCTTTGCGGTCTTTTTCTTGGCTGCCTTCTTGCGAGTCGCCTTCTTCTTGGCGACCTTCTTCTTCGCGGTCTTCTTCTTTGCAGCCTTCTTGCGGGTCGCCTTCTTCTTGGCGACCTTTTTCTTTGCAGTCTTCTTCTTCGCGGTCTTCTTCTTTGCAGCCTTCTTGCGGGTCACCTTCTTCTTGGCGACCTTCTTCTTCGCGGTCTTCTTCTTTGCGGCTTTCTTCTTGGCTACCTTCTTCTTGGCAACCCGTTTCCTGGCGACGACCTTCTTCTTGGTCGCACGTTTCTTCGCTACCACCTTCTTCTTCTTGGCGGTAGTCTTCCGTTTGACGGTCTTCTTCCTTACTGCCATGAGGATACCTCCTTTCGAGTTCATGGTTCGCGCAACGTAACGGCGTTTACTATTAAAACTTTAATGAAAAAAGAACAAATTACAACACCTAGGTAATGTTCCGCACTATTATTGCAATGTAAGCGGCATGCGCGGCATCGAGGTAACAGCGCTTGCATGTTCCCGGGGCGTACCGGATGCAAGCAGGAGAGAAGTCCATTTTGCAAGTAAATAACAGTGTTTTCCTTTACGCACGTATGCAACCGGTCGGCCCTTGCAGTGTGCGCGTGGCGGGTGCATGGTATGCCGGTCATTCGCGTTACGCAGGCAGAATTATTTTGCCGGGCCGGCGCGAAAGCCGGCATGCAATGCCGGAAATCCCCATTGTGCGTTGCAAATCTGCAACAGCAGTTCGACATCGGACAGGCTTATGAAACTGACTCCACCTCGACTCTATTCACGCTGGATGAAGATCCTGTGGGAAGAAGACTTGCGTGAACTGACCGGCGTGCGCAGTGTTCTGATCCGCTTCGTGCGGCTGGTGTACGTCATGGTCCGGCAGTTCTTCGGCGGTGAACTGAGCCTGCGCGCCATGAGCCTGGTGTATACGACCTTGCTGTCATTCGTGCCGTTGCTCGCGGTCAGCTTCTCGGTACTCAAGGGCTTCGGTGTCCATAACCAGATCGAACCCCTGTTGCTCAACTTCCTGGCGCCGCTCGGACCCAGGGGCATCGAGCTTGCGCAGCGGCTGATCGGTTTCGTGGAGAACGTGAAGGTCGGTGTACTGGGTTCCCTGGGTCTGGTGATGTTGCTGTATACCGTTGTTTCTCTTGTGCAAAAAGTGGAGTCGGCGTTCAACTACGTGTGGCAGGTGGACCACCTGCGCAGCTTCGCGCAGCGTTTCTCCAATTACCTCAGCGTGATACTGATCGGGCCGGTGCTGGTGTTCGCCGCGCTGGGGCTGACGGCGACGGTGAGCAGTACCAGCCTGGTGCAGTATGTCATCCACATGGAGCCCTTCGGGCGCCTGCTGGTGCTGTTCGGTGAACTGCTGCCCTATGTGCTGGTCGCGGCGGCATTCACTTTTCTCTATATGTTCATTCCGAACACGCGTGTGTATCTCGGGCCGGCGCTGGCCGGTGGCGTGGTGGCGGGGGTGCTCTGGCAGGCCAGCGGCTGGGCCTTTGCAGCCTTCATCGCCAGCTCATCGAAGTACGCGGCCATCTATTCGGGTTTCGCCATTCTGATCCTGCTGTTGATCTGGCTCTACCTGAGCTGGCTGATCCTGCTGCTGGGCGCACAGGTCGCCTTCTACGTGCAGTATCCCCAGTACCTGACGCGACTGCCGGTGGAGCTGGAACTGAGCAACCGGCTGCGCGAACGCCTGGCGCTGCATCTGATGGTGCTGATCGCGGAACATCACATGCTGGGGCGCAGGCCCTGTACGCTGGAAGGGCTGGTCGAACATATTGGGCTGCCGGTACAGCCGGTACACAAGGTATTGCGCCTTCTGGAGGATGCCGGGTTTCTTGCCGAAACGGCGGACGATCCGCCGGCCTATCTGCCGAAGCGGGATATCGAGCACATCCGGCTGGCGGATCTGCTCGCCGCCGTGCGCCGTGCCGGAGAGAACCGCTTCCTTTCGCTGCGCGGCATCACCCACATCGAAACGGTCGACCATACCATGGATGCCGTCGAGGCGGCGATCGGGGCGGCGCTGGACGATCGCAGCCTGAAGGATCTGGCGCAGGAACTCAGCGACGGACCATGAGCCGGGCTGCCGTTCCGGCGGTGGCCGCCTTGCCCTGGCGCCAGGCGACCTTGCGGTTGGCGCCGCGGACGACGATCCATTCCGGCAGGAAGTTGCTGAGGGTGCGCAGGAAGGTGGCGGTGCTGGTATTGCAGATACGGTCGCTGGATACGCGCGCCAGGCGGTACAGCCAGGCCTTGCCGGCTTTCGCAGGCAGCTGCACGGGGTAGGGGCCGTCGCGATGAACCAGCCTGCCTGGCGGTGGGGCGCCGTCGTCACACAGCGTGTCGGCGGCGCGGCGGCGCGCCCGGTGCAGTTCGATGTGCACCACCCCCTGGGCGACGGCGGCGGTCGCGGCCTTGCCGGCCGGCACCCAGGCCACCACCTCGTCGTATTCCGGGTACTGGAACACCGGTTCGGGCGTCGCTTCGCCCCCGCTTGCGCTGCCGAGGCCAAGTGCCAGCAGGAGTCCGGCGGTGGAGCAGGCTTTGCGGCGCATGGCGAGGTTGTCCGTTGTTCAGGCCAGGGGCATCCAGAGTAGGCCCGGCGTCGCCACCATTCTGTGCGCAGTATCGCAAAATCCGGCTGCCGGCCGGCCATTTTCCGTTACAATGGGCCGCCCATCAAGGCTTGTCGCGTGACTGCAGGAAACCGCTTGAATCCGTCTTCACCCGGCCGCTGGCTGCTGCGGGCGGCTGCCTTGCTGCTGCTGGCGGCCGTGCTGGTCGCCGTGCACGCCTACACTACGCGCGGCATCCCGCGGGGGGCGGCCCCCGATTTCCACGCCCTGCGGCTCGATGGCATGCCGGTGGCGCTGGACGATTATCGCGGCGCCCCCCTGCTGCTGCAGTTCTGGGCCACCTGGTGCCCCGTCTGCCGGCTGGAGCAGGGTGCGATCGACGCCATCGCGCGCGATCACGCCGTCCTGTCCATTGCGATGGACGAGGCCGGTGCGGCGCAGATACGGGCCTATATGAAAGCGCAGGGCGTCGATTACCCGGTGGTGCACGATCCGCAGGCGCGAATCGCGGCGCTGTACGGCATCCGCGGTGTGCCGACCAGTATCGTGCTCGACGGCAAGGGCGAGATCCGCTTCGTGGAAGTCGGTTACACCAGCGGACCCGGCCTGCGTCTGCGGCTCTGGTGGGCCGGGCGGCAATGACGTCCGACCCGGTGGTGCAGCAGGTGCTGGAGGCGGTCTGCGCCCGGGGTTGCCGGTATGTGAATGCCTGTATCGAGGCGCTGGCGGAGGGACGACCGGGCAGTGACTACGCAGGCCTCGATGCCGCGCAGCGCCGCCGGCTGCTCGACGAGCTGCGTGCCATCATGGCCGTGTACGAGGCGCGCTGAAGGCTCAGCCGGTGGCGGTGGCGCGCGCCGCCTTCTTGCGCTCGTGCTCCAGCAGCAGCTTCTTGCGGATGCGCAGCGCATGCGGCGTCACTTCCACCAGTTCGTCGTCGTCGATGAATTCCAGCGCCTGTTCCAGGCTCATGCGGATGGGCGGGGTCAGCAGGATGTTCTCGTCACTGCCGGCGGCGCGGATGTTGGTGAGCTGCTTGGCCTTGAGCGGATTGACCACCAGGTCGTTGGCGCGCGAGTGGATGCCGATGATCATGCCCTCGTAGACCTCCTCGCCGTGGCCGATGAACAGGCGGCCGCGCTCCTGCAGGTTGAACAGGGCGTAGGCCAGCGCCTTGCCGTTGCCGTTGGCGATCAGCACGCCGTTGTTGCGCTGGCCGAAGTCGCCCGGCTTGACCGGGCCGTAGTGGTCGAACACGTTGTACAGCAGGCCGGTTCCCTGGGTGGCGGTCAGGAACTCGGTGCGGAAGCCGATCAGGCCGCGCGCCGGGATCAGGTAGTCCAGCCGCACCCGGCCCCGGCCGTCGGGCGCCATGTCCTTCAGTTCGGCGCCGCGCTCGCCCAGCTTCTCCATCACCGCACCCTGGTGCTGTTCCTCGACGTCGACGGTGAGCTGTTCCCAGGGCTCCTGGCGCACGCCGTCGATCTCGCGCACGATGACCTCGGGGCGCGACACGCCCAGTTCGTAGCCCTCGCGGCGCATGTTCTCGATGAGGATGGACAAATGCAGTTCGCCGCGGCCGGAGACGCGGAACTTGTCGGGGTCGTCGAGCTGCTCGACGCGCAGGGCGACGTTGTGGATCAGTTCCTGTTCCAGCCGCTCCTTTATCTGGCGCGAGGTGACGAACTTGCCGTCCTTGCCGGCAAACGGCGAATTGTTGACCTGGAAGGTCATGCTGACGGTGGGTTCGTCGACCGTCAGCGGCGGCAGCGCCTCCACGTCATCGGGATCGCACAGGGTGTCGGAGATGTTGAGACCGTCGATGCCGGTAAAGGCGATGATGTCGCCGGCACGTGCTTCCTGCGTCTCGACGCGTTCCAGGCCCAGGAAGCCGAAAATCTGCAGCATGCGGCCGTTGCGTCGCTTGCCGTCGCGGTCGATCAGTGTGACCGGCGAGTTGGCGCGGATGCGGCCGCGCGTGACCCGGCCGATGCCGATGACCCCCACATAGCTGTTGTAGTCCAGTGAGCTGACCTGCATCTGGAACGGGCCGTCCAGATCCACGGCGGGTGCCGGCACCTGTTCGACGATGGCCTCGAACAAGGGCGTCATGTCGCCTGCGCGCACCGCGGCGTCCAGCGCGGCGTAGCCGTCCAGGCCGGAGGCGTAGACCACCGGAAAGTCGAGCTGCTCGTCGCTGGCGCCGAGCCGGTCGAACAGGTCGAAGGTCTGGTCCAGCACCCAGTCCGGGCGGCTGCCGGGGCGGTCGATCTTGTTGATGACGACGATGGGCCGCAGTCCCCGCGCCAGCGCCTTCTGGGTCACGAAGCGCGTCTGCGGCATGGGGCCTTCCACGGCGTCGACCAGCAGCAGTACCGAGTCGACCATGGACAGCACCCGCTCCACCTCGCCACCGAAGTCGGCATGGCCCGGCGTGTCGACGATGTTGATGCGGTAGTCGTTCCACTGGATGGCGGTGTTCTTGGACAGGATGGTGATGCCGCGCTCGCGCTCCAGATCATTGGAGTCCATGATGCGTTCGGGTGCCGCGCTGCGGCTGTCCAGGGTGCCCGACTGGCTGAGCAGCTGGTCGACCAGGGTGGTCTTCCCGTGGTCGACGTGGGCGATGATGGCGATGTTGCGGAGGCGGTCTGTCACGGCGGCTTGTCTTCAGGTCCAAAAGCCGGCCATTATACCTTATTTATCGGGCCGCCGCCTTCACCTCCTGGCGCGTCTTTGGGAGGCGGGCGTGCCGGGAATGCCGTGTGGCCGTTGTCAGCCGAGGTAAGGTCATGGTTTATCAGGAGAGTTTTTTCGTCGCCACGGGCGGTCGCGGCAGCTATTCCGTCACGGAGGAGGTGCAGGCACAGGTGGCGGCCGCCGGTATCGGCAACGGCATCTGCCAGGTCTTCGTCCACCACACCAGCGCCTCCCTCATGCTGTGCGAGAATGCCGACCCCGAGGTGCGCGCCGATCTGGAACGTTTCATGGCGCGGCTGGTGCCGGACGGCGACCCCCTCTTTCGCCACCGCGACGAAGGGCCGGACGACATGCCGGCCCACGTGCGCACCGTACTGACCGCCAGTTCACTGTCGCTGCCGGTGCGCGCCGGACGCTGCGACCTGGGTACCTGGCAGGGGATATACCTGTGGGAACACCGCACGGCGCCCTACCGGCGCCGCGTCACGGTCACGGTGCTGGGCGGCTGACGCCACCCAGGGCGGCGCCGGCCGGACGGTCG
>JALSRI010000185.1 GCA_026984835.1 Thiohalobacter sp. | reverse complement strand
CCCCCCGCGCCGGGATCGCGGGCGAGCCCGCTCCTACAGGGGCGGTGGGTATGACGCTGTAGGAGCGGCCTTGGCCGCGATGAGCGGCGGCCCCCCGCGCCGGGATCGCGGGCGAGCCCGCTCCTACAGGGGCGGTGGATATAGCGCTGTAGGAGCGGCCTTGGCCGCGATGAGCGGGGGCCCCCTGCGCCGGGATCGCGGGCGAGCCCGCTCCTACAGGGGCGGTGGGTATAACGCTGTAGGAGCGGCCTTGGCCGCGATGAGCGGCGGCCCCCCCCTGCGCCAGGATCGTGGCCGGGCCCGCGCCTACGCAGGGGGTTGCCTGGCGGCGGGGGCGGCTTCGCCGGTGTCCGGCACGCGTGGCGCCTCTCCCAGGAATTCGTCCAGGTCCGGAACCTGCAGGCTGTCGGTCTCGGCGTCGGAGAAATCGGCCGGCGGCAGGCGTTCCCCGTTTTCCGGCGACGGTGCTTCCGGCAGGCCGGCCCTGCCGGGAATATCCAGCTTCGGGGTATCGACGCCGCTTCCACACAGTTGTTCCGAGCCGCTGGCGAGGTGTTCATAGACATCGCGGTAGCTCTGCGTCATCTGTTGCACCAGTTCCGAGGTGCGCAGGAAATGCTGCGCCACCTGCTCGCGATAGTCGTCGAGTTCCTTCTGCAGGCGATCCAGTTCCTGCTGGAGTTGTTCGCTGCGGCGGCCGCGGCCGGCCGTCAGCAGGGCCGTGACGATGGCGCCGGCGACGATGCCGAACGCGAAGGCGATCAGGCCTGTCGCCCATAACCAGCTGGTGTCGTCTCCTGTCAGCATGCTGTCTGTCCGTTTCCCGTGAACGCCGTGCGCCGAGTATAGCGACAGCGGCGACGATCTGAACAGATGGCCAGAAGATAAATGCGCGAAACATTGACTATACTCAATAAAAAGGTGTGGGATCTGCGTCCCGCATCCGCTGCCGCTCCGGGACAAACAGGATGTTTGGAGGACGATATGAAATCGATCTACGTGGGCAACCTCTCGTTCGACGCAACGCCGGACCAGGTGCGTGAGCTGTTCTCTGTGCACGGGGAGGTCAGATCGGTCAAGCTCATCAACGACCGCGATACCGGCAAGCCACGCGGTTTCGCCTTCGTCGAAATGGACGACGAAGGCGCCGAGGCGGCCGTGAACTCCGCCGATGGCATGGAGCTGAAAGGGCGCAGCCTGAAGGTCAACTTCGCAAAGCCCCGCGGCGTGCGCCGGCTGCGCCGCCCGCGCTGAATCAGACCACGCGGTTGCGCGGCCGGCCGTCGAGGAAGGCGCGGATATTGGCGGCGATTTCGCCGATCAGGCGTTGCCGCGCCGCTCGGCTGGCCCAGGCCACGTGGGGAGTGATCAGCAGATTGGGCAGGCCCGCCTCGACCAGGGCGTGGCGGGCGGGCGGCGGCTCCTGTTCCAGCACGTCCAGCGCGGCGCCGCCCAGGCGTCCCTCCCGGAGCGCCTGGAGCAGTGCGGCCTCGTCGACCAGGCCGCCACGCGCGGTATTGATCAGCAGGGCGCCCGGTTTCATCGATCTCAGGGCATCGGCGTCGATCAGGTTGCGCGTCGCCGCGGTGAGCGGGCAGTGCAGGCTGAGGACGTCGCTGCGGGCGAGCAGTTCCGGCAGCGGCAGGCGCCCTGGCCGGCTGTCGCCGCCAGGCCTCTGCGATACCAGCACCTGCATGGAAAAGGCCCGCGCGATACCGGCCACGGCCCGCCCCAGTTCGCCGTAGCCGACGATGC
Source organism: Thiohalobacter sp. (assembly GCA_026984835.1). Classification (GTDB taxonomy): domain Bacteria; phylum Pseudomonadota; class Gammaproteobacteria; order DSM-19610; family DSM-19610; genus JALSRI01. Next base: position 25,511 of record JALSRI010000185.1, on the reverse strand, counting down.
CGAGCGTACGCCCGGCCAGTTCTTCCACGGGGTCTCCGAACAGGCAGAAGAAACGCGATTCCGCCCATTCGCCGCGCCGCACCCGTTCGCGACAGTCGTCCAGCCTGCGCACCAGCGTCAGCAGCAGGCCGAACAGGTGTTCGGCGACGGAGGGCGTGGCGTAGCCGCGCGCGTTGCAGACCGGTATGCCGCGCCGTGCCGCGGCTGCGAGATCGACGTTGTCGGTGCCAGTGGCGGCCACGCAGATAAGCCGGAGCCGGTCGGCGGCGTCGATGGCCCTGGCGTCCAGGATCGCCTTGTTGGTGACCACCACGTCCGCCGCCGCCAGGCGTTCGGCGGTATCGGCGGCTTCGCCTGCCTCGTGGAACCGCCACCGGGGCAGGCAGTTCTCCAGGACCGACAGATCGAGGTCCTGCGGGTGCAGGCTGTCGGTGTCCAGGAAGACGCCGCGCATCAATCCCCGCCGAGCAGCCCGCGCTTGAGGTCCTTGTCGGCCGGCTCGTCGCCTATCCAGACGCTCAGCAGGGCATTGAAGAAATCCTCGCCCTCGATGCTGCCGAGCGTCCTGTCGTTGATGCGCAGCTGCGTGCCCTGGCCCGGCAGATAGTTCATCTCCACCCGGTCGCCCCTGCGCAGGTCCGGGAACAGACGGTTGAAGCGCTGCAGGCGCGGCAGCAGGGCGTCGAACTGCGCGGCGTCCAGGTTGGCCTCGAAACCGTCGCGCCAGCCGTCGCGGATCTTGCCCGCTCCGACCTTCTTGTAGAGCATGAACATGCGCATGCTGCGCACGCCCGGCATGGCGAGGATCCGGGCCGGGTCGGTACCGCGCCGGCGCAGGTAGAGGGCGCCGACGTAGACCTTGATGAAGAACTTGCTGCGGACGCCGGCCCCGTTCAGGAGCAGGGATTCACCTGCCAGATCGATGCGGTCGGGCAGCTTCACGCCGGCCACGGTGGTGTCGGCCCGGGCGGCCGGCATCAGCAGAGGCAGGCCCAGGGTGAGGAGAATCAGCAGTCGTTTCATGGCGACACCGTCCCTTGTGTTGAGGTGGGGGTCATACTAGCACGGCCCCGGCCGCCGGAACGCCGGGCCCGGAACATGGCCGCCTCGCCGTGGTCGAACCCGCAATCGGGTCGGGCAATGCCGGATTTTGTGCAATCCGTCATCAAATTGTAGCCCTGCGTCCATTAAAGTACCCGGCGGCAAGGACGATAGACCCGCGCAAGGATCGCAGAACCCACCAGATCAAGGAGACAGGGATGGAACACCGTTGCAGCATCAGGAAGCCCGTCGCGATGCGGGTGCTGATCTACAAGCACGGCCTTCCGGTGCAGGGCGGCCAGGTTCGGGATCTCGGCATGGGCGGCATGTTCGTCGAGACCGAGGGCGACAAGTGGAGCCAGAACGAGTTTCTGGAAGTCGAGTTCGGTGCCGGCGGCTGTCTGCTGCGCCTGCCGGCGCTGGTCGTGCACCGGCGCGATCACGGCATCGGGCTGATGTTCGACACCGTCACCGCCCGCCAGCGTCAGCAGCTCCGGGCCCTGTTGTTCGGCCGCCGCGAAAGTCGGGCGCCGGCAGCCGGACAGCCGCGTCAGGTGGCCTGAACCCGGCGCCGCGGGTGGCGCACGATGTCGCCGCGCTGCAGCGGGAAGCCGCTGCCGCGTGACTTGTCGCGGAAGTAGCGCTGCAGCGTCTCGTGCACGACCGGGAAGGCCAGCTCCTGCCAGGGCAGGTCCGCGGCCCGGAACAAGGCGCATTCCAGGCTTTCCTCTCCCGGCGCATAGGCGCCGTCACAGAGTTGACCGCGAAACAGCATGTAGACCTGGTTGATGTGGGGAATGCTGAACAGGGCGTAGAGGTCGGCGATCTCGACCCGGGCCCCGGCTTCCTCCAGGGTCTCGCGCATGGCCGCCTGTTCCGTGGATTCCCCGTTCTCCATGAAGCCGGCCGGCAGCGTCCACAGGCCGTAGCGCGGCTCGATGGCGCGCCGGCAAAGCAGGACGCGGTCGCCCCATTCGGGGATGCAGCCGGCGACGATCTTCGGGTTCTGGTAGTGGATGGTGTCGCAGCGGTCGCACACGAAGCGTTCGCGGTTGTCGCCGGCGGGGATGCGCAGCACCACCCTGGCGCCGCAGTTACTGCAGAAATTCACGTCCGTCCTCCCGGTTCACCGACGCCATGCTATCACGGCCGTGCCAGTTGCAGGCCGATGATGGTCTTGGCGTCGCGGATTTCGCCGCCGCGCACGCGTTGCAGGGCCTCGTCGTGGCCGACCCAGTGCACCTCGATGAGTTCGTGCGTCTGCGGGTGGGCGGCCACCCGGGTGAGGTCGCGGGCCCGGTACAGGTGGATCACTTCATCGCAGAAGCCGGGGGTGGTCAGCACCGAGCCCAGGCTGCACCAGTGGGCGGCGCGCAGACCGGCCTCTTCTTCCAGCTCCCGCCGGGCGGTCTGCTGCGGCGTCTCACCCGGGTCGATCTTGCCGGCCGGCAGTTCCCACAGCCAGCCGCCGGCGGCGTGGCGGTACTGGCGCAGCAGGCAGACACGGTCGCGCTCGTCCAGCGCCACCACAGCGGCGCCGCCCGGATGCCGCACCACTTCCAGGTCCAGGCGCTGGCCGTCCGGCAGGCACGCGGCCTCCATGCCGAGGTCGACCACCCGGCCGCGGTAGAGCGTACGGCGCCGGGTGGTGCAGTCGTCGCCGTCGTTCACGTCAGTCCCCGTAGACCGCCAGGGTCTGGCCGGCGCCGGGCGGTGCGGCCCTGTCGAGGTAGAGCTCGCGCAGCGGCAGGGCAGGTGGCGGTTCCAGCACCGGCCCCCAGCTCAGGGTGTCGAAACGGGTACCGCCCAGCAGCTTGTGGACGGTGGTCAGGTAGAGGCGGTCCAGCGCCTCGCCGGCGGCCAGGGTATGAAGCACCGAGGGGCCGGCGATGGCGTAGACGCAGTGGTAGCCCTGTTCGCGCAGCACGGTGCGCAGGCGTCGTCCGTCGACGCGGGTGCCGTTGCCGCAGGGCAGCATGCGGGCGTGGCTGCCATCCTGGATGCGGCGTACCCGATGCCGGTCGGCGCCTTCGCCGGTCAGTATGAACACCTTGCGGTCCGCATAGTGGTTGATCGCCGGCAGGGGGATATCGAGGCTGACGCTGAACACGGCGATGTCGGGCTGCGGCTTCAGTCCGCGGGCCACCCGCCAGGCGCGCAGGTCGTCGTAATCGGCCTGCGGCCCGATGGGCAGGTGGGCCTGGTGCTCGGCGTCGGCGCTCTGGCGGAAGAAGCGGGCGCTGGTCAGCAGCAGGTCGGCCTGCGCCGCCAGTTCCTGGAACAGCCGCCAGTCGCGCCGGTTGGCGATGGCCGGCGGCACCTGGTGGCTGTTGCGGCCGGGGCCGGGCAGGGCGATGCGGCCGTCCAGGCTGGTGATGAAGTTGCTGTAGACGAACACGCCGTCGCGGCCCGGGCGGGCCTGCAGGTCGTGGCCCAGGTACAGGCCCTCGAGGGCCCGCGTGCCGGTCGCCGGGTAGAGCTGCAGGAGGTCTTCAGACACGGGGCGGGGCGGGCGGCTGGCTGGTGGGGGTGTGTCTCATGGGAACCGAACGCTACGGGATAGGCCGGGGGCGTGCAAGCTGCGGCGGACATAAAAAAGCCGGGATTCCCGCGGGAAGCCCGGCCCTGTGCCGTTGCCGTCCGTTCAGGCTTCGGCGGCGCGCTGCGTGTCGTCGCCGTTCTTCTCCTGGTAGTCGGAGATGGCGGCCTTGATGGCGTCCTCGGCCAGTACCGAGCAGTGCACCTTGACGGGCGGCAACGCCAGCTCCTCGGCGATGTCGGTGTTCTTGATCTGGCTCGCCTCTTCCAGCGTCTTGCCCTTGACCCACTCGGTCAGCAGCGAACTGGAGGCGATGGCGGAACCGCAGCCGTAGGTCTTGAAGCGCGCATCCTCGATGACGCCCTGTTCGTTGACCTTGATCTGCAGCTTCATCACGTCGCCGCAGGCCGGAGCGCCGACCATGCCGGTACCGACGCTGGTGTCGCTCTTGTCGAATGAACCCACGTTGCGGGGGTTCTCGTAGTGATCCAGGACTTTTTCACTGTACGCCATGGTGTTCTCCGAATGAGCTGGTTGCTGTCAGGTTTCAGGCGGCCGACTGCTGCAGGCCGGAGCGGAAGCTTTCCTTGTGCTCCCCGCCACTGCCGTCGAGACCCGTCTCGCTGACGGCGTCCGCCAGCGTCAGGTGGTCGAGGTAGTCGTAGATCCGCTCGCTGAGCCGGTTCCACATGATAATGCTCTGCGGCCATTCCTCGCCCGGGATGCGCTCCCGGCGCGCCGGCATGGCGTCGTCGACAGCCGTGAGGATCTCGGCGATGGTGATCTCTTCCGCCGGCTTGCGCAGGCAGTAACCGCCGCCGGGACCGCGCATGCCGGTCACCAGACCGTGGTTGCGCAGCCGCGCAAACAGTTGCTCCAGGTAGGATACCGAAATCGACTGCTCCACTGAAATATCGGCCAGGGTCACCGGACCCTGCTCGTGGCGCAGCGCCAGTTCCATCATGGCCGTGATGGCATGACGCCCTTTGGTTGACAGTTTCATAATTCGCCTCATCATGATCGATGACCTGGTTGGTCGCCCGGGGGGGGGCGACTTCCTTCCGTTTCGTTGGGAGTATGATAGTAATACTTGACTCTTTTAGTCAAGAAATACTTTGGGGGGATCGCGGGCAAGCTCGCTCCTGCAGGGTGCGTTGCTACTCCTGCTGTAGGAGCGGGCTTGCCCGCGATCCCCACTCACCCCAGCAGGCGAATGGCCGCCGCGGTACGCGGCAAATGGATTATATCTATTTGAATTATATAATAATCAAGCCGCCAACCGCCGCCCGAGATCGTCCAGCTCCCCGGCTTCCGACAGCAGCTGGTCCACCAGCCGCTCCAGGGTGTCGCGCGTCAGGCCCAGCATGTCGAGGCTGAACTGCGGCACGCCTTCGGCCTCGACGTCGGCGACCACGCCGCGTTCGGCCAGCAGCCGGTTGGCGACCAGGATCAGCTGGGGGTAGGCCGCATGTTCGTCCCAGTAGCCCTCGTCGTGGTGGTGGCGCACCGCCACCCGCAGTTCGGCCGGCATGCCCCAGGCCTCCATCAGCCAGGCGCCGATCTGGTCGTGGCTGACGCCGAGCACGTGACGTTCCAGTTCGCAGCTGTGCATGGACGGGTTGGCCTGGGCGAAGCGGTTGAGGATGAAGAACTCCGGCTGGAAGGCGTGCCCCAGCGCCAGCCGGCCCAGGTTCTGCAGCAGGCCCGCCACATAGGCGGTGCCGCGCGGCAGCCGCTGGCTGGCGGGCAGGTGGCGGGCCAGCATTTCCACCAGCCGCGCCGAGTACACGGCGTGACGCCAGAAGGCGTTCAGCCCGAACGGTCCCTCCGGCGGCACCCGCAGGGCCTTGCCGATGGTCAGGCCGAGGGCGAGATTGAGCACGAATTCGAAACCGAGCACGCGGGCGATGGCGGTCTGCAGGTCCTTGATGCGGCCGGCGTATCCATAGAGTGATGAATTGGCGTAGCGCAACACCTGGGCCGACAGCGAGGGATCCTGCTCGATCACTTCAGCGAGCTGGCGGGCGTTGGACAAGGGGTTGGAGGCCAGTTGCAGGATGCGGATGGCGGTCAGCGGCAATGCCGGCAGTTCGTGGAATTCCTCGATGTCGCGGCGGATGCGGGCGGGCGTGAACTGCTCCACCACGTCCGCCAGGGCCGATTCCGCCGCCTCCGGTCCGGGTGTCCGCAGCGTCGAGGCCGGCCGGGCGAAGCGGGCGCGGCGGGCGTTTCCGGTCAGGCGCCGGAAGTCCGCCTGCGGTATCTGCACCAGCGAGGTGTGCACCCCGGGTTCGAAGGTGACGACGTCCAGCGCGTCCAGCGCCTCGTCGACGATCAGGTCGAGGCCGTAGGCGGGCGCCAGCGGCGGGTAGGAGCCGGGCTCGCAGTCGTCGAAGATGGTCGACAGGCGGTTGCCCGGCACCAGTTCCAGCTGCCGGCCGAGCAGTTCGCACAGGGCGCCGAAATCCAGCACATGATCGGCCGGCAGCACCGCCATGAGCAGCCCCTGGCCATCCACCAGCACCACGGCGCGCGCCAGTTGCGCCAGCGGCAGGTCGCAGGCGTTGGCGGCCTGGACCAGGGTGGCGGTGCGGCGATGCGCCAGCACGCGATAGTCCGTGTGGGTCCTTTCCAGCAAACTTCTGATATTCCTTGGCATTCCCATTGACAGGTCTCCGGCACATTGGCGAATCATCCTGATAAAAGCAAAAACCGAACCAGTGTTGAAAATTGCTGCCAATTCAGTATCCTGTGCTCCAACCCTGCAGCGCGGGAAGGTGCGAGCGCCGGACTCCCGGCGGCCGGGCCGCCGCGCCGGGAAACCACAACCCCAAGCCAGGCTGGAGCATTCCATGGCGAGCGAATCGAGAGAACAACCGAGGACCGGCACCGACCGGCGTGGCCGGTCGCGCGAGAAACTGGCCACCCTGGTCAAGACGCGCACCGAAACCCTGGCGTTGTATACCGAACTGGCCAACCAGCGGCCCTTCGAGCCGGACGAGGTGACGGCCGAGGCGCTGCAGGAGTTCTGCCAGGCGCTCATCGACTACACCGCCAGCGCCCACTTCCAGCTCTACCGCTTCATTTCCGACAAGCTGGAACGGCGCGCGCCGGTGCTGTCGGTGGCCGACCAGGTCTACCCGCGCATCATCCAGACCACCGACGTCATTCTGCGCTTCAACGACACTTACGAGGGCGCCGACCTGCTCAACGGCGAGCGGGCGATACTCGAGCGCCTGGACGCCGACCTGTCGCGTCTGGGCGAGACCCTGGCCGAGCGCATCCAGCTGGAGGACCAGGTCATCGGCGCGCTCACCGGCCAGACCCACTAGCGTTGCGCTGCTCCCGTATATAAATATGTGTGTTCGCGCCTGCCCCCACGGGGCGAGAACCGCGCCGTGACCTCCCGCCCCGACACCGGCCCCGACACCGGCCCCATCGGGGAACTGCTGCGCATCATGGCGCGGCTGCGCGATCCCCGGGACGGCTGCCCCTGGGATCTGCAGCAGGACTTCGGGACTATCGCCCCCTACACCCTGGAAGAAGCCTACGAAGTGGTGGAGGCCATAGCGGGAGGCGACCCGCTGGAGCTGCGCGACGAACTCGGGGACCTGCTGTTCCAGGTGGTCTACCACGCGCAGATGGCGGCGGAGCGGGGCTGGTTCGGATTCGCCGATGTGGTCGGGGCCATCAACGACAAGATGATACGGCGCCACCCGCACGTGTTCGCCGATGCGGTGGTGCAGGACGCCGACGAACAGAGCCGCGCCTGGGAACGGCACAAGGCGCGCGAGCGCGCCGGCAGCGGCGGGGCGGGCGTGCTCGACGGCGTGCCGCGGGCGCTGCCGGCACTGGTGCGGGCCCAGAAACTGCAGCGCCGCGCGGCGACCGTGGGGTTCGACTGGCCGGACCTGGACGGCGTGGTCGACAAGCTGCAGGAGGAACTGGACGAACTGCGCACCGCGCTGCGCACGGCGCAAGGCCTGCGTCGCGTGCGGGAAGAACTGGGGGACCTGTTGTTCAGCTGCGCCAACCTGGCCCGCCACCTGGGGGCCGATGCCGAGACGCTGCTGCGCGATGCCAGCGACAAGTTCGAGCGCCGCTTCCGCGCCATGGAAGCCGGCGCGCCCGGCGGTCCGGCGGCGCTGGCCGGCCTGTCCGCCGCCGAGCTGGAGCGCCTGTGGCAGCAGGCCAAGGATGCCGAAAGCCCCGGCTCCGGGTCGTGAAACCGGAACCAATACAGTGCATTAGGGCGCAATGAGCGCCCGTTTTTCGTGCCTGGCCGGCAAGGCCCCGATTGTCCATTGATAACCGGTTGAAAATCATTAAGGTATGCACGGACCTTTGATGCACCAACAACGATCAACCGGGGGCCGGAATGGACGATTATCAAGCGGGCAGTAACGTTCTTTTCATCTTGCTGGGCGCCATCATGGTCCTGGCCATGCACGCGGGCTTTGCCTTCCTGGAGGTCGGCACGGTGCGCTCCAAGAACCAGGTCAACGCCCTGGTCAAGATCATCGTCGATTTCGCGGTGTCGACCATCGCCTATTTCTTCATCGGTTACACCGTCGCCTACGGCGTGGATTTCTTTTCCGGCGCCGAGGTGCTGGCCGGGAAGCACGGCTACGAACTGGTGAAGTTCTTCTTCCTGCTCACCTTCGCGGCCGCCATTCCGGCCATCATTTCGGGCGGCATCGCCGAGCGGGCGCGCTTCAATCCGCAGATGGCCGCCACCTTCGCGCTGGTGGCGCTGGTCTATCCCTTCTTCGAGGGCATCAGCTGGAACGGCAACTACGGCGTGCAGGACTGGATCAAGGGTACCTTCGGCTTCGCCTTCCACGATTTCGCCGGCTCCGTTGTGGTGCACGCCATGGGTGGCTGGATCGCGCTGGTGGCGGTGCTGCTGCTGGGTCCGCGCCACGGCCGCTACATGAAGAACGGCCAGATCACCGCCCACCCGCCGTCCAGCATTCCGTTCCTGGCGCTGGGCGCCTGGATCCTGTCCGTGGGCTGGTTCGGGTTCAACGTCATGTCGGCGCAGACCATCGACGCGGTCAGCGGCCTGGTGGCCGGCAACTCGCTGATGGCCATGGTGGGCGGCATCCTGGCGGCGCTGGTGGCGGGCAGGAACGACCCCGGTTTCGTGCACAACGGCCCGCTGGCCGGCCTGGTGGCGGTATGCGCCGGTTCCGATGTCATGCACCCGCTGGGCGCGTTGGCCACCGGCCTGGTGGCCGGCGCCCTGTTCGTGTGGCTGTTCACCCTCACCCAGAACCGCTGGAAGATCGACGACGTGCTGGGCGTCTGGCCGCTGCACGGGCTGTGCGGCGCCTGGGGCGGCATCGCCGCCGGCATCTTCGGGAGCCCCTCGCTGGGTGGTCTGGGCGGCGTCAGCTTCGGCGCCCAGCTGGTCGGCACCCTGCTCGGCGTCGGAGTCGCGCTGGCCGGCGGCTTCATCGTCTACGGCGGTCTCAAGGCGATGGTCGGCCTGCGTCTCGACCAGGAACAGGAATACCAGGGCGCCGACCTCAGCATCCACCACATCGCCGCCCAGCCGGAGTTCGATTAGCCGCACAGCGTGGGGGGCGGTGGCCGCCCCCCGTCGCCGCACCGGTCAGGGTGGGGGTCCCCCGCGCCCGGCCGCCCCGCGCATTCGCCGGATGCCCGGATTGTTGACGCTCGTCCGACCGTCGTTTAGAGTCCCGCGCCAGCCCGTCAGGTGCCGCGCGCATGGGTCCATGCCGCGGTGAAACGGGAAGCCGGTGCGCCACAGCCGTGGCAAGTCCGGCGCTGCCCCCGCAACGGTAGGTGAGTACGAGGCAGGCATTACGGCCACTGCGCGCAGGCGCGGGAAGGCCGCCCGCCCGGCACAGTCCGCTCACGAGCCCGGAGACCGGCCTGACGCCATTCACCGATACAACCCTTGTCGCACGGGTGGTGCGATTGCGGAGGTCTCATGTCTTCTGTTCACGTCCGGAAAGTGGCGCCGCTCGGCGCCTGTCTGCTGTTGTCTTCCCTGTCGGTTGGCGCCGGGAGCCTGTCGACGGAACCCGTGGTGGTGACGGCGACGCGCACCGCGCAGACCGCGGATGCCCGTCTGGCCTCGGTGCAGGTCATCACGCGTGACGAGATCGAGCGCGCCCAGGCCGGCGACGTGGCCGACCTGCTGCGTTTCTTCGCCGGCATCGACGTGGCCCGCAACGGCGGGCCCGGCCAGGCGACCTCGGTGTTCATCCGCGGCGCCGAGAGCAACCACACCCTGCTGCTGATCGACGGCGTCAAGGTCAACACCGGCACCGACGGCGGCGCGCCCTGGCAGAACATCGATCCGGCCCTGATCGAGCGTATCGAGATCGTGCGTGGCCCGCGCTCGACGCTGTACGGTTCCGAGGCCATCGGTGGCGTCATCCAGATCTTCACGCGCCGGCCGCCCGCAAGCGGTGTCCGCGAGAGCGGCGGCATCGGCATCGGCAGCAACAACACGCTGCGCGCCGACGGCAGCATCCGCGGCCGCCGCGGTCGCTACCGGGGCGGGCTGGCCCTGTCCTACTATGGAACCGATGGTTTCCAGACCCGCACCGCGGCCACTCTGGACCGGGGCTTCGGCAACACCAGCCTCAATTTCCACCTGGGCGCCGATTTCGACGTCGTGGACGTGGAGTTCAGCAGTTGGGTGGCGCAGGGCCGCAGCGAGTACCTGGATTTCTTTCTGGCGCCGGTGGACCAGGATTTCGCCAACAGTGCCTCGGCGCTGACCTTGCGTGCCGCTCCCATGGACCGCTGGGACAGCACGCTCAAACTCAGCCTCGACCGCGACAACATCGAACAGAACCAGAGCGGCGACGTCACCCGCACGCAGCGCCAGGCCGTCGACTGGCAGAACGACATCCAGCTCGGCGAGGCGCAGCTGCTGACTGCCGGCCTCTACCTGGCACGGGAAGAAACGGATTCCGTCATCTTCGGTTCCGGTTTCGAGGGCAAGGACAAGAACGTCAAGGCGGTTTTCGCCCAGGACCAGATCACCCTCGGCAGACACGACCTGCTGCTGGCGGCGCGCTACACCGACGACGGCTTCTTCGGCGAGAAGACCACCTGGAACCTGGCCTGGGGTTACCAGCTGACCGGCGTGGTACGCGTCTATGCCAGCGCCGGCACCGGCTTCAAGGCGCCCACCAGCCTCGACCTGTTCGGCTTCGGCGGCAACTCCGACCTGCGCGCCGAGACCTCCAGGAACTACGAGCTGGGCGTGCAGCACCGCTTCGCGGCCGACCATACCCTCGAAGTATCGGTATTCCAGAACCGCATCGACGACCTGATCGCGTACTATGATCCGGACGGTTTCCTCGGACCCATCCCCGGCCGGAACGTCAATATCGACCGCAGCCGCATCCGCGGCATCGAGTTGCAGTACGCCTTCGCCTTCGGCCCGCTGTCGGGCCACCTGAACGCCGTGCGCCAGGAGCCCGAGGACCGCGACAGCGGCGACCAGTTGCCGCGGCGCGCCAGGAAGAGCCTGACGGCGGTGCTGAACTACCAGGTCGGTCGCTATGGCGTCGGCGCCAGCTTCCTGGCCTCGGACAGGCGCCCGGACACGGCCTTCAGCAGCACCGAGCTGGGTGGCTACGGGGTGCTGGACCTCAACGCCTCGGTGCAGCTGGCGCCGAAGCTCAAGCTGCTGGGCAGTATCGAGAACCTGTTCGACAAGGACTACGAGACGGCCGGCGGTTTCAAGACCCAGGGTCGGGCGCTGTTCCTCAACCTGCGTTTCGGGGACAGCTAGACCCCCGACGCCCGGCACCCGACCGGCCGCCGTCCTTCCGTCGTCCGGGTTTTCACCGCGGCCGGCCGCCACGTGCTACCATTCCATCCCCGCAGTCGTCGAACCGGTCGAGGAATGGAACGCGTTGTCGAGAACCTGTTGTGCGCCAGCCGCCAGTCGCCGGCGCCCCTGGGCCCGTACCCGGCCCGGGTCGATCGCATGAACAGGTGCTGAAGCGGATGGGCGGTACATGACGGCGCCGGTTCGCTGGTATCGCCTGGATACAGCGGACCGGGTGGCTGCCGAGGCGGCGCGGCGCATCGTCACGCAGGCGCAGCAGGCGATCGCGGCGCGTGGCCGCTTCCGCATCGTGCTGGCCGGCGGCAGCACGCCCGGGCGCTGCTACCGGCGGCTGGCCGCCCGCGACTGCGACTGGGCGCGCTGGGACGTCTATTTCGGTGACGAGCGCTGCCTGCCGGCAGACCATCCCGACCGCAACAGCGTCATGGTGCAGCGCAGCCTGCTGCGGCAGGCCGCCATCCCCGACGAACAGGTCCACGTGATTCCCGCCGAACGCGGGCCCGAGGCGGCGGCGCGGGCCTATGAACCGCTGGTGCGCGCCGCGCTGCCCTTCGACCTGGTGCTGGCCGGCGTCGGGGAGGACGGCCACACGGCCAGCCTGTTCCCCGGCCACGACTGGCCCGCGGGACGACTGGTTGTGCCGGTGCACGACGCCCCCAAGCCGCCGCCGGATCGGGTCAGCCTGAGCCTGGCCGCACTGGACGACTGTCGCCACATGCTGGTGCTGGCCACCGGCGAAGGCAAGCGCGACGCCCTGCGGCGCTGGCGCGACGGCGCCGATCTGCCGGTCGCCCGGCTGGCGGCGCGCCACGGCGTCGAGGTGCTGGCCGACGCCGCCGCGCTGCCGGACGCGTCGCCGTGATGGCGGAAGACACCACCATCGCCTCGGCCGCCGCACTCATCGCGCAGACCTTGCGCGACTACGGCTGCGACGTGGAAGCGGTGTTCCGCAAGGTCGGTATCGACAGCGCCACCGCATTGCGACCCGAGGCGCGCCTGCCGGTGCGTCAGATGCAGCAACTGTGGCGCGAGGCGCTGGAGGCCAGCGGCGACCCCTGCCTGTCCATCGCCCTGGCCGAGCGCATGCAGCCGGCGGCGCTGCATGGCCTGGGTTTCGCCTGGCTGGTCAGCGAGACCCTGATGGATGCGCTGGAACGGCTGGTGCGCTACCAGCGGGTGATTTCGACGGTCGCGGATTTTCGTCTCCGGCAGGAGGACGACGAGATCGTGCTGGTGGTCGAGGCGGTCAGGCAGGGCGGCAGGGAAAGAGTGGAGTTCGTCTCGCTGGAGACCGGCCTGGCGGTGTTCGTGCGCATGTGCCGGCTGGCCAACGGCAGCGATTTCTCTCCCGCCCGTGTCACCATGCGGCGTTCGCGTCCGTCCTGTGCGGCGCGTTTCGAGTCGTTCTACGCGGCGCCCGTCGAGTACGGGGCGGAGCGCAACGCGTTGTACTTCCCCCTGTCGCTGGTGCAGAAGCGCCTGCCCAATGCGAACCCCGAACTGGCGCGCATCAGCGACCGCGTGGTTGCGGACTACCTGGGTCGCTTCGAGCGCGGCAGCCTGTCCATGCAGGTGCGCGCCCTGCTCATCGACATGCTGCCGCGCGGGCAGCCCGACCAGGCGGAGGTCGCGCGCGCGCTCAACATGAGTGCGCGCAACCTGCAGCGGCGGCTGCGCGCCGAGGGCAAGGGCTTCCGCCAGCTGCTCGACGAGACACGCCGCGAACTCGCCATCCAGTACCTGCAGGACACGCGTCGCAGCATCGGCGAGATCACCTACCTGCTCGGCTTCTCGGAGCCCAGCAACTTCACGCGCGCCTTCCGGCGCTGGAAAGGGATATCACCGAACGAATTCAGGCGCCGCCGCTAGGCTCAGGCCACCTCCTCGCGGGCGATGGCCAGCGTCTCCGGCGCCACGATGCCGAGCCGCGCCTGGTTGCCGCTGACCCGGGTCAGGGTGATGCGGATGGGCCCCCTGCCGAACAGTTCGCTCACCGGTGTGCTCGGGTCGATGTCGTCGGAAGGAAAGACGAGGATGGATTCCCCGACACGTCGTGTAAGAACCAGCATGACTGTCTCCTGACTCATTCAGTTGCGATGACGCCAGGGATGGCGCCCGTCCTGCCGGATACGATAGGGGCGGGTGGCGCAGGCGGGTAATCCCGTCGCGCCAATTGCTTGGCCGCGGCAGACAGGCAAAAGAAAACCGGCCCAGGGCCGGTTTTCCAGGTATATGGTCGGGGTGACAGGATTTGAACCTACGACCCCCGCCTCCCGAAGACGGTGCTCTACCAGGCTGAGCTACACCCCGTTTAGTAGGTACGGTTGACCGAGAACTCCGCCAGGCCGTAGAGGGCGTCCCTGTAGGGGCTGGTCGGGAGCATGTCCAGCGCCTCGATGGCCAGGTCGGCCTCCTCCTGGGCGGATTGCGCAGTGTACGCGATGGCATCGGTCGATTCAATGGCCTCCAGGACCCGGTCGATGCGCTCCAGGCCGCCCTGTTCGATGGCGTGGCGGATGGTCTCGACCTGGTCGGCGGTGCCGTGGCGCATGGCGTGTATCAGCGGCAGGGTCGGCTTGCCCTCGGCCAGGTCGTCGCCGATGTTCTTTCCCAGGTCCTCGCTGCTGGCGCTGTAGTCCAGGGCGTCGTCGATGAGCTGGAAGGCCGTGCCCAGGTGCATGCCGTAGCGCGCCAGGGCATCCTCGACCACGACGTCCTGGCCGCCCAGCACGGCGCCCAGCCGCGCCGAGGCCTCGAACAGCTTGGCGGTCTTGTAGCGGATCACCTCCCGGTAGCGCTGCTCGGTGGTGTCCGGGTCGTGGCAGTTGAGCAACTGCATGACCTCGCCCTCGGCGATGGTGTTGGTGGTGCGGGACAGGATCTCCATCACCCGCATGCTGCCGACGTCCACCATCATCTCGAACGAGCGCGAGTACAGGAAGTCGCCGACCAGTACCGCCGCCTCGTTGCCCCACAGCGCATTGGCCGTGTCCTTGCCGCGGCGCAGGTCGGAGGCGTCCACCACGTCGTCGTGCAGCAGGGTGGCGGTGTGGATGAACTCGATGACGGCGGCCAGTTCGACGTGGTGATGGCCCTGGTAGCCACAGGCGCGCGCCGCCAGCAGCACCAGCAGCGGGCGCAGCCGCTTGCCGCCGCTGTTGACGATATAGCGCCCCAGCTCGTTGATGAGCGCCACGTCGGACTGCAGGCGGGTGAGGATGACGCGGTCCACCGCCCGGGCGTCGGCCTGCACCAGCTGCCGGATATCGTCGATATCCGGGACGAACCTTTGTTTTTCAAGGACTTCCTGCATGATGCCGATCAGCTCGATTGTGGTTCCGGGGTGTCGCCAACAGACCACTAGTCTACCCGCGAAGCGCGGATGGTACCAGAAACCGGGGCGTTTGACCCAAGCGGCTCAAATCTATAGAATTGCGCGTCTTTCGGGTGTCCTGCACGGCGGGGCGCCACACAGGTCGTGGAGATTCAGTCATGTATGCGGTAATCGTTACCGGCGGAAAACAGTACCGGGTGGCCCGGGGCGACACGCTTCGCGTCGAGAAGCTGGACGCCGAGGAAGGCGGTTCGATCGATTTCGACAAGGTCCTGATGGTCGCCGACGGCGACGACATCAAGGTGGGCGCGCCCTACCTGGACGGCGGCAAGGTATCCGCCCTGGTCAAGGCCCACGGCCGCGGCAAGAAGGTCGAGATCCTCAAGTTCCGCCGCCGCAAGCACCACATGAAACGCCAGGGCCACCGGCAGGCCTACACCGAGGTCGAAATCACCGGCATTTCGGCCTGAGCGCGAAACGAGGTTATTGATCAATGGCACACAAGAAAGCTGGCGGCAGCACCCGTAACGGCCGCGATTCCGAATCCAAGCGCCTGGGCGTCAAGCGCTACGGCGGCGAGTCCGTCCTGGCCGGCAACATCATCGTCCGGCAGCGCGGCACGCACTTCCACCCCGGCGTCAACGTCGGCTGCGGCAAGGACCACACCCTGTACGCCAAGGCGGACGGCGTGGTGAAGTTCGTCACCCGCGGCCCGCGCAACCGCAAGTTCGTGGACATCGTCACGGGCTGACGCGTCCCCGCCGCGGTCGAGGAAGCCCCGTCGGTGTACGGGGCTTTTTTGTTTGGAACGGGTTTTTTCCAACCACAAAGGCGCAGAAGGGCGCACAAAGCGAAAAAACCTGAGCCGACTAACCGCGAAGGACGCGAAGGCTGTGAATAGAAAGAAGCAAAACCAGGTTTTGTTCTTTTACTTCGCGTCCTTCGCGTCCTTCGCGGTTATTCTTGATTTTCCCGTTCTGCGCCTTTGTGCGCCTTTGTGGTTATCATACCCCCAGCCATGAAATTCGTCGACGAAGCCACAATCAACGTGAAAGCCGGTGACGGCGGCAACGGCTGCGTCAGTTTCCGGCGCGAGAAGTACATTCCGCGCGGCGGGCCGGACGGCGGCGACGGCGGCGACGGCGGCAGCGTCTGGCTGGTGGCCGACAGCGGCCTCAACACGCTGGCCGATTTCCGCTACGCGCGGCGCTTCGAGGCGCAGCGCGGCGAGAACGGCCGCGGCCGCAACTGTACCGGCGCCGGCGGCGAGGATCGGGTGATCCGGGTGCCGGCCGGCACCCTGGTGTACGACGACGAGACCGGCGAGCTGATGGGCGACCTGGTGGCCGACGGCCAGCGCCTGCTGGTGGCGCGCGGCGGTTTCCACGGCATCGGCAACGCCCGCTACAAGAGCTCCACCAACCGCACGCCGCGCCAGTTCAAGCCCGGCACGCCCGGCGAGGCGCGGCGCCTGCGCCTGGAGCTGAAACTGCTGGCCGACGTCGGCCTGCTGGGCAAGCCCAACGCCGGCAAGTCCACCCTGATCCGGGCCATTTCCGCGGCCCGGCCGCGCGTGGCCGACTACCCCTTCACCACCCTGCATCCCAACCTGGGCGTGGTGCGGGTGGCCGAGCACCAGAGTTTCGTGGTGGCCGACATCCCCGGCCTCATCGAGGGCGCGGCCGAGGGCGCGGGCCTGGGCGTGCAGTTCCTCAAGCACCTGTCGCGCACCGGCCTGCTGTTGCACCTGGTCGACGTGTCGCCCTTCGACGGTTCCGACCCGGTCGAGGACGTGCGCGTCATCGTCCGCGAACTGGAAAAGTTCAGCGACGAACTGGCCGGCCGCGAGCGCTGGCTGGTGCTGAACAAGATCGACCTGCTGGACGAGGCGGAGCGCGACGCGCGCTGCGACGACATCGTGCGGCGGCTCGACTGGCGGGGGCCGGTCCACCGCATCTCGGCCCTGGCCGGCCTGGGCACCGACGAACTGGCGCACGCCATCATGGCGCGGCTGGAGCAGCGCCGCCACGACGCCGCGGTGCAGGCGGCCTCGTGAGGGACCGGCAGGAGCTGGCGGCCGGGCGCCGCTGGGTGGTCAAGATCGGCAGCACCCTGCTGACCGCCGACGGCCGCGGCCTGGACCGGGACGCCATCGCCGCCTGGAGCCGGCAGATGGCGGCCCTGCGCTCGGACGGCCGGGAATTGCTGCTGGTGTCCTCGGGCGCCGTGGCGGAAGGCATGAGCCGCCTCGGCTGGCGGCAGCGCCCGCACCAGCTCTATGCCCAGCAGGCGGCGGCGGCGGTGGGCCAGATGGGGCTGGTGCAGGCCTGGGAATCCGCCTTCCAGGCGCATGGCCTGCACACCGCCCAGGTGCTGCTGACCCACGACGACCTGGCCAACCGCACCCGCTACCTGAACGCCCGCAGCACCCTGCGCCGGCTGCTGGACCTGGGTGTACTGCCGGTGGTGAACGAGAACGACACCGTGGCCTGCGACGAGCTGCGCCTGGGCGACAACGATACCCTGGCGGCGCTGGTGGCCAACCTGGTGGAAGCCGACCTGCTGGTGATCCTGACCGACCAGGCCGGGCTGTTCGACCGCGACCCGCGCCGCCACCCCGCCGCCCGGCTGGTCGGCGACGCGCAAGCCGGCGACGCGGCGCTGCTGGACATGGCGGGCAGCGGCAGCAGCCTGGGCCGCGGCGGCATGGTCACCAAGCTGCGGGCGGCGGAACTGGCGGCGCGTTCCGGCACCGCCACCTGGATCGCCTCGGGCCGGGAGACGGACGTGCTGGCGCGCATCGCCGCCGGCGAGGCGCTGGGCAGCCGGCTGCACCCGGTGCAGGAGCCGCTGGCGGCGCGCAAGCGGTGGCTGGCCGGCCAGCTGCAGGTGCGCGGCCGCCTGAAACTGGACGACGGCGCGGTGCGGGTGCTGCGCCAGGCGGGGCGCAGCCTGCTGCCGGTCGGGGTGACGGCGGTGGAGGGCGATTTCGCGCGCGGCGAGGTGGTGAGCTGCGAGGCGCCGGACGGTACGCCGGTGGCGCGCGGCCTGGTCAACTACGGTGCCGCCGAGGCGCGCCGCATCATCGGCCAGCCGTCGGAACGCATCGAGGAACTGCTGGGTTACGTGGACGAGCCGGAGCTCATCCACCGCGACAACCTGGTGCTGCTGTGAACCGGGGCCCGACGGCGCGCACAAAAAAGCCGGTCCTGGACCGGCTTTTCGCGGGCCGCCGGGTGGCGCCCTCAGCCCTGCAGGGCGCGGATGTGCTGGTTGAGACGGCTCTTGTGGCGGGCAGCCTTGTTTTTGTGGATCAGGCCCTTGCCTGCCGCGGCGTCGATGACCGGCACGGCGGCCTGGTAGGCGGCCGTGGCGGCCTGCGCATCACCGCTGGCGACGGCCTTGACGACCTTCTTGATATGGGTGCGCAGCGTGGAACGCTGGCTGTGGTTGCGCAGGCGGCGCTTGTCAGCCTGCCGTGCCCGCTTTCTGGCCTGTGCCGAATTAGCCAAGGTCGAACTCCCGAATTCGCTTTAAAAGAGCCGGCAATCATACGGAATCGGCCGCTCCGGGTCAATCCGCCGGGGGTGGCGGCTTGAGCGCCGGCCTGGTCCGCAGCACGGCCGTGGTGGGGGCCATGACCCTGGTGTCGCGGGTGCTGGGGCTGGTGCGGGACATGGTGTTCGCACGCTTCGGCGTCGACGCCGGCATGGACGCCTTCTTCGTGGCCTTCAAGATCCCCAACTTCATGCGCCGGTTGTTCGCCGAGGGCGCCTTCTCGCAGGCCTTCGTGCCGGTGCTGTCGGAGTATCGCAGCCGCCGCGAGCACGCCGAGGTGCAGGCGCTGGTCGACCGGGTGGCCGGCACCCTGGCCGGCCTGCTGGGGCTGCTGACCCTGGCCGGGGTGCTGGCCAGCCCGCTGCTGGTGGTGGTGTTCGCGCCCGGCTTCCTGTCCGACCCGCTCAAGTTCGATCTCACCGCCCAGATGCTGCGCTTCACCTTCCCCTACCTGCTGTTCATGGCGCTGGTCGCCTTCGCCGCCGGCATCCTCAACAGCTACGGGCGCTTCGGCATGGTGGCGTTCACGCCGGTATGGCTGAACCTGGTCCTGATCGCGGCGGCGCTGTACATCGCGCCGGGCCTGGACCAGCCCATGCTGGCGCTGGCCTGGGGCGTGCTGGCGGCCGGCTTCGTGCAGGTGCTGTTCCTGCTGCCGGCGCTGCGCGGCGTGCGCCTGCTGCCGCGGCCGCGCTGGGGACTGCGCGACTCCGGCGTGCGCCGCATCCTCGCACTCATGGGGCCCGGCATCCTGGGCAGCTCGGTGGCGCAGATCAACCTCCTGTTCGACACCCTGCTGGCGTCTTTCCTGGTCACCGGCAGCGTCAGCTGGCTGTATTACGCCGACCGCCTGGTGGAGTTCCCGCTCGGCGTCTTCGGCATCGCGCTCGGCACCGTCATCCTGCCGGTGCTGTCGCGCAACCACGCCGGCGGCGAGGCGGACGCGTTCTCGCACAACCTCGACGCCGGCCTGCGCTGGGTGCTGCTGATCGGCGCGCCGGCGGCGGTCGGCCTGATCCTGCTGGCGCGGCCGGCGGTCGCCACCCTGTTCCAGTACGACGGCTTCGGCGCCCGTGACGTGGACATGGCCGGCCTGGCCCTGGTCGCCTACGGCCTCGGCCTGCCGGGTTTCATGCTGGTGAAGATCCTGGCGCCGGCCTTCTACGCGCGCCAGGACACGCGCACCCCGGTGCGCATCGCGGTACGGGCGCTGATCGCCAACATGGTGCTGAACCTCCTGTTCGTGGTGCCGATGGTCGTGCTGCAGGTCCCCGGCGCCCACGCCGGCCTGGCGCTGGCCACGGCGCTGGCCAGCTACCTGAACGCGGGTCTGCTGTACCGGCGCCTGCGGCGTGACGGCGTGTACCGGCCGTCGCCCGGCTGGTGGCCGCTGGCGCTGCGGCTGCTGGTCGCCAATGCGGTGATGGCGGCGGTGCTCGCCCGGGGCGTGCCGGCGGTCTCGGCGTGGCTGGCCATGGACGGGGGGGCGCGGGCGACGCAGATCGCCGCCTGGGTGGTGGCCGGGGTGGTGACCTACCTGGCGGCGCTGCGGCTGACGGGGCTGCGCCTGTCGGTGTTCTGGTCGCCGCGAGCGCCCTGAGCGAGCGGCGACCCCCGCCGGGCGGCCTTGCCGGGGCGCGGTCGCAAAACCTGACGCAAAGGCGCGGAGAACGCGGAGGAATGCAAAGGTTTTGGTTTCATTCCGCCCTGGCGGTCCTTGCGTCTTTGCGCCATGGCGTTCGGGGACAACGCGTCGGAATCATGGTGGGGTTCACTTCGTTCACCCCACCCTGCGAAACCGTAGCCACCCGCAGGGTGGGGTGAGCGTAGCGAACCCCACCGGAAAGCCGGTGCGGTGGACACCGTCGCGTGGCCTCGAACCCCTTCGGTCCAGCCGGGCATCCCCCGCCGTTTCACCCCGTTTCGGTGGTGGCCGCCGGACCGTTCTGGAGGGATTCCCTTCGGTCACCCCCCTGGCTGTTCGCCAACGCCCCGGCTTGTTGGGCGGTTCGCCGTGAGAACCGGCGAAGAAGCCGTTATAATCCGCCACTTTCGCCAACGCCCACCCCGAGCCCCATGGAGCTGATCCGAGGACTGCACAACCTGAAGCCGGGCCACCGGGGCTGCGCGGCGACCATCGGCAATTTCGATGGCGTGCACCGCGGCCACCTGGCGGTGCTGGACCAGTTGCGCGAACAGGCCACGGCGCTCGGTCTGCCGGACACGGTGATCACCTTCGAGCCGACACCGCAGGAGTATTTCGCGCCGGCGCGGGCGCCGGCCCGGCTCAGCCGCCTGCGCGAGAAGCTGGGCGTGTTCCGTGACCACGGCGTGGAGCGGGTGCTGTGCCTGCGTTTCGGGCCGCGGCTGGCGGCGCTGGACGCGGACGCCTTCATCGAGCGGGTGCTGGTACGGGGACTGGGCGTACGCTACCTGGTGGTGGGCGACGACTTCCGCTTCGGCAAGGGCCGCAGCGGCGATTTCGCCCTGCTCGCACGGGCCGGCGAGCGCCACGGCTTCCCGGTGGTGGCGACCGCCACCTTCAGCGTCGACGGCCAGCGGGTCAGCAGCACGCGGGTGCGCGAGGCGCTGGCGGCCGGCGACCTGGGACTGGCCGAACGCCTGCTGGGGCGACCCTATTGCATCAGCGGCCGGGTGGCGCCGGGCGACCGGCGCGGCCGCGGCATCGGCTTTCCGACCGCCAACATTCACCTGCACCGGGTCGCCAGCCCCTTGCGCGGCGTGTTCGCAGTGCGCATGCTGGGGGTGGACGGCCGGCCGCGGCCGGGGGTGGCCAACCTGGGCACCCGGCCGACGGTGGACGGCACGCGCCTGGTGCTGGAGGTGCACCTGTTCGGTTTCGACGGCGACCTGTACGGCCGTCACGTCGATGTGGAGTTCGTGCGCCGGCTGCGCGACGAAAAGAAATTCGACTCCTTCGAGGCGCTGAAGGAGCAGATCCAACTGGATGCTGAGGCCGCGCGCGCGGTCTTTGCGGTGACCGAGGCATGACTGACTACAAGCATACGCTGAACCTGCCCAGGACGGCCTTCCCCATGAAGGCCAATCTCGCCAACCGCGAGCCGGAGGTGCTCAGGCACTGGGAGGAGATCGATCTCTATGCCCGCCTGCGCGCGCTCGGCGAAGGGCGGCCCAGGTTCGTGCTGCACGACGGCCCGCCCTATGCCAACGGCGAGATCCACATCGGTCACGCCGTCAACAAGGTGCTCAAGGACATCATCGTCAAGAGCCGCACCCTGGGCGGCTACGACGCGCCCTACGTGCCGGGCTGGGACTGCCATGGCCTGCCCATCGAGCTGAACGTGGAGAAGAAGGTGGGCAAGGTGGGGCAGAAGGTCGACGCCGCCACCTTCCGCGCCAAATGCCGCGAGTACGCCGCCAGGCAGGTCGACGGCCAGCGTCGCGACTTCATCCGCCTGGGGGTGCTGGGCGACTGGCGGCACCCCTACCTGACCATGGATTTCCGCTACGAGGCCGACATCATCCGGGCACTGGGGCGGATCGCCGCCAATGGCCACCTGAGCAAGGGCTACAAGCCGGTGCACTGGTGCACCGACTGCGGCTCGGCGCTGGCCGAGGCCGAGGTCGAGTACGAGGACAAGACCTCGCCGGCCATCGACGTGCGCTTCCCGGTGGAAGACGAGGAGGCGGTGTTCGCGCGCTGCCAGCACGCCGACGACAAGGGCGAGGGGCCCATGTCGGTGGTGATCTGGACCACCACGCCCTGGACGCTGCCGGCCAACCGTGCCGTGGCGCTGAACCCGGAGCTGGACTACGTGGTGGTGCAGGCCGACGTCGGCCAGGGCCCCGAACGCCTGGTGCTGGCCGACGCCCTGCTCAAGGACATCATGCTGCGTTACGAATGCGACGACTACCGCATTCTCGCCTACGGCAAGGGCGAGGCGCTGGAGGGGTTGAAGCTGCACCACCCCTTCTACGAGCGCGACGTGCCCGTCATCCTCGGCGATCACGTCACCACCGAGGCCGGCACCGGCGCCGTGCACACCGCGCCCGGCCACGGCCAGGAGGACTATGTGGCCGGCCAGCGCTATCACCTGCCGGTCGACAACCCGGTGGGGCCGAACGGCGTATTCGTCGAGGGCACGCCGCTGTTCGAGGGGCTGCACGTGTTCACCGCCAACGACCATGTCATCGACGTGCTCAAGGCGAAGGGCGCGCTGCTGCGCGTCGAGGCGCTGCGCCACAGCTACCCGCACTGCTGGCGCCACAAGACGCCCATCATCTTCCGCGCCACGCCGCAGTGGTTCATCAGCATGGACCACAATGGCCTGCGCGAGCGCGCGCTGGCCGCCATCGGCGAGGTGGAATGGCTGCCGGACTGGGGGCGGGCGCGCATCGAGGGCATGGTGGCCGGGCGCCCGGACTGGTGCATCTCGCGCCAGCGCACCTGGGGCGTGCCCATCGCCCTGTTCGTGCACAGAAAGACCGGTGAGTTACACCCGGACACCGAACGCCTGATCGAGGAAGTGGCGCTGCGCGTCGAGCGCCATGGCGTCGACGCCTGGTTCGAACTCGACGCCGCCGAGCTGCTGGGCGACGAAGCCGGCGACTACGACAAGGTCGGCGACACCCTGGACGTCTGGTTCGATTCCGGCACCAGCCACTACTGCGTACTGGAGCAGCGCGAGGAACTGGCCTTTCCCGCCGACCTGTACCTGGAAGGCTCGGACCAGCACCGCGGCTGGTTCCAGTCCTCGCTGCTGACCTCGGTGGGCATGCGCGGCGGCGCCCCCTACCGGCAGGTGCTGACGCACGGCTTCACGGTGGACGCGAAAGGCGAGAAGATGTCCAAGTCGCGCGGCAACGTGGTGGCGCCGCAGAAGGTGGTCAACAGCCTGGGCGCCGACATCCTGCGCCTGTGGGTGGCGGCCACCGACTACCGCGGCGAAATGAGCGTGTCCGACGAAATCCTGCGGCGCACCGCCGACGCCTACCGGCGGCTGCGCAACACGGCGCGCTTCCTGCTCGCCAACCTGCACGGCTTCGACCCCGCCGGCGACGCCCTGGAGCCGCAGCAGATGCTGATGCTGGACCGCTGGGCGCTGGCGCGCGCCGCCGGGCTGCAGACCGAGGTGCTGCGCGCCTACGAGGCCTACGAGTTCCACCATATCTACCAGCGCGTGCACAACTTCTGCGCCGTCGACATGGGCAGCTTCTACCTGGACATCATCAAGGACCGGCAGTACACCACCCAGGCCGACAGCCGGGCGCGGCGCTCGGCGCAGACCGCCCTGTACCACATCGCCGAGGCGCTGGTGCGCTGGCTGGCGCCCATTCTCAGCTTCACCGCCGAGGAGATCTGGCGCCACCTGCCGGGCGAGCGCGGCGAGTCGGTGTTCCTGGAGACCTGGCACCCGCTGCCGGAGGCCTTTGCCGGGGACGAGGAGGCCGCCGAACGCTTCGGTCCCGGCTACTGGCAGACGGTGCTCGGCGTGCGCGAGCGAGTCAGCAAGGAGCTGGAGAAGCTGCGCGTGGACGGCGCCATCGGCTCCTCGCTGGACGCCGAGGTCGACCTGTACTGCGACGACGAACTGCTGGAACAGCTCGGTCGCCTGGAGGACGAGCTGCGCTTCGTGCTCATCACCTCCTACGCGCGCGTGCACCCGCTGGCCGAGGCCCCCGGCAACGCCCTGCCCGCCGAGGTGGACGGCCGGCACCTGGCCATCACCGTCACCGCCTCGGAACAGGAGAAGTGCGTACGCTGCTGGCACCGGCGCGAGGACGTGGGCCGCCACGCGGAACACCCGGAGCTGTGCGCGCGCTGCGTGGAGAACGTGGTCGGCGGCGGCGAGCGGCGCCGTTTCGCCTGATGCTGAAATGGCTGTGGCTGTCGGCGCTGGTGGTGCTGCTGGACCAGGCCAGCAAATGGCTGGCGGAACGCAGCCTGGACTACGGGGTGCCGGTGGCGGTGCTGCCCTCGTTCAACCTGACCCTCATGTACAACCGCGGTGCGGCGTTTTCCTTCCTGAGTGAGGCGGGCGGCTGGCAGCGCTGGTTCTTCACCGCCGTGGCGGTGGTTGCGGTGGTGGCCATCCTGGCCTGGCTGCGCCGGCTCGGCGCCGGGCAGCAATGGACGGCGGCCGGCTTGGCGCTGATCCTGGGCGGCGCGCTGGGCAATCTCGTCGACCGCATCCTGCTGGGCCACGTGGTGGACTTCATCCAGCTCTACTACGGCAGCTTCTACTGGCCGGCCTTCAACATCGCCGATTCGGCCATCAGCGTCGGCGCCGCCATGCTCATCTGGGAAAGCCTGTTTCATCGCGGCCGGGAGGAGGAAGGCTGATGCCGATCGCCATGGGTTCACGCGTGACCCTGCACTATGCCATCCGGCTGGCCGATGGTACGCCCGTCGACAGCAGCTTCGACGCCGAACCGCTCGGCTTCACCCTCGGCGACGGCACCCTGGACCGCGGCCTGGAGCTGGCCCTGCTCGGCCTGCGCCCCGGCGAACGCCAGACCCTGACCCTGATGCCGGGCCAGGCCTTCGGCATGCCCGACCCGGCGGCCGTCAACCACGTGCCCCTGGAATCCTTCCCGGCCGACCTGCGACCGGAAGCCGGCCAGGTCATCGGCTTCACCACCCCGGACGGCCTGGAAGTGGCCGGCACCGTGGTCGCCGTGGGCGACGAGGAGGTGAAAGTGGACTTCAACCACCCGCTGGCCGGCCGCGAGATCGTCTTCGAGGTCGAGGTCCTGGCCGTCGACGACGTCTGCGACGATTGAAGCACCCCCCGTAGGAGCGGGCTTGCCCGCGATTGTTTCGCTGCCTGCTGTGTGTGGGCGTGGCCGCCGTGATCGCGGGCAAGCCCGCTCCTACAAGGGGGGATGGGGGTATATAATCCCGCCATGAAAGTCATCCTCGCCAACCCGCGCGGCTTCTGCGCCGGCGTCGACCGCGCCATCGACATCGTCGAACGGGCCCTGGACCTGTTCGGCCCGCCCATCTACGTGCGCCACGAAGTGGTCCACAACCGGTTCGTGGTCGAGGAACTGCGCGCGCGCGGCGCCGTGTTCGTCGAGGAACTGGACGCGGTGCCGGCCGGCGCCACCGTCATCTTCAGCGCCCATGGCGTGTCACAGGCGGTGCGCCGGGAGGCCGACGCGCGCGGCCTGAAGGTGTTCGACGCCACCTGCCCGCTGGTCACCAAGGTGCA
>JALSRI010000184.1 GCA_026984835.1 Thiohalobacter sp. | reverse complement strand
GGACCGGTATGCGCCGCTGCCGTGCCGTCTACTTGTCGTCGTCCTTGACCTCTTCGAACTCGGCATCGACGACGTCGTCCCCGCCGGCCGGGGCCTCGGCGCTCTCGGCGCCGCCGGCCGCGCCGGCGGCACCCGCACCACCGGCCGCTTCCGCCCCGCCCTTCTCGGCGTAGAGCTTCTCGGCCAGCTTGCCGGACAGTTCGGCCAGCTTCTGGGTCCTGGTCTCGATCTCGCCCTTGTCGTCGCCTTCCATGGCCTTCTTGAGCGCCTCGATGGCCTCTTCGATGGCCTTCTTCTCGTCGGCGCCCACCTTGTCCTCGCCCAGTTCCTTGAGCGACTTCTCGGTGGCGTGGATCATGTTGTCGGCGGCGTTGCGGGCGTCGACCAGCTCGTGGAACTTGCGATCCTCGTCGGCGTGCGCCTCGGCGTCGCGGACCATCTTCTCGATCTCTTCCTCGGACAGGCCCGAAGACGCCTTGATGACGATCTTCTGCTCCTTGCCGGTGCCCTTGTCCTTGGCCGACACGTGCAGGATGCCGTTGGCGTCGATGTCGAAGGTGACCTCGATCTGCGGCACACCGCGCGGCGCCGGCGGGATGTCGGTGAGATCGAAACGGCCCAGCGACTTGTTGGCGCTGGCCTGTTCGCGCTCACCCTGCAGCACGTGCACGGTCACCGCGCTCTGGTTGTCGTCGGCGGTCGAGAACACCTGGGTCGCCTTGGTCGGGATGGTGGTGTTCTTCTCGATCAGCTTGGTCATGACGCCGCCCAGGGTCTCGATGCCGAGGCTCAGCGGGGTCACGTCGAGCAGCAGCACGTCCTTGACCTCGCCGCCCAGCACGCCGCCCTGGATGGCCGCGCCGATGGCGACCGCCTCGTCCGGGTTGACGTCCTTGCGCGGCTCCCTGCCGAAGAACTCCTGCACCGCCTCCTGCACCTTGGGCATGCGGGTCTGGCCGCCCACCAGGATGACGTCGTTGATCTCGCCGACCGACAGGCCGGCATCCTTGAGCGCCAGCTTGCAGGGCTCGATGGTGCGGGCGATCAGGTCCTCGACCAGCGATTCCAGCTTGGCGCGGGTGACCTTGATGTTCAGGTGCTTGGGACCGGAGGCGTCGGCCGTGATGTACGGCAGGTTGACGTCGGTCTGGTTGGCCGAGGACAGCTCGATCTTGGCCTTCTCGGCGGCCTCCTTGAGACGCTGCATGGCCAGCGGGTCGCCGCGCAGGTCGATGCCCTGGTCCTTCTTGAATTCGTCGGCCAGGTAGTCGATCAGGCGCTTGTCGAAGTCCTCGCCGCCGAGGAAGGTGTCGCCGTTGGTGGACAGCACCTCGAACTGGTGCTCACCGTCGATCTCGGCGATCTCGATGATGGAGATATCGAAGGTGCCGCCGCCCAGGTCGTAGACGGCGATCTTGACGTCGCCGCGCTTCTTGTCCATGCCGTAGGCCAGCGCCGCCGCGGTCGGCTCGTTGATGATGCGCTTGACGTCGAGGCCGGCGATGCGGCCGGCGTCCTTGGTGGCCTGGCGCTGGGAATCGTTGAAGTAGGCGGGCACGGTGATGACGGCCTCGGTGACGTCCTCGCCGAGGTAGTCTTCCGCGGTCTTCTTCATCTTCTGCAGCACGCGGGCGGCGATCTCCTGGGGAGCCATCTTCTTGCCCTTCACTTCCACCCAGGCGTCGCCGTTGTCGGCCTTGACGATCTTGTAGGGAACCAGCTCGATGTCCTTCTGGACCTCGGCGTCCTCGAACTTGCGCCCGATCAGGCGCTTGATGGCAAACAGGGTATTCTCGGGATTGGTGACCGCCTGGCGCTTGGCCGCCTGGCCCACCAGCACCTCGTCGCCGTCGGCGAAGGCCACGATGGACGGCGTGGTGCGGTCACCCTCGCTGTTCTCGATCACGCGCGGCTTGCCGCCTTCCATGACCGCGACGCACGAGTTCGTGGTGCCGAGGTCGATTCCGATTATCTTGCCCATTTGGTTCAGTCTCCCAGGTTCGCTAATTTCAACTGTTCAGTACTCAGATTTAAACCGGCTGCCTGTCTAGATTGGGGTCGCCGGCCGGATTTCAAGCCTGCTCGTCCAGCCGGCCGGCCCCGGAGGCCGCCTTGGACACGATCACCATGGCCGGCCGGATGAGGCGGTCGTTGAGCATGTAACCCTTCTGCACCACGGCCACGACCGTGTTGGGCGGCACGTCGGCGCGCTCCTGCATGGACATGGCCTCGTGATATTCCGGATTAAATGGTTCGTTCAACGGATTGATTTCTTTAATATTGAATTTCTCAAGCACCGCGCCGAGCATTTTCAGCGTCAGCTCGCTGCCTTCCAGCAGCTTGTCCGGATCGACCTCGCCGCCCTCGCGCGCCGCGGCGACGCCCATTTCCAGGCTGTCCTTCACCGGCAGCAGCTCGGCGGCGATCTTCTCCAGCGCAAACTTGTGGGCATTGGCGAGATCGCGCTCCTTGCGCTTGTGCAGGTTGTCGATCTCGGCCTGCAGGCGCAGGCACTGGTTCCAGTGGTCGTCGGCCTTGTTGCGCGCATCCTCCAGCAGGGCGTGCAATTCGGCGTGGTCGCCGGTGGCCTCGGCCCCGGCCTCGGCCCCAACCTCGCCCGCCGCCTGTTGTTCCGCCTCCTGCGGAATCGGCCTGTCTTCACCTTGCATCGAACACCTCGCAATTCACGAATAATCACACCCGGCCCGCATCATACCGGCCGGCCGGCCGAAAATCTGTCTGACTCAGCGATATGGGGGCTAATCGCGCGGATTCAAGGCGGCGCCCAGCACCCGCGCCGTGGCGTCGACGATCGGGATCACCCGCTCGTAGGCCATGCGCGTGGGGCCGATGACGCCCAGCACCCCGACCACCTCGCCCTCCACCGAGTAGGGCGCCGTCACCACGCTGCACTCGTCCAGCATGCGGTAGCCCGATTCCTCGCCGATGAAGATCTGCACCCCCTCGCTGTGCACGCACTGGTCGAGCAGCTTGAGGATGTGGCGCTTCTCGTCGAAGGCCTCGAACAACTGGCGCAGGGTGCTGACGCTGCACAGTTCGTCGAACTCCAGCAGGTTGGCCTGCCCGGCCAGCACGTAGTCGCCGCCCTCCTCGGCGCTGCCCAGCACCCGGTCGGCCATGTCCAGCGCCGTACCCATCATGCGGTCGAGATGATCGCGGGTCTCACGCAGCTCCCGCACCAGCCGCGCCCGCACCGTGGCCAGCTCCTTGCCGGCGAACTGTTCGTTGAGGTAGTTGGAGGCCTGCTGCAGCTCGGCCGGGCTGCATAGGCGCTCGGTCTCGATGATGCAGTTCTGCACCTCCTGCTCGTTGACCACCAGGATGGCCAGCACCTTGCGGCCCGACAGTGGCAGGAACTCGACCCGCTGCAGGGCCGCGTGCTCGCGGCGCGGCAGGGTCACCACGCCGGCCAGGCGCGTGATGTCGGACAGCAGGCCGGAGGCCGACTCGACCAGCTCCCGCGACTCCGCCTCGATCTCCAGCGAGCTCTTCAGGCGCTCGACCTCGTCCAGATCCAGCGGCCGCACCGTCAGCAGCGAGTCGACGAACATGCGGTAGCCGGCCACGGTCGGCACCCGCCCGGCCGAGGTGTGCGGCGACTCCACCAGGCCCAGATCTTCCAGGTCCGCCATGACGTTGCGTATGGTGGCCGGACTGAGCTTCAGCCCGGTGTCGCGCGCCAGCGTACGCGAACCCACCGGCTGGCCCTCGCGGATATAGCGCTCGGTCAGGACCTTGAGCAGGTGCTGTGCGCGGTCGGATAATTCGGGTATGGCTGCCATGGGAACGCCTGTTTCACGATGACTCGGCCAGCCGGGTTTGGCACTCGGGGCTTGGGAGTGCTAACAAGCTATCAATTCGACGGAAAACTGTCAATGTGTACGGGCAGTTGGCGGGCCGCCCGTTAGCCGGTAGCATGGCCCGAAACGACACCAGGGCACCCCATGCCAGACCGGTTCAAACGTATAGGACTGATCGCCAAGTACAGCGACCCCGCCGTGGCCGACACCCTGGGCCAGCTCATGCTGGACCTGGAGCGGCGCGGCCTGGAGGTGCTGCTGGACGAGAGCGCGGCCAGCTATTTCTCGCCGCCGGCCCACCCGGTGCTGGAGCGCGCGGCGCTGGCCGCCGGCAGCGACCTGGCCATCGTGGTGGGCGGCGACGGCACCCTGCTCAATGCTGCCCGCAGCCTGGCGGAGGCCGAGGTGCCGGTGCTGGGCGTCAACCTGGGCCGGCTCGGCTTCCTGGCCGACGTGTCGCCGGACGAGATGCACGAGCGCATGGACGAGATCCTGGCCGGCCGCTACGAAGAAGAACGCCGCTCGCTGCTGCACGCCCGGGTGCTGCGTGGCGGCCAGAGCATGAGCGAGAGCGACGCCCTCAACGACGTGGTGGTGCACAAGTGGGACATCGCCCGCATGATCGAGCTGGAGACCCGCATCGACGGCCGCTACCTCAACACCCAGCGCGCCGACGGCCTGATCGTGGCCACACCGACCGGCTCGACCGCCTACGCCCTGTCCGGCGGCGGCCCCATCCTGGACCCCACCCTGCAGGCAGTGGTGCTGGTGCCCATCTGCCCGCACACCCTCAGCAACCGCCCCTTCGTCATCGACGACCGCAGCGAGATCGACATCCTGGTGCACGGCGACGACACCACCAAGGCCCAGATCACCTGCGACGGCCAGATCAACTTCGGCCTGGTGGCCGGCGACCACGTGCTGATCCGCCGCAAGGACCACGACCTGCACCTCATCCACCCGCCGGGACACGACCATTTCGACATCATGCGCAGGAAACTGCGCTGGGCGGAGCAACCGTAGAACAGCTACCGCAAAGGCGCAAAGGTACGCTATGAAATACAATAACATCCTTTCTCTGCGTCTCTCCGCGCTCTCTGCGCCTGTACGGTAGGCTGGAATCAGAACAATGCTCCTCTCACTGCACATCCGCAACTTCGCCATCATCGACGAGCTGGAGATCGACTTCGCCCCCGGCATGACGGCGCTGACCGGCGAGACCGGGGCCGGCAAGTCCATCCTGCTGGGGGCGCTGGGGCTGCTGCTGGGCGACCGCGCCGACGCCGCCAGCGTCCGCCACGGCTGCGCACGGGCCGAGATCAGCGCCCTGTTCGACGTCGCCGCCCTGCCGGCGGTGCAGGCCTGGCTGGCCGAGCAGGCGCTGGAAGCCGAAGGCGAATGCCAGCTGCGCCGCAGCATCGCCCGCGAGGGGCGCTCGCGCGCCTACATCAACGGCACGCCGGTGCCGGTGCAGTCGCTGCGCGAACTGGGCGAGCGGCTGGTCGACATCCACGGCCAGCACGAACACCAGTCCCTGATGCGTCCCGCCGTGCAGCGCCAGCTGCTGGACGCCCACGGCGACCACGCCGCGCTGCTGGAAACGCTGGCCGACACCTTCTCGCGCTGGCAACGGACCTGCGCCGACATCGAGGCCCTCACCGGCGGCGAACAGGACCGCGACACGCGGCTGGAATTCCTGCGCTTCCAGTGTCGTGAACTCGACGAACTGGCGCTGGGCGAAGACGAGCTGCGCGAGCTGCACGAGGAGCACGGCCGGCTGGCCAACGCCGGCACCCTGATCGAGACCTGCGAACGCTGCCTGGCGCAGCTCTACGACGACGACGCCCACGCCGCCCAGGCCGTCATCGCCCGCGCCCGGGCCGACATCGCCGGGCTGGCCGCCATCGATCCGGCCCTGGACGGCGCCTCGGAGTGCCTGGACAACGCGCTGGTGCAGATGCAGGAGGCCGTCGACAGCCTGCGCCACTACCGCCAGCGCCTGGAACTGGACCCGGACCGCCTGGCGTGGCTGGAACAGCGCCTGGAACAGATCCACGACCTGGCCCGCAAGCATCGGGTCGAGGCCGAGGCGCTGCCCGCCCTGCACCGCCGCCTGGCCGACGAACTGGCGTCGCTGGAACACGCCGACGAACGCCTCGACGCCCTGCTGGCCGAGCGCGACCGGCTGCGCGCCGACTACGACGCCACGATGCTGCGCCTGCACCGCGCCCGCTGCAAGACCGCACAAGCCTTCGGCAAGGCCGTCACCGCCGCCATGCAGGAACTGGGCATGGAAGGTGGCCGCTTCGAGATCGCGGTGGAGACGCGCGACGACGCCACACCGGCGGCGCAGGGCACGGACCGCATCGAATACCGCGTCTCCGCCAACCCCGGCCAGCCGCCCCTGGCGCTGACCCGGGTCGCCTCCGGCGGCGAACTGTCGCGCATCAGCCTGGCCATCCAGGTCATCGCCGCCAGGAACGCCCGCATCCCCACCCTGATCTTCGACGAAGTCGACGCCGGCGTCGGCGGCGCCACCGCCGAGACCGTCGGCCGGCTGCTGCGCACCCTGGGCGACGACCGCCAGGTGCTGTGCGTCACCCACCTGCCCCAGGTCGCCGCCCAGGCCCACCACCACCTGCAGGTGAGCAAGCTCAAGGGCGAGAAGACCACCCGCACCCGGGTGCGTGCCCTCACCGGCAACGAACGCACGGAAGAAATCGCCCGCATGCTGGGCGGGCGCCGCATCACCACCCAGACCCGCGAACACGCCGCCGAAATGCTGGCACTGGCCGCCTCACCCGCGAAGAAGCGAACCCCCTCATGATGGCGGTTCGGAGCAGGCTGAAAATCTCCCTTTAATGGCCACGGAAAACACGGAAAGCAGGAACACGGGTTCAAGGAAAAGAATATCACCGCGAAGGACGCGAAGGACGCGAAGGAAGATCTTTTCAATCTTTTTCTTTTTCCCTTCGCGTCCTTCGCGGTTAAAAAACGGGTTCTTTACCGGTTTTCCCTCGTGCGCCTTAGTGCGCCTTCGTGGTTAAAAACAGGTTTTTCCCCGGTTTTCCTTCGCGCGCCTTCGTGGCTGAACAGCGCCCCCGGGTCAGAGCAAGGCCCACAAGAAAAAGGCCCTGTCCGTGCTTTCCGTGGCGATATAACCCCCGCCTCCGGCTATTCCCCCGCCGGCCGGTTCGGGCAGTTCTTGCGGATGCAGTCGCCGTAGATGATGAGCGCGTGGTCGCGGATCTCGAAGCCTTCGCGCCTGGCCACGTCGTGCTGGCACTTCTCGATGGTCTCGTCCACGAACTCGGTGATCTTGCCGCACTGGTTGCAGACGATGTGGTCGTGGTGGCCGCCCTGGCTGAGTTCGAACACGGAATGGCCGCCCTCGAAGTGGTGGCGCGTCACCAGGCCGGCGGCCTCGAACTGGGTCAACACCCGGTACACGGTGGCCAGGCCGATGTCCTCGTCGGCGTCCAGCAGGATCTTGTAGACGTCCTCGGCGCTGAGGTGGCGCGTCTCGCTGGTTTCGAGGATTTCGAGGATCTTCATCCTCGGCAGGGTCACTTTCAGACCGGCTTTTCTCAGATCGCTGGATTCCACTGTACTTCCCGTCCTGTCCACGCGGCAGTCCACGCCGCCGCGCCGGCCCGTGTCAAAAAAGGACCGATTCGGTTATGATGCGGCCCGTCCGTCAACCCGCACCGGATCGACCTGCGCGCCAGATGCAAAAGCTTCTCATCCCTGTTATCGCCATTGCAAGCAGTTTGATGTCGGGCTGCAGCACCGACCCCGTCACCAGCCGCCTGCCCTTCGTCTACCGCATCGACATCCAGCAGGGCAATGTCATCAGCCAGGACGCCGTCGACCGGCTGCGCCCCGGCATGAGCCGCGACCAGGTGCGCTTCGTCATGGGCACGCCGCTGGTCCGCGACCCCTTCCACGCCGACCGCTGGGACTACGTCTATCTCTACGAGCCGGGCAGCAAGGGCGGCGAGCGCAAGCTGGAACGGCTCACGGTGTTCTTCGAGGGAGACCGCCTGGCCCGCCTCAGCGGTACCGTGCACCCCGACCTGACCGCCGCGGCCAGGCCGCAGGAACGGCAGGTGACGGTGGTGGTGCCGCCGCAGGAGCCGGAGAACCTGGGCGTGCTGACCCGCCTGTGGCGCTGGCTGAGCTTCGGCGGCAGCGGCGGGGAGGACGCGGTGCACAGCCACCAGCACGGCGGGCCACCGCCCGGCGGCAGTCCGCCGCCGACGGGAGACGGCCCGGCCTACTGAGCGGACTCCAGGTCGCCGCCGCCCTTCTTCATGCGCTTGCCCTGCGCGGCGCGCTGCTTGCGCACTTCCTTGGGATCGGCGATCAGCGGCCGGTAGATCTCCACCCGGTCGCCGTCGCGCAACACCTGGTCGGGCTTCTTGAGCTTGCCGAAGATGCCGACCTTCTGCCGGCTCAGGTCGATGTCGGGAAAGCGCTTGAGAATGCCCGACTGCTCGATGGCCTGCATGAGGGTGCTGCCGGCCGGCAGCTCCAGCGGCAGGATGACCTGCTCGTGCGGCAGCGCGTAGGCCACCTCGACACGAATGCTATCGTTTCCCATAGACGTCCACTGCTCGCTTGTGAAAGGCGTCCACCAGTGAATCCGCAATCTGGCTGAATACCGGGCCGATGACCAGCCCCAGCATGCGGCTGGCGAACTCGAACTCCAGATCCAGCGACACCCGGCAGCCCTCCTCCCCCAGCGGGTCGAAACGCCAGAAACCCTCCAGCCGGGAGAAAGGGCCCTCCTCCAGCCGCATCTCGATCATCTTGCCCGGCTGGTTGCGGTTGCAGGTGGTGAAGGTCTTGTTGACCGCCCCCCTGGAGATGGTGATGCAGGCGCGCACCTCGTCGTCGCTGCGCGACAGCACCTTCGCGTCACCGCACCAGGGCAGGAACCGGGGGTAGGACTCGATGTCGTCCACCAGTGCGAACATCTCGGCCGGCGTATAGGGCACCAGCGCCGACTTGTGGATACTGGTCATCCGGCCCCCAGCAGGTGTCCGAAGTCGACCAGGCCCGTGACGTTCAGGAACACGATCAGCACCGCCACCGGCGTCACGTAGCGGACCAGGAAGCGCCACAGGCGATAGGCCGGGCCGTCGCCCATGTCCAGCTCCTCCAGGCTGTCGTCGCGCTTCATCACCCAGGCCGCGAACAGGGCGATGAACAGGCCGCCCAGCGGCAGCATGAGGTTGGCGGTCAGGTAGTCCAGCAGGTCGAACAGGGTGGCGTCGCGGAACACCTCCAGCCAGGCCATGGGCTTGAAATCCGCCCACAGGTTGAAGGAGAACACCGTCAGCAG
>JALSRI010000183.1 GCA_026984835.1 Thiohalobacter sp. | reverse complement strand
TGCTGGAGAATTCGCCCCAGTACGCGGCCGCCTACTACGGCATCCTCGCCGCCGGCGGCGTCGCCGTCGGCCTCAACACCGAGGCCCGGGCGCGCGACATCGGCCACTGGCTGCGCCACAGCGGCGCGACCCACCTGTTCGCCAGCCGCCGCTACCCAGGCTTCGACGCCCTGGGCGCGGCCTGCGAGGGCCAGGCGCGGCTGGTCGAGGTCGACTGCAGTGGCGCGGCCGACGACGACGGCTGGACGCGGGTGCAGGCCAGCAATCCGGATGAGCCCGACTGGTCGCTGCTGTCCGATCCGGAGCGCCTGGCGGCGATCATCTACACCTCCGGCACCACCGGCGCACCCAAGGGCGTCATGCAGTCGCACCGCAACCTCGACAGCAATGTCGCGTCCATCATTTCCTACCTGCGGCTGGCCGCCGGCGACAGCGTGCTGAACGTCCTGCCCTTCTACTACACCTACGGCAACTCGGTGCTGCACACCCACCTGGCCAGCGGCGGCCGGGTGGTGCTGGAGAACAGCCTGCTGTATCCGCGCAAGGTGCTGGAGACCCTGGCCGCGGAGCGGGTGACGGGATTCTCGGGCGTGCCCTCGACCTATGCCCTGCTGCTCAACCGCACCCGGCTGGAGGAATTCGACCTGTCCTCGCTGCGCTACATGACCCAGGCCGGCGGCCCCATGCCGCCGGCCGCCATCGAGCGCCTGCTGGAGATCGTCCCGCATGTGGCGTTCTACGTCATGTACGGCCAGACCGAGGCCACCGCCCGCCTGACCTGGCTGCCGCCCGAGCGGCTGCGCGACAAGCTGGGCTCGGTGGGCATCGCCATCCCCGGCGTGCAGATCGAGATCCGCGACGAGCAGACCTTCGAGCCGTTGCCGGCCGGTGTCACCGGCGAGATCTGCGCCCGTGGCGACAACATCACGCCCGGCTACTGGAAAAATCCGGAGGCGACCGCCCGGGTGCTGCGCGACGGCTGGCTGCGCACCGGCGACCTCGCGCACATGGACGAAGAGGGCTACATCTACATGGACGGCCGCCGCTCGGATATGATCAAGAGCGGCGCCAACCGCATCGCCCCGCAGGAGATCGAGGAAGTCATCGCCGAAATGGACGAGGTGGCCGAAGTGGCGGTGGTCGGCGTGCCCGAGGAGATCCTCGGCCAGGTGATCAAGGCGGTGATCGTGCCCGGCAACGGGGCGGAGCTGGAGCCGCGGGCCGTGCAGGCCTGGTGCCGCAGGAACCTGGCCGCCTACAAGGTGCCGAAGTTCATCGAATTCGTACAGGAACTGCCGAAGACGGCGTCGGGCAAGATCCGGCGCCATGTGCTGCAAGAGACCAACAGGGGCCAGTGACATGCCAGTGGAATTCAGCAAAGACGTTCTCCGCATCGACGAAGCCGCGGAGGTGGAACGCATCGGCGCCCGCCTGCGCGACATCATGCGCACCACCCTGCACAAGCGGGGGCTGGTGGTGGCCGTGTCGGGCGGTATCGACAGCTCGGTGAGCGCCGCCCTGGCGGTGCGCGCGCTGGGCGCCGACCGGGTCTACGGCCTGCTGCTGCCGGAGCGGGACTCGGCCGCCGACACCCAGGACCGCGGCCGCCAGCTCGTGGAGCATCTCGGCATCGGGTACACCGAGCAGAACATCGCCCCCACCCTGGAAGCGATCGGCTGCTACCGCTGGCGCGACGAGGCGATCCGCGCCACCTTCCCCGACTACGGCGAAGGCTGGAAGAACAAGATCGTCATCAGCGGCGGCAGCGCCGGCCAGATCAACCGCTTCAACCTGGTGGTGCAGTCGCCGGACGGCGAAGTGATGGAGAAGCGGCTCGGCCTGCAGGAATACCTGACCATCGTGGCGGCGACCAACTTCAAGCAGCGCGTGCGCAAGACCATCGAGTACTTCCACGCCGACCGTCTCAACTACGCCGTGGTCGGCACGCCCAACCGGCTGGAATACGACCAGGGCTTCTTCGTCAAGAACGGCGACGGCGCCGCCGACGTCAAGCCCATCGCCCACCTGTACAAGTCGCAGGTGTACGCGCTGGCCCGCCACCTGGGGCTGCCCGACGCCATCTGCGAGGCCGAGCCGACCACCGACACCTACAGCATGCCGCAGGGCCAGGACGAGTTCTATTTCGCGCTGCCCTATGCGCAGATGGACCTGGCGCTGTGGGCCTTCAACCACGGTGTCGAGGCCGCGCGCCTGGCGGCGGTGCTGGGCGTCGGCGAGGAAGCGGCGGACAACATCTACCGGGACATCGCCACCAAGCGCCGCACCACCGCCTACCTGCACGAGGCGCCGGTGTTGATCGAGCCGGTGCCGTTGTAGCCGCGCCGCGGCGTCAGGCCGTCAACAGGGTGGCGAGGGCGACGCGGGGGTTGCCGTGGCCGAGGCGGCGGGGCGGCCCGCCGTCGGGCGCCAGCAGCGACCAGCGGGTGGCGACCGCCGGTGTCCACCAGGCCCGTACGCTGCCCGCCAGCTCGAAGCCGAGCCGCAGGTGCGCCTTGCGGGAGCCGCTGTTGAGGCGGTCGATGTCGGTGAAGAAACGGCTGCCCGGCGCCGAGGTCTGGATGGCGTGCCGGATCAGGAACGGGAATATGCCCTTCAGCCGATGTGCCGGATCGATGAAGCCGTAGCCCAGGAACACGTCCTCGGGTTCCAGCACCAGGCGCAGCCTGCTGGAGCGGTAATCGTCGCGGCTGAGGTCGTATTCGCCGCGGAACAGCTGCAGGAAGCCGATCAGCGCATCCCCGCTGGTGACCCTGACGATGCGCTGCTCCTCCGTCAGCCCGGCGAGGTAGTCGACGCGCTTTGCCGGGGCGTTGCCCCAGGCCAGCAGCGACAGCGCTTCGGCGTCCGCCCGCGTGGCGTCGGAAAACAGGTAGTCGCCGCGCATGCGCCGCAGCAGGCGGTCGTCGAGGGCGCGCAGCCGGAACAGGTCCGACACCGAATAGTGGCACATCCGCTCGGGCAGGTAGCCGTGGTGGCAGGCGACCTGCAGCACCAGTTCCGCGCCGCCCTCGCGGTAGTACCGCCGCAGCCGGGCCAGTTTCGATTCTGCCATGCGTACCTCTTGTCGTTTCGTTTTGTCAGGCCGGCGTGCGCAGGGCGTCGGTGGTCACGGGCAGGCTGCGGATGCGGACGCCGGTCGCGGCGTAGATGGCGTTCGCCACTGCCGCAGCGATGGGCGGTACTCCGGGTTCGCCGACGCCTTCGGGGTGCGCGTCGCTGTCCACGATCCAGGTCTCGACCTCGGGCGCCTCGTCGAAGCGCAGCAGGCGGTAGTCGTGGAAGTTGCTCTGGCGCACGCGCGACTGTTCGAGGGTGATCTCGTCCTTCAACGCCGCCGACAGGCCGAACACCACCGACCCTTCCATCTGCGCCCTGACCGTGTCCGGGTTGATCACCTGGCCGCAGTCGATGGCGCAGGTGACGCGGTGCACGCGCACCCGGCCGTCCTGCACCGACACCTCCGCCACCTGGGCGACGTGGCTGCCGTAGGAACTGTGGGCGGCGATGCCGAGATGCCGTCCCGCCGGCCGTTCGCCGGACCAGCCGGCCTTTTCGGCGGCCAGTTCCAGGACGCGGCGCAGGCGCGGCTGGTCTTTCATCAGCGCGCGGCGGTATTCGAACGGGTCGGCGCCGGCCGCCACCGCCAGCTCGTCGATGAACGACTCGATCACGAAACCGTTGTGGGCGTGCGCCACCGAACGCCAGTAGTGGACCGGCACGGGCGTGTCGACGTTGCGGTAGTCGACCAGCAGGTTGGCGACGTCGTAGGGAATGCGCCGGGCGCCACCCACGCACAGGCCGCGCGAGGGGCCGGCGATGCGGTGCCGCCAGGCCAGCGGCCGGCCGGCGTCGTCCAGCCCGGCCTGCAGGCGGTGGCGGGTGGCGGGACGGTAGAAGTCGTGCTGCAGGTCGTCCTCGCGCGACCAGATCAGCTTGACCGGGCGCTCCGCCGCCAGGGCGATCTCCACCGCCTCGACCACGAAGTCCTGCTTCAGGCGCCGCCCGAAGCCGCCGCCGAGCAGCGTGGTGTGGATGCGCACGTCGGACGGCAGGTCGATGGACAGCTTCCTGCCCACCTTGCGCACCAGCTTGTCCAGCGGCCCCAGCAGCAGGGCCTCGACCTCGCGGTGGGCGTCGGTCGGCGCCTGGGTCGGCGCCCAGACCTCGCACAGGCCGTCGCTGATGCGCACCGTGCAGTTCATCGGTTCCAGGGTGGCATGGGCCTGGAAGGGCAGGCGGTACTCCGCCTGCAGGCGCCGCGGCGCCTGTTCCAGCGCCGTTTCCGGGTCGCCGCGGCGCGCTTCCTCGCGGTCGGCCGTGCCCCCGGTTGCGGCGTGCAGCGCCGCGTCGATGTCTTCGCTGTCGACACCCGCGGCGGGATCGAAATCCCACTGGATGCGCAGCGCATCGCGGCCCTTGAGCGCCGCCGTATAGCCGTCCGCCACCACGGCCACGCCGGTGCTGATCTCGTGCACGGAGACCACGCCCGGGATCTGCGCCGCGGCCTCGGCATCGAACGATTGCACCCGGCCGCCGAAATGCGGGCAGCGGGCGACGCTGGCCACCAGCAGCCCCGGCAGCTGCACGTCGATGCCGAACACGGCGCTGCCGCGCACCTTGGCGTCGAGGTCGGTGCGGGTCACCGGCTTGCCCAGCAGGCGGAACTCGGCGGGCGATTTGAGTGCGACGTCCTGCGGCACCGGCTGCCGGGCCGCCATTGCGGCCAGCTCCCCGTAGCCGAGGCGCCGGCCGCCGCCGGTGTCGATCACGAAGCCCGATTCGGTGCGGCATTGCGCGGCCGGGATGCCCCAGGCCTGCGCGGCGGCGGCGACCAGCATGGCGCGCGCCGTGGCCCCGGCGTGGCGCAGCGTCTGCCAGCCGTCGCGCACGCTGGTGCTGCCGCCGGTGCGCTGGGCGCCGTACTCGGGCGCCAGCGGCGCGCGCTGCAGGCGGATGCGCCGCCAGTCCGCGTCCAGCTCCTCGGCCACCAGCATGGGGATGGAGGTGTAGACGCCCTGGCCCATTTCCGCCTCGGCCAGGAACACGGTGGTGGTGCCGTCGGGCGCGATCTGCAGCCAGGCGTTGGGCCGGAACGGCGCCGTGGCGGTGGCCTGGCCACCGTCGCCACCGTCCTTGCCGCAGCCGCCGAGCGGCAGGCAGAAAGCCAGCGTCAACCCGCCGCCGGCCAGCGTCGTCTTGAGAAACCGGCGCCGCCCCGGATCGGCTGGAAGCCTCATGCCCCGCCCCCGCGCCCGCCGGTCGTCCGCGCGGCGCGGTGGATGGCGGCCCGCACCCGCTGGTAGGTGCCGCAGCGGCACAGCACGCGCGACATGGCGGCGTCGATGTCTTCGTCGGAGGGATCGGGGTGTTCCCGCAGCAGCGCCGCCGCGGCCATGAGCTGGCCGCTCTGGCAATAGCCGCACTGCGGCACCTGCAGTTCGATCCAGGCCGCCTGCAGCGGGTGCAGCCGCTCGCCGGCCAGGCCTTCGATGGTGGTGATCTCGCGGCCGCGGGTCTGTTCCACCGGCACCAGGCAGCTGGGCACCGGTTGCCCGTCCAGGTGCACCGTGCAGGCACCGCACTGGCCGATGCCGCAGCCGAACTTGGTGCCGGTCAGGCCGAGTTCCTCGCGCAGCACCCACAGCAGCGGCGTGTCGCCGCTGGCGCTCACCTCGTGGTCGCGGCCGTTCACGCGCAGCACCCGTTTCCGCATTCCGGTTCAACTCCTGCAAGGCTGTCGGTCTTTCGACTGGCGTTTGTGTTATACCATAAATCCCGTAGTTGCAGCCGGCTTGCAGGGAGTGATGCGCGACCCCGTATTCGACGTGTTGGACGATGCCGTTCGCTGGCTGGCCGAGGGCCGGGCGGCGACGCTCGTCACCGTGCTGCGCACCTGGGGTTCGTCGCCACGGCCCCCGGGGTCGGTGATGGCGCTGCGCGACGACGGCCTGGTGAGCGGCTCGGTGTCCGGCGGCTGTGTCGAGGACGATCTGCGCGAGCGGCTGCGCGGCGCTCCGCCGCCGCGCATCGGCACCCTGAGCTACGGCGGTCGGGACGAGGGGCGGGTGCGCCTGCCCTGCGGCGCCCGCCTGGAGCTGCTGCTGGAGCCCCTGCGCGAGGCCGGCCGCATCGCGCCGGCGCGCGACGCCCTGGCGCAGCGCCGACCGGTGCGGCGGCGGCTCGATACGGCCACCGGGCGCGTCGCCTTCGAGTTGCTGGACCCCGCCGCGCCGGTCCCCGCCATCGAGCAGGACGGCGACTGCCTCAGGGTCGCCTGGGGGCCGCAGTGGCGGCTGCTGCTGATCGGCTGCAACGACCTGTCGCGCTACCTGGCGGACATGGCGCAGGCGGTGGGTTTCGAGGTGCTGGTGTGCGACCCGCGCGAGGACGGCCCGGCCTGGCGGGTGAGCGGTGCCCGCCGGGTGGAGGGCATGCCGGACGACGCGGTGCGGCAGTGGGCGGCCGACGGCCGCAGCGCCGTGGTCGCACTCAGTCACGATCCGCGCCTGGACGACCTGGCGTTGCTGGAAGCGCTGGACTCGGCGGCCTTCTACGTCGGCGCGCTGGGATCGCGGGCCAGCAACGACCGGCGCCGGGAGCGGCTCGCCACGCTGGGGCTGCCGGCGGCGGCGCTGGCGCGCCTGCACGGTCCCGTCGGCCTGCCCATCGGCAGCCGCACCCCGGCCGAGATCGCGGTGTCGGTGCTGGCCGAGCTGCTGCAGGTGCGTTCGGCCCTTGCCGCCGCCGGCCGCGAGCGGGCCGCCGCGGCGCCATGATCTGCGGCATCCTGCTGGCCGCCGGCGCGGCCGAGCGTTTCGGCGCCGACAAGCTGGCCACGCCCCTGGCCGACGGGCGGGCGGTGGCGGTGGCGGCGGCCGCGGCGCTGGACCAGGGTGTCGACCGGCTGCTGGCGGTGGTGCGCGACGCCGGTTCGGCCAGCGCGTGCCTGCTGCGGGCGGCGGGTGTCGAGCTCAGTGTCTGCCCGCACGCCGCCCGCGGCATGGGCGCCAGCCTGGCCTGGGGGGTGACCCGGACGGCGCAGGCGTCGGGCTGGGTGATCGGCCTCGCCGACATGCCCCGGGTGCAGGGGCAGACCGTCCGGGCGCTGGTGGAGCGGTTGCGGGCCGGTTCCGCCATCGTGGTGCCGCACTTCCACGGCCGGCCCGGCAACCCGGTGGCGTTCGGCCGCGCGCTGGGGGGCGAGCTGGCCCGCCTGGACGCCGACCACGGGGGGCGGGCGATCATCCGCGCCCATGCCGGCGCGGTGGACCGGCTGGCGGTGGCGGACAGCGGCATTCTCATGGACATCGACCGACCAGGGGATGTGGTAAAAATTGATAAAAAAGTCAAGTTATACTAGAATTATGCCGATATTTCCTAGACTATTGACTTATAGATCAATCAATGGAACCGAAAAACGGCGCTTCGTCCCCCGGTTTCGCCGGTCTCCTCGAACGGATTCTCGTCCGCGCCCGCGAGCAGGGCCTGGAACAGCGTCGGCTGGCCGCCCGCGCCGGCCTGGCGCCGGAGACGCTTTCGCGCCTGAAGAAACGCGGTTCGGGTGATTTCGCCACCCTCGACCGGCTGGCCCGCGTGGTCGGCCTGCGCCTGGACCTGGTGCCCGACGACGACACCCTGGCCGCCATCCGCGACGGGCGTTTCTTCTGATGGCCGACCGTTATGCCGTGGTCTGGACGCGCACCGGCGCCGGACCGGTCAAGATGGGCAATCTGGTCGCCACCGGCCGCGAGTGCCGTTTCAGCTACACCGACGAATTCCTGCAGCGGCGGCCGGCGCCGGCCCTGTCGCTGCTGGCGGGACCGGAGCTGTTCGGCAGCGAGCCCGTGGTGTACCGCAGCAGCGCGCGCATGCCGTTGCACCCGCGCCTGATGTCGCTGGTTCCCGCCGACTCGCCCGGCAACCTGCAGCGCCGCATCCACACCGAGCTGCTGGCGCGCCGCTCGCCCCCGCCGGCGCCGGGTTTCGAGACGGAGTGGGAACTGCTGCTGCTGACCGGCCACGGCGGCATCGGCCACATCGACGTGTTCGGTGACGACATCGAGGCGGAGGACTGGTACGCCAATCCCGTGCATCCGCAGTCGGTGGTGGGGCGGCGTTCGGCGGTGTGGAGGTTCGTGCGCGAGGAGATCGAGCAATCGGGCCACGCCGTGCCGGCCGATACCGTGGCCGAACTGCTCGGCCCGACGCCCTCGGTGGGCGGCATGATTCCCAAGCTGCTGGCGACCATCGTCGATGCGCCGGCGTGGGACGGCCGCTTCGCGCCGCCCGGCACGCCGGCCATCGACGACCGGCCGGCCGTCGAGGTCATTCTCAAGATCGAGCCGGCGCCCTACGCCGGCCTGGCGGAGCTGGAGGCGCTGTGCCTGGACCTGCA
This sequence comes from Thiohalobacter sp., assembly GCA_026984835.1. Classification (GTDB taxonomy): domain Bacteria; phylum Pseudomonadota; class Gammaproteobacteria; order DSM-19610; family DSM-19610; genus JALSRI01. Next base: position 838 of record JALSRI010000183.1, on the reverse strand, counting down.
CCGCGAACTGGGCTTCGAGGTGCCGCGCTACTGGCGCGCCGATGTCGACGGCATGCCGCTGCTGGCGGTGGAGCGCTTCGACCGCACGGCCGACGGCCTGCCGCTGCCCCTGGAGAGTTTCCTGTCGGTGATGGCGGCCGGCAGCCGCGCGGTGCGCGGCAGCGCCGACGCCGAATGGTCGTCGGTGGGGCGCATGCTGGAGCGCCTGGGGCGGGTGGCCAGCCTGGACGTGAAGCGCGCCCGGCGCGAGGTGTACCGGCGCTTCGTGCTGGCCTTCCTGACCGGCAACGGCGACCTGCACCTGGAGAACCTGTCCTTCCTGGGCGGCGCCGACGCGGTGCGGGTGGCGCCGGTGTACGATCCGTCGCCGATGCGGGCCTGGCCGCGCCACGACCTGCGCTCGGCGCTGCCGGTGGACTTCGACAGCGCCCTGAGCCTGGCCGAGAATCTCTATGCCCTGGGCGCCCACTTCGGCCTGCGCCGCGACGAGGCGGCCGACCTGTGGTCCGAGCTGCGCCGCCGCAGCGAAGACTACCCGGAGCGGATCATGGCGCTGGAGCAGGTGCCGCTGGCGAGACGCCGGACCCTGGCCGACCTGGTGCGGCGGGAGCGGGCGCTCGTCAGCTGACGCGGGGTGGTCGCCGGGCGGTTGTGGTGGATGCCGCCGCGTGGGCCCGCATGCCTTCGCTGCGCCACGACGCCCGCCCGAACGAACCTAGGGAACCTCTGATTTATTCATCGATTCGTCCATAATATGCCTTATCCATTGACCCACTACGACGGAGCTGCGGAATGCGCCAACAGACTCTTGCCGAAGAAGGTTTCGAGAAGTATCGCA
>JALSRI010000182.1 GCA_026984835.1 Thiohalobacter sp. | reverse complement strand
CGCCTTCGGCCTGACGCCCCTGGAAGCGGCGGCCGCCGGCGTGCCGCTGGTGCTGTCCGATGCCGAAGGTCACCGGGACATGTTCGAAGACGGCGTGCACGCGGCCTTCTTTCCCCGCGACGACTCCGGGGTGCTCGCCGACCGGCTGGCGCAGGCCATCGGCCGGCCGGACGAGGCCCGGGCCATGGCCGCCAGCGCCTTCCGGCACGTCGCGGAGGAGTTCAACCCCCGGCGTTTCGCGCGGCGGCTGGAAGATGCCGTCGCTGCGCTGGCCGGAGCATCCGCCGGGCGCGGGTGAGGTGGAGACAAGAATCCGTCTTCCGTGTTTCAGGGGCGTGGCGTGGTTCGATCAAAAGACCACCCGCATTCGCAGCACCGCCCTGTAGGAGCGGCCTTCGGCCGCGATGGGTGCGGCGGCCCCCGACCGTTCGCCCCGGCTGCGCCGGGATCGCGGGCGAGCCCGCTCCTACAAAAGACCACCCCTGTTCGCAGCACCGCCCTGTAGGAGCGGCCTTCGGCCGCGATGGGTCCGGCGGCCCCCAACCGTTCATCCCGGCTGCGCCGGGATCGCGGGCGAGCCCGCTCCTACAAAAGACCACCCACATTCGCAGCACCGCCCTGTAGGAGCGGCCTCCGGCCGCGATGGGTGCGGCGGCCCCCGACCGTTCGCCCCGGCTGCGCCGGGATCGCGGGCGAGCCCGCTCCTACAGGAGACCAGCCCTGTTCGCAGCACCGCCCTGTAGGAGCGGCCTTCGGCCGCGATGGGTGCGGCGGCCCCCGACCGTTCATCCCGGCTGCGCCGGGATCGCGGGCGAGCCCGTTCCTACAAAAGACCACCCCTGTTCGCAGCACCGCCCTGTAGGAGCGGCCTCCGGCCGCGATGGGTGCGGCGGCCACCGACCCGTCGCCCCGGCTGCGCCGGGATCGCGGGCGAGCCCGCTCCTACAAAAGACCACCCCTGTTCGCAGCACCGCCCTGTAGGAGCGGCCTTGGCCGCGATGGGTCCGGCGGCCCCCACCCGAACAGAGCGCAACAGCGTGCCAATGCACCCCACCGCCTACGCCACCCCCTGCCGCGCCAGCAGCGCGGCGCCATAGGCGGCCTCCTGGTGCAACGCCACTTCCACCGGCACGCCCAGCATGCGCTCGCGGATCCGCCGCCAGGCCTCGTTGACGGCGCCGCCGCCCACGGTGAGCACGCGCTCCGGCCAGGGCGCGCCCAGTTCCGCCAGGCGCCGGTAGCCCAGGCGCTCGATACGGGCGATGCCTTCCAGCAGGCCCTGCAGGAAGCGCAGGTCGTCGCGCGGGCGCGGCGTCAGCCGCGGCGGCAGCGCCGGATCGTCGACCGGGAAGCGTTCGCCGGGCGCGGGCAGGGGATAGTAGTCCAGGCAGCCGGGGCGGTGCGGTCGCAGCCGGGCGCTCAGCTCCGCCAGCGCGCGGTCGTCGAAGAACTGCCGCAGCACCGCGCCGCCGCTGTTGGAGGCGCCGCCGGCCAGCCAGCGGTCGCCCAGGCGGTGACTGTAGACGCCGTATTCGCCGGCCGCCACCGGCGCTTCCGCCAGCACCTTGAGCACCAGGGTGCTGCCCAGCGAGGTCACCGCGGTGCCGGGCAGGCGCGCGCCGGTGGCGAGGAAGGCGGCGGTGCTGTCGGTGGTGCCGGCCACCACCGTCGCATCGGCGGCAAGGCCCCAGCGCGCGCGCCAGGCCGGCAGCACGGGCGCCAGCGGCGTGCCCGGCGCCTGCACGCGCGGCAGGCAGCCGGCGACCGGGCCGAGGTCCCGCAGCCAGTCCGGCCAGCACCGCCGCCCGGCGTCGTAGCCGAGCTTGAGGGCGTTGTTCTCGTCGCTGGTGTCGAAGCGACCGCACAGCCGCCCGGCCAGCCAGTCGGCCTGGTGCAGGGCGACACAGGGGTCGTCGACCGCGCGCGCCAGCCACAGCAGCTTGGCCAGGCTGGAGGTGGGGCTGCGGGCCGGGCTGTCGGCCGGCGCCAGCGCCGCGATGCGCCCGGCCTCGGCGGTCGCGCGGCTGTCGTTGTACATCAGCGCCGGCGTCAGCGGCGCGCCGTCGGGACGGCACAGCAGCAGGGTGGCGGAGGTGCCGTCGACGGCGATGCGTTCCACCCGCTCCAGCCCGACCCGGTCGCGCAGCGCGTCCAGGGTGTGCTCCAGCGCCCACCACCACTGCGCCGGGTCCTGCTCCACGGCATGGCCGTCGCGGCGCGGCGCCGGCAGCGGCGCGGCGGCGCTGGCGCACTCGCGGCGGTCGGCGTCGATGACGCAGGCGCGGCAGGCGGAGGTGCCGAGGTCGATGCCGAGGTAGAGGGACATGGGCGCTAGGTGGGGGCGGGGCGCGCGGGGCGCGAGGCGATGGCGGGTGCCGGTTCCGGGGCGTCGGGCGGCATGACCGGCCTCGTGGCGGGATTCGCTGCGCTCACCCCGCCCTACGGCAGGGTGACGGGGGGCGGGGGCTGCCAGCCGGGGGCGCGGTGTTCGGCCACCACCGTGGTGTAGATGCCGCCGCGCACGTTGAACTCGGCGCTCAGGCGCATGAAGCGCGGCTGGCAGGCCGCCACCAGGTCGTCGAGGATGCGGTTGGTGACGTCTTCGTGGAAGGCGCCCTCGTCGCGGAACGACCAGACGTAGAGCTTGAGCGACTTCAGCTCCACGCAACGTTCGTCCGGCACGTATTCGATGTGCAGGGTGGCGAAGTCCGGCTGGCCGGTCTTGGGGCACAGGCAGGTGAACTCGGGCACGCGGATGCGGATGCTGTAGTCGCGTCCGGGGCGCGGGTTGTCGAAGGTTTCGAGTTCCTTGCTGGGCTGGGTCGGCATGGCGGCACCATACCGGAATGGCGGGTTTCCGTACAAGTGGCGGGGGAACAGCGGGTTGTGGGAAGCTTGGAGAAATGGCTGGAGATGCGCCCGAATCCTCCTCTGTCAACGGTTGTCATCCGCGCCCGCCATCCTGTATCTTCCCGCCATGCGACTGAGCAAAATCAAGCTGTCCGGCTTCAAGTCCTTCGTCGACCCCACCACCATCCATTTCCCCTCCGACCTGACCGGCGTGGTGGGGCCCAACGGCTGTGGCAAATCCAATGTCATCGACGCCGTGCGCTGGGTGATGGGCGAGACCTCGGCCAAGCACCTGCGCGGCGATTCCATGGCCGACGTCATCTTCAATGGTTCCAGCGCCCGCAAGCCGGTGGCGCAGGCCTCGGTGGAGCTGGTGTTCGACAACAGCGACGGCGCCATCGGCGGCCAGTACGCCCAGTACAACGAGATCTCGGTGCGCCGCCAGGTGTCGCGCGACGGCCAGTCGCACTACTACCTGAACGGCACGCGCTGCCGGCGCCGCGACATCACCGACATCTTCCTCGGCACCGGCCTGGGGCCGCGCAGCTACGCCATCATCGAGCAGGGCATGATCTCGCGCCTGATCGAGGCCCGCCCCGAGGACCTGCGCATCTTCCTGGAAGAGGCGGCCGGCATCTCCAAGTACAAGGAACGCCGCCGTGAGACCGAGAACCGCATCCGGCATACCCAGGAAAACCTTGCTCGCCTCAATGACTTGCGAGAAGAAATTGAGAAAAACCTCGAAAAGCTGAAGCGCCAGGCCCGCGCCGCCGAACGCTTCAAGGAACTGCGCGAGCAGGAGCGCCGGGTGAAGGCCGAGCTGCTCACCCTGCGCTACCGGCAACTGCACGAGGAGAGCGGCAACCACCGCAAGCTGATCGCCGAGCAGGAGACGAAGCTGGAAGCGCTGGTGGCGGCGCTGCGCTCCGTCGAGACCGAGCTGGAGAAGGGCCGCGAGGAACACATCGAGGTCTCGGAGCGCTTCAACGAAGTGCAGGGCCGTTACTACGCGCTGGGCGCCGAGGTGGCGCGCATCGAGCAGGCCATCCAGCACGGCAAGGAGACCCGCCAGCGCCAGCAGGAGGAACTGGCCAAGGCCGAGGAAGCCTGGAGCGAGGTGCAGGCGCACATCAAGTTCGACGGCGAACGCCTGGAACAACTGGCCACCGACCTGAAGGAGAACGGCCCGGCGCTGGAAGCCGCCGAGGCGAAGGCCGCCGCCTCGCGCGAGCGGCGCGAGCAGGCCGAGAAGGCCATGCACGACTGGCAGGCCGCCTGGGACGAGTACAACCGCGCCAGCAACGAGTCCACCCAGACCGCGCAGGTGGAGCGCACCCGCATCGACCACCTGGAGCGGCAGCTCGCCCAGCTCGCGCAGCGGGCGCAGCGCATCGAGCAGGAACGCGCCCAGCTCGACGGCCAGGCGCTGGAAGGCGAGATCGGCGAACTGGAAGCCACCGCCTCCGCCCGCGAGGAAAAGGCCCGGCGCCTGCAGGAGGAACTGGACGCCCTGCGCGGCCGCATCGACGCCCTGCGCGAGCAGGGCCGCAGCCAGCAGCAGCAGTTGCACGAGGCGCAGAGCCGGCTGCAGGACGGGCGCGGCCGGTTGTCCTCCCTGCAGGCGTTGCAGCAGGCGGCGCTGGGCGAGAACGACGGCGCGGTGGCCGACTGGCTGCAGGCGCAGGGCCTGGTCGACGCGCCGCGCCTGGCCCAGCAGCTCGACGTCGACAGCGGCTGGGAACGGGCGGTGGAGACGGTGCTGGGCTTCAACCTGGAAGCCCTGTGCGTGGAAGGCCTCGACGACGTCGCCGCGGCGCTGTCCGGCCTGGAGCAGGGCGCCGTGGCGCTGGTCGACACCACGGCCACGCCCGCCGCCGCGGCCGCCGACAAGGCCGAACCCCTGACCGCGAAAGTGCGCGCCCCCTGGCCGCTGGACGGCTTGCTCGGCAGCGTCTACGCCGTTGCCGATCTCGCTGCGGCGCTGGCCCTGCGCGGGCGGCTGGCGCCGCACGAGTCCGTGGTCACCGCCGACGGCCTGTGGATCGGCCGCAACTGGCTGCGCCTGGCGCGCAACGCCGACGAGACCGCCGGCGTCCTGGAACGAGAGAAGGAAATCAGCCAGTTACAGAAAACTGTTGAAGAAGATTCCGCTAGCGTGGCGACCCTGGAGTCGGAACTGGAAGCCAGCCGCGCCGAGCTGCAGCAGGCCGAGGCGCGGCGCGAGGAGCTGCAGGTGGAGGCCAACCTGGCGCACCGCGAGTTCAGCGACGCGCGCGCCCAGCTCGAGGCGCGCCGCAACCGCCTGGAGCAGATCAGCCGCCGCGGCGAGGCGCTGGACCGGGAAGCCGGCGAGATCCGCGCCCAGCAGCAGGCCGACGAGGCCGCCCTGCAGGAAGCGCGCGGCCGCCTGCACGAAGCACTGGCCGCGCTCGATACCCTGGCCGACCGCCGCGAACAGCTCGAAGCCGACCGCGAGCGCATCCGCACGGCGCTGGAGGCGGCCCGCGCCGAGGCCCAGCGCGACCGCGACCACGCCCACGAACTGGCGCTGAGGAACCGCTCCCTGCAGACCGAGCAGGACACCACCCGCCAGAACCTGGAGCGCATGCAAGGCCAGCAGGCGCACCTCGACCAGCGGCGCCTGGAACTGCGCCAGGCGCTGGAAGAGGGCGAGGCGCCGCTCGCGGAGCTGGAACAGGAACTGGCGGTGCAGCTCAAGCAGCGGCTGGAAGTCGAGAACGAACTGGCCGACGAGCGGCGCAAGGTCGAGGCCCTGGATCACCGCCTGCGCGAGCAGGAGCAGGCCCGCCACGCCCGCGAGGCCGAGGTGCAGGCCCTGCGCGAACGGCTCGGCCAGGAACGCCTGCTGTGGCAGGAGTTCAAGGTGCGCGCCGAGACCCTGCTGGAACAGATCCGCGACACCGGCTTCGAACTCGGCCAGCTCGTGGAGGAGATGCCGGACGAGGCGGATGTCGAGGCCTGGGAAGCGGAAGCCGAGAAGCTCGCCAACCGCATCCAGCGCCTGGGCCCCATCAACCTGGCCGCCATCGAGGAATACGAGGAGCAGAGCGAGCGCAAGCAGTACCTGGACGCCCAGCACGCCGACGTCACCGAGGCGCTGGAGACGCTGGAGAACGCCATCCGCAAGATCGACCGCGAGACCCGCACCCGCTTCAAGGAGACCTACGACAAGGTCAACGCCGGCTTCCAGTCCACCTTCCCGCGCCTGTTCGGCGGCGGCCACGCCTACCTGGAACTGACCGGCGACGACCTGCTCGACACCGGCGTGACCGTCATGGCGCGCCCGCCGGGCAAGCGCAACAGCACCATCCACCTGCTGTCCGGCGGCGAGAAGGCGCTCACCGCTGTGGCGCTGGTGTTCGCCATCTTCGAACTCAACCCGGCGCCCTTCTGCATGCTCGACGAGGTGGACGCGCCGCTGGACGACGCCAACGTCGGCCGCTTCTGCGAGCTGGTGCGCGAGATGTCCGAGCGCGTGCAGTTTATCTTCATCACCCACAACAAGATCACCATGGACCTGGCCAACCAGCTCAGCGGCGTCACCATGCACGAGCCCGGCGTGTCGCGGCTGGTGGCGGTGGACATCGACGAAGCGGTGCAGATGGCCGCCGTCTGAGCGCGCCCGGACATGGACGGTCTGCGATGGATACTGCTCGGCGCCGGCGCCCTGGTGGTGCTGGCGGTGTACCTCGTCACCCGCTGGCAGCTCGGCCGCCACGACGGAGCCGGACAGAACGCCACCCCCGAAGCCCCGCCCGCCGAACCCCTCCCGCCGCTGGACGACGAGCCCGACGAGGCGGTGGTGCGCGAGGAACTGGCGCGCATGGAAGCCGCGCTCGGCGAACGCCGCGAGGAAGAAACGGCCGTGGTGGACGGCGAGCAGCTCATCCGCCTGTCGGTGATGGCGCCGCCGGGCGTACCCTTCAACGGCGCCTCGCTGGCGCAGGTGTTCGGGCGCTGCGGCCTGGTGCGGGACGAAGCGCTGCAGGTCTACCACCGCATGGACGGCGAGGGCGCCGGCGCCCGGCCCGTGTTCAGCGTCACCAGCGCCGTCAAGCCCGGCACCTTCGACTGGCTGGAGCCGGACGACTTCCGCACCCCCGGCGTCAGCCTGTTCCTGCAACTGCCCGGCCCGGTCGAGGGCCTGCGCGCCTTCGACGACATGCTCACCACCGCCGAGCGCCTGGCCGCCGAACTGGGCGGCGAGCTGCAGGACCCGGACCACAGCGTGCTCACCCGCCAGACCGCCGCCCACCTGCGCGAGCGCATCGTCGAGGCGCGCGTGCGGGCCCGCGCCAGGCCGCCGGCATGAGCGCGGGCAAGACCCTGTCGCGCGGCGCGGCGAAGAAACGCATCGAGGCGCTGCGCGAGCAGATCCGCCACCACAACTACCTCTACTACGTGCTCGACGCCCCCGAGATCCCGGACGCCGAGTACGACCGCCTGCTGCGCGAGCTGCAGCGGCTCGAAGCCGAATACCCGGACCTGGTCACCCCCGACTCGCCCACCCAGCGGGTGGGCGCCGAACCGGTGAAGGCGTTCGGCGAAGTGCGCCACGAAGTGCCCATGCTGTCGCTGGACAACGCCTTCTCGGACGAGGAAGTCGCCGACTTCGACCGCCGCGTGCGCGAGCGGCTGGGCACGGACGGGCCGGTGAGCTATGCCGCCGAGCCCAAGCTCGACGGCCTGGCCGTCAGCATCCTGTACGAGGACGGCGTGCTGGTGCGCGGCGCCACCCGCGGCGACGGCACCACCGGCGAGAACGTTACGCAGAACGTGCGCACCATCCAGTCGGTGCCGCTGCGCCTGCTCGGCCGCGGCTGGCCGAAGCGCCTGGAAGTGCGCGGCGAGGTCATCATCAGCCACGAAGGCTTCCGCAGGCTGAACGAGCTGGCGGAGAAGAAGGGCCACAAGCCCTTCGCCAACCCGCGCAACGCCGCCGCCGGCTCGCTGCGTCAGCTCGACCCGCGCATCACCGCCGAGCGGCCGCTGGAGTTCTACTGCTATGGCGTCGGCCTGGTCGAGGGCGGCCGGCTGCCCGACCGGCACAGCCGGATACTGGACAAACTGCGCGGCTGGGGCGTGCGCCTGCCGCCGCACGTCGAGGTGGTGAAGGGCCTGGACGGTTGCATCGACTACTACCGGCGCATGGAGCAGCAGCGCGACCGGCTGCCCTTCGACATCGACGGCGTGGTATTCAAGGTCGACCGCCTCGACCTGCAGGAAAGACTCGGCTTCGTGGCGCGCGCCCCACGCTGGGCCATCGCCCGCAAGTTCCCGGCCCAGGAAGAACTGACCCGGGTGCTGGACATCGTCGTGCAGGTGGGCCGCACCGGCGCCATCACCCCGGTGGCCAGGCTGGAGCCGGTGTTCGTGGGCGGCGTCACCGTCACCAGCGCCACCCTGCACAACGAGGACGAAATCCGCCGCAAGGACGTGCGCATCGGCGACACCGTCATCGTGCGGCGCGCCGGCGACGTCATCCCCGAGATCGTGGCGGTGGTGAAGGAGCGCCGGCCCCGGAACGCCCGCAAGTTCGTCATGCCGAAGAAATGCCCGGTGTGCGGCTCCGACATCGAACGCGTGGAAGGCGAGGCCGTGGCGCGCTGCACCGGCGGCCTGTTCTGCCCGGCGCAGCGCAAGGAACGCATAAAGCACTTCGCCTCGCGGCGCGCCATGGACATCGAGGGCCTGGGCGACAAGCTGGTGGAACAACTGGTGGACCGCGGCCTGGTCGAGGACGTCGCCGACCTCTACACGCTGGACCAGGCCACCCTGGCCGGCCTGGAACGCATGGGCGAGAAATCCGCCACCAACCTGGTGGCCGCCATCGAAAAGAGCAAGAACACCACCCTGGAGCGATTCCTGTACGCCCTCGGCATCCGCGAAGTCGGCGAAGCCACCGCCAGGGTCCTGGCCCGCCACTTCGGCGACCTGGAACCCCTGATGAAAGCCGGCAAGGAAGAACTGGAAGCCATCCCCGACATCGGCCCTGTGGTGGCCGAGCACATCGTCAACTTCTTCCACCAGAAGCACAACCGCCAGGTCATCGACAAGATGCGCAAGGCCGGCGTGCACTGGCCGAAAGTGAAAACGCCGAAAAAGCAGCCCCTGGCCGGCAACACCTACGTCCTCACCGGCGCGCTCGCCAGCATGAGCCGCGAAGAAGCCAGGGAAAGACTCGAAGCCCTCGGCGCGAGGGTATCCGGCAGCGTATCGAAGAAGACCACCGCCGTCATCGCCGGCGACAAGCCCGGCTCCAAGCTCGCCAGGGCCGAAAGCCTCGGCATCCCCATCCTGACCGAAGACCAGTTCCTGAACCTCATCTCCACCCCGTAGGGTGGGGTGAGCGCAGCGAACCCCACCAGAACCCCGTCACAAGGA
>JALSRI010000181.1 GCA_026984835.1 Thiohalobacter sp. | reverse complement strand
GAAGCGGCAGTCCGAGACCATGAGGATGTCGCCGTTGCAGATACCGCTGACCTTGTCCGTGCCGTCGGCGCAGGCCCCGGGGGCGGTGGTGGTCACTTCCGCGAACAACTGGGCGGCGTCGTTGTTCCTCGTCACCCGCACCGGGTCGCCGACGGCGCGCCGGATCACGATGGCGTCCGTGTTGGCGGCCGGCGCCGGCACCAGAGCGGCCATCATGGCCGGGGTCGCTGTGATGTCGTCGAAGCCGGTGATCCCGGTGGAGAAATCATAGGCCAGTGAATTGGGGTTTTTCAGCGTATTCGAAACCGGTGCGGTCGGGTTGCAGCCCCGGTACCCGGCCATGCGGATGTCGCGGGTCAGGAAGTCCAGCGCGAAGCGCCCGTTCTCCTGCAGCCGCCCGGTGTTCTCCTGCAGGCGGTAGGTGACCTTGGTGCCGGCGAAGATCTGCAGGACGCCTGCCAGCAGGATCACGCTCACCGTGACTGCCACCATGATCTCCACCAGCGACAGGCCGCGCTGGCGACGAGGGGCGGGGATGGCCACGATGTTCCTGTTCATAGCTCCGACTCCACGGTGATGCTCTGGGTGGCGCTGCCGCCGGCGCGGCTGTCGTCCCACTGGACGACTACAGTGACCCTGCCGCCGTTGACGTTGGCCGAACTGTCGGCCGCGGGCAGGTTGTTGGTGATCAGGTTGCGCCAGTTGGCCAGGTCCGCCTCGGCGATGCTGGTGCCGGTGGGCGCTGCCGCGCCCAGGGCAATGTTGTAGTTGCCTGCCAGCGCCGTCTGGCGGTTGGCGCGCATGCGATCGATGATGTCGTAGGCATAGGTGGTGGCCTGGGAGCGCAGGTAGGCGCTGTGGTTGTTCTTCAGGCCGGTGGCCTGCAGGCCGGCCAGGCCCAGCAGGCCGATGGACAGGATGACGACCGCAATCAGTACTTCCAGCAGCGTGAAGCCGCGTGCCTCGCGATGTGCCGTGGAACCGGTGATGAATGTCTGCATGCTCATGATCCCCTCGCGCCTACGGACAGGCCGTCACGGTGGTGCCGACGCGTCCGGCACTGGAAATGCTGATGGTCCGCTGCTGGTTGCCCCGGCAGTCGGGAATGGTATGGGTGAAGGTCGAGGCCACGCCGGTGGTGCCGTTGCTCTGGTAGCGAACAAAGGTTCCGCCGCCGTTCTCGGTCAGCGTCGGGTTGCCGGACAGGGCTCCCCAGGCGCGGATGAGTTCGTTCACGGCCGGGTTGCCGGTGGTGTTGGTGTCTTCGAACAGGATCCAGCCGGTCGACCAGTCGTTGGTGCCGGAGCAGGTGGCCTGGTTGGCGCTGGCGCACACCGATACGGCGGTGCCGCGGCGTATGGCTTCCATGCGGGCCAGGTTGAGCGCCGTGACCAGCTCGTTCGCCTGGGTCGTGATCCGGTTGTTCTGGATCATGTCGCGAAAGCTGGGTACGGCCAGGGTCAGGATGATGGAGCCGACGACCAGCGTCATCATCAGTTCGACCAATGTAAATCCGCGTTGCGTGTTCATGGCGCTATCAATACGCTCGCTGTCTGGGGCTGTAAATCGGATTCCGATCAACGGAAAGGTTTTCGCGACGAGCGGTCGTCGTTGCGCAAACCCCTCTCGCATCTCTTTATATTGGTGGGTTGGGGGAAAACTTTATGTCGCGGGGTGGCCTGTGGCGGCACGCCGATGAACGGTGTCGCAGCGGCGACGAACGGCGGGGAGTCAGTCCGGCAGGCCCAGCCAGTCGCCGTCGTCGCTGCGCCGGCGCGGCTGCGCCGCCCCGTGCAGTGACAGCGCTGCGCCGCCGCCCGGCCAGCCGGCCCGGACGTCCAGGTGCAGGACGCCTTCGCCGGCGTCGCGCACCATCCAGCGCCGGGCGTAGCGGGTGAGGGAAGGAAGGGGCGTGTCTGCACCGTCGCCCGGTGTCGCACCGAGGCTGGCCGCGAGCGCCAGCGTGTCGAGCCGCTGCGCCGCCAGGTGGGCGGCCTC
>JALSRI010000180.1 GCA_026984835.1 Thiohalobacter sp. | reverse complement strand
GCCGAAGCGTTGCGGCTGATGGAAGAAGGCAAGTTCAACACCCTGCTGGTGGTCGACGAGGACAAGCACCTGGTCGGCGCCCTCAACATGCACGACCTGCTGCGGGCGGGCGTCGTCTAGGAGATCCGTCCGGTGACGACATCCACAGCGGCGGCGGAAGGCGGGCGCCACGACCGGCCCGGAAACGGGGATGCGGCGCCGGCCCTCCGCCGGCAATTCCGGCCGCAACCGGAACTTCGCGTCCTTCGCGGTTACAATAGGAACCCCCGATGAAAGACATACTCGCCCGAGCGGCAAAAATCGAGCTGCTGATCTTCGACGTCGACGGCGTGCTCACCGACGGCAGCCTGTTCCTGGGTGACGACGGCCAGGAGTACAAGGCTTTCAACTCGCGCGACGGCCACGGCATCAAGATGCTGCAGAACAGCGGCGTACGCTGCGCCATCATCACCGGCCGCACCTCCCGGGTGGTCGAGCACCGCATGCGCAACCTCGGCATCGAGCTGGTCTACCAGGGCCAGGACAACAAGCTGGAAGGCTTCGCGCACCTGATGGAGAAGACCGGCCTGGACCCCGACCAGGTGGCCTATGTAGGCGACGACCTGGTCGACCTGCCGGTCATGCGCAAGGTCGGGCTGGCGATCGCGGTGCAGGACGCCCACCCCTGGGTGGTGCGCCACGCCCACTGGCAGACCCCCAGCGGCGGCGGCCGCGGCGCCGCCCGCGAAGTCTGCGAAATGATCATGGAGGCGCGCGGGGTGCTGCAGGAGGAGCTGGAAAGCTACCTGTGATGGGCCGGGAACAGAACCTGCTCTACCTGGCGTTGTCGGTCGCCGCGCTGGGCAGCCTGTGGCTGCATTACGCGGCCGGCCGGGCGCCCCGTCAGGCCGCTGCCGGCGGCGCCTTCGACCTGTTCGTCAACCGGCCGCGGCTGACGCTGATGGACGCGGCCGGACGCCCTGCCCGCGTGCTCGAGGCCGAACGGATGGAACACCTGCCCCGGCAGCAGCGTTCCCGCCTGCAGGCGCCGCGGCTGGTGGTGAACCACGCCGACGGCGGCCGCCTGCGCGTCAGCGCGGCGCAGGGCTGGCTATCGGACCGGCGGGGCCCTATCCTGCTGGAAGGAAACGTCAGGGTCCGCCTCGCGCGCCGGCCCGTGGAGCCATGATGAAGCACCCGCCGCTTGCCGCAACCCTGCTCTGGGCCGTTCTCGTGCTGACGGCCCCGCCCTGCCTGGCGCTGGCCAGCGACCGCGACCAGCCCATGCTCATCGAGGCCGACCGCGCAGAACTGGACGATGTGCGCGGCGTCAGCATCTACCGCGGCAAGGTCAAGGTCACCCAGGGCAGCATGGTGCTGGCCGGAGACACCATCACCGTATACAGCAAGGGCAGCGACGTCACGCGCGTCGTCGTCGAGGGCAGCCCGGCCACCTACCGGCAGCGCCCCGACGGCCAGGACGAGGATGTGTTTGCGAAGGCCAGGCACATGGAATACACCCGCGACCCCGACAAGGTGGTGCTGGTCGGCGACGCCGAGGTGACCCAGGCCGGCGACGTCCTGCGCAGCGACCGCATCGTCTACGACATCACCCACGACAAGGTGGAGGCCGGTGGCACCGAGTCCGGCCAGCGCGTGCGCATCACGCTGCAACCCAAGCCCAAACCCCGGCCTGAACCCGAACCCGCCGACGGCGCGCCGGGCCCCGCCCCATGAGCCGGCTCGAGGCACGCGATCTCAGCAAGCGTTACGGCGGCCGCCAGGTGGTCGACTCGGTCTCGCTCAGCGTGGAGAGCGGCGAGGTGGTGGGCCTGCTGGGCCCCAACGGCGCCGGCAAGACCACCTGCTTCTACATGATCGTCGGCCTGGTGCCCTCCGACGGCGGCAGCGTCGGCCTCGACGATCAGGACCTGACGCCATGGCCGCTGCACCTGCGCGCCCGCCATGGGCTCGGCTACCTGCCGCAGGAGGCCTCTGTGTTCCGCAAGCTGTCGGTAGCCGACAACCTGCTGGCGGTGCTGGAGATGCGCCGCGAGCTGAGCCGGCGCGAACGGGCCGACCGCCTGGAGAGCCTGCTGGCGGAACTCCACATCGCCCACCTGCGCGACCAGCCCGGGCTGAGCCTGTCGGGCGGCGAACGCCGGCGCGTCGAGATCGCCCGGGCCCTGGCCATGGAACCGCGTTTCATCCTGCTCGACGAGCCGTTCGCAGGCGTCGACCCGATCTCGGTGATCGACATCCAGCGCATCGTCGAACACCTGTGCGAGCGCGGCATCGGCATCCTGATCACCGACCACAACGTGCGCGAGACGCTGGGCATCTGCCACCGCGCCTACATACTCGGTGGCGGCCGCACGCTGGCCGAGGGGCCGCCCGAGGCCATTCTCGACAACCGCAAGGTCAGGGAGGTCTACCTGGGCGAGGATTTCCGGATGTAGAAAAAAATCTCCACTGGCATAATAAATGCAGTAAACTACCTGTCAGCGTGGGGATCTGCAGTTTCCTTCAGGGTCCGGCTACCGATGTCATCATCCAAATGAAGCAATCAATCCAGCTCCGTCTCGGCCAGCACCTCACCATGACGCCGCAGCTGCAGCAGGCGATCCGGCTGCTGCAGCTGTCGACGCTGGAACTGCAGCTCGAAGTCCAGACCATCCTGGACTCCAACCTGATGCTGGAACGCGACGAGGGCGAGGGCGCGCCGGAAGCCACCGACGCGGCCGCCGAGACCAGCGCCGAGCAGGCCGTCCAGGAGCCCGCCGACGCCGGCGATTCGGAAGTCACCAGTGCCGCCGACACCATTCCCGACGAACTGCCGGTCGACACCAGCTGGGAAGACACCTACGACACCGGCGCAACCAGCTTCAGCGCACCCGCCGAGGGTGACAACCGCGACTACCTGGACATGCACAGCGGCACCGGCGAGAGCCTGCACGAGCACCTGTACTGGCAGCTCGACCTGACCCCCTTCAGCCCCCTCGACCGTCTCATCGCCACCGCCATCATCGACGCCGTCAACGACGACGGCTACCTGGGCGCCAGCCTGGAAGAGATCCTGGACAGCCTCGACGTCGGGCCGGACACGGAAGTGGATCTGGACGAAGTGCAGGCCGTGCTCAGGCGCATCCAGCATTTCGACCCGGTGGGCGTGGCGGCCCGCGACCCGGCCGAGTGCCTGCTCATCCAGCTGCGCCAGCTCGACCCCGACACCCCCTGGCTGCCGGAAGCCCTCACCCTGGTGCAGGAACACGTCAACCTGCTGGGCAACAGGGACTATAATCAGATCATGCGGCGCATGAAGCTGTCCGAGGAGCAGCTTCAGCAGGTGCTGGCGCTGGTGCAGTCGCTCAATCCGCGGCCCGGCTCGCAGATCACCAACGCCACGCCGCAGTACATCGTACCCGACGTCTTCGTCGTCAAACGCAAGGGCAGATGGCTGGTGGAACTGAACCTGGAAGCAACACCAAGGCTGCGCATCAACAGCCAGTATGCCAGCCTGGTGCGGCGTGCCGACAACAGCGATGACAACAATTATCTGCGCAATCACCTGCAGGAAGCCCGCTGGTTCCTGAAAAGCCTGCAGAGCCGTCACGAGACGCTGCTCAAGGTGGCGCGCTGCATCGTCGAGCGCCAGCGCAACTTCTTCGAATACGGCGAGGAAGCCATGAAGCCGCTGGTGCTGCGCGATGTCGCCGAGGCGGTGGAGATGCACGAATCGACCATCTCGCGCGTCACCACCCAGAAGTATATGCACACACCGCGCGGTATCTTCGAATTCAAGTATTTCTTTTCCAGCCACGTCGGCACCGCCGACGGTGGCGAATGCTCTGCCACCGCCATCCGCGCCATCATCAAGAAGCTGGTGGCGGCGGAGAACCCGGCCAAGCCGCTGAGCGACAGCAAGATTGCCAGCCTGCTGGCGGACCAGGGCGTCAAGGTCGCACGCCGGACCATCGCAAAATACCGGGAATCCATGTCGATTCCGCCTTCCAACGAACGCAAACGCCTCGCCTGAGGCAGACCTGTCGAGGAGCTATACCATGCAGATCAACCTCACCGGACACCACGTCGACATCACCGACCCGCTGCGCAACTACGTCAACGAGAAATTCGAGCGCCTGGAGCGTCACTTCGACAATGTGACCGACGTGCACGTGATACTCAGCGTCGAGAAGCTGCGCCACACGGCCGAGGCCACCATGCACCTCAGCGGCGGCAAGGTGTTCGCGGACAACACGCAGGAAGATATGTATGCAGCAATCGACGGACTGGCCGATAAGCTGGACAGGCAGATCAAGAAGCACAAGGAAAAGCTGACCGATCACCACCGTAGCGAGGGTTCCCGCAAGAACCAGTCACTGTAGAAAAATCACCCGGTACCATGCACATAACCGAACTGCTCGACCCCGACCGCATCGCTTGCAGGCAGTCCTGCGCCAGCAAGAAGCGGGCGCTGGAAAAGCTCAGCCAGCTGCTGGGCGCAGCCACGCCTGCGCTCACGGAGGGCGAGATCTTCGACGCCCTGGTCGGCCGCGAGCGGCTCGGCAGCACCGGCCTGGGCAGAGGCGTGGCCCTGCCGCATGGCCGCATGCCCGGCCTGCCACGTCCGCTGGGTGCCCTGCTGGTGCTGGAGGAAGGCGTCGATTTCGACGCCGTCGACCAGCAGCCGGTCGACATCCTGTTCGCCCTGCTGGTACCGGAAGAGTCCACCGACGAGCACCTGCAGATCCTGGCGCGGCTGGCGGAACTGTTCAGCGACCCCGAATTCTGCCGCCAGTTGCGGACCTGCCCGGACGCCCAGACCGGCTACCACCTGTTCGTGCAGCGGGAATCACACCCCCTGTCGGCATGAACCCGGGCGCCTCCGTCGGCACGCTGTTCGATACCCTGCACGAAAAGCTGGAACTGCAGTGGTCGAACCGGCGCCGCGGCGGCAACCGCAGCATCGAGGCGCCGACCGACGACACCGCCGGCACCGCCCTGGTCGGCCACCTCAACCTCATCCATCCCAACCGGGTCCAGGTGCTGGGCCGCACCGAGATCGCCTACCTGGACAGCCTCACGCCAACCTCGCGGCGCGACCTGGTGGAACAGCTGTTCGGCGGCACCACGGACCTGATCGTGATCGGCGACGGCGAACCGGTGCCGGACGATATCAAGCAGCGGGCCGAGGCCACCTCCGTGCCCGTGTTCACCTCCGCCCAGCCCACCCAGCGGCTGGTGAATTACCTGCAGTACTACCTGACCACCCTGTTCGCCGACAAGATCACCCTGCACGGCGTGTTCATGGAGGTGTTCAGCCTCGGCGTGCTCATCACCGGCGCCTCCAGCGTCGGCAAGAGCGAACTGGCGCTGGAGCTGGTGGCCCGCGGCCACCGCCTGGTGGCCGATGACGCCACGGTATTCTCGCGCACCGCGCCCGACGTCCTGAACGGCCGCTGCCCGGACATGCTGCGCGACTTCCTGGAAGTGCGCGGCCTGGGCATCCTCAACATCCGCGCCATGTTCGGCGACAGCGCCATCAAGCAGACCCGCAACCTGCGCCTGATACTCAAGCTGATGCCCATGACCGACGAGGAGATCCGCCGCATCGACCGCCTGCACGGCGCCCGCAGCACACGCAACATCCTCGGCGTGGACATTCCCGAGATCACGCTGCCGGTGGCGCCCGGCCGCAACCTCGCGGTGCTGGCCGAGGCGGCCGCCCGCAACCATGTGCTCTACCTCAAGGGATTCGATTCCAGCAAGATGTTTATGGAACGCCAGGCGCGTTTCATGGAAAATGACCCGTCGTGAAACTCGTCATCGTCAGCGGCCTGTCCGGCTCCGGCAAGAGCATCGCGCTGCATACGCTGGAGGACGTCGGCTACTACTGCATAGACAACCTGCCGGTGAGCCTGATCGATGCCCTGGCCGGTGAGCTCGGGCGCGCCTCGCAGCCGGTGGAACTGGCGGCCATCGGCATCGACGCACGCAACCTGCCGCACGAGCTGGAACATTTCGACGACATCGTGTCCGGCCTTGAAAAACGCGGCATACGATGCGAGATCCTGTTCCTCAAGTGCCGCACCGACACCCTCATCCAGCGATTCAGCGAGACCCGCCGGCGCCATCCGCTGAGCAGCGACAAGGTGCCGCTTGCCGACGCCATCGCCCGCGAGCAGCAACTGCTCTCGCCCATCGCCGAACGCGCCAGCCTGGTCATCGATACCAGCAGCACCAATGTCCACGAACTGCGCGAACTGGTCATGGAACGGGTGGAACGGCGCCGCCACCGCTCGCTGTCGCTGCTGTTCGAATCCTTCGGCTACAAGCACGGCATACCTGCCGACGCCGATTTCGTCTTCGACGCCCGCTGCCTTCCCAACCCCCACTGGGATCCGCGCCTGCGCCCGCAAACCGGGCGTGACCGGCCCGTAATCGACTTCCTGGCCGGTCAGCCGCAGGTCAACGACATGTACGAACAGCTGCGTCATTTTCTAGAAACCTGGATTCCGGCGTTCGAGCGCGACAACCGCAGCTACCTGACGGTCGCCATCGGCTGCACCGGCGGCCAGCACCGCTCCGTCTACCTGGTGGAGCAGCTGGCCAGCCATTTCCACTCGAGCTACCCCAACATCGTGGTGCGCCACAGGGAACTGGCATGAACGTCGGCATACTCCTCATCACCCACGGCAACGTCGGCGCTGTCCTGCTGCAGACGGCCATCGACGTGCTGGGCGTATGCCCGCTCAGCGCCCGCACCCTGGCGGCACCGCCCGGCTGCGACCCGGACCGGGTGCTGGCCGACGCCCGGCAGGCAGCCGCCGAACTGGATCGGGGCGACGGGGTGCTGGTACTGACGGACATGTTCGGCGCCACGCCCAGCAACATCGCCTGCCGCCTGCGCGACGAGATCGACGTGCGCGTGGTGGCGGGCGTCAACCTGCCCATGCTGATCCGGGTACTGAACTACCCGCGCCTGCACATCGACGAGCTGGTGCACAAGGCGATCAGCGGCGGCAGGGACGGCATCGTACTTTGCAATCCGGAACAGGACTGACCATGCAGGAAAAGACCGTCACCATCGTCAACAAGCTGGGACTGCACGCGCGCGCTGCCGCCCGCTTCGTCACCCTGGCCTCGACCTTCTCCAGCAATATCCAGCTGGCCAGGAACGGCCAGCAGGTCAACGGCAAAAGCATCATGGGGGTCATGATGCTGGCGGCCTCGCGCGGCACCGAGCTCAAGCTCATCGCCAGCGGCGAGGACGAGAAGGACGCCCTGGAACGACTGTCGGAGCTGATCGAGGATCGCTTCGGGGAGGATGAGTGAGCATCAGCCTGTCAGGCATCGGCGTCTCCCGCGGCATCGCCGTGGGGCACGCGCACTGGCTGGAACGCGGCGTCACCGAGGTGCTCGAAGCCTCCATTCCCGAACCCTTCATCGAGGACGAGGTCGCCCGCTTCCGCCGCGCGGTGCGGCTGGCGCGCCAACAGCTCAAGGACATCCGCCACGCCATCCCCGAGACGACCCGCGCCGACATCACCGATTTCATCGACACCCACCTGTTGATGCTGGAGGACAGCATGCTCACGCTGGCTCCGGTGGAACTGATCCGCGAACAGCGCTGCAACGCCGAATGGGCGCTGAAGTGCCAGCGAGACGAGCTGGCGGCGGTGTTCGACGAGATGGACGACCCCTACCTGCGCACCCGCAAGGACGATGTCGACCACGTCATCAACCGCATCATGCGCATCCTGCTGCGGCAGGAGAGCATCCCCGAACTGCCCGGCAACGAGGCAAAGTCGTTGCGGGGCGCCATCGTGCTGGCCCACGACCTGACGCCCGCCGACACCGCGCTGCTGCAGCACCAGGGCGTGGCCGGCTTCGTTACCGAGTCCGGCGGACCCTTGTCACACACCGCCATCCTGGCGCGCAGCCTGGGCATTCCCGCCATGGTTGGCGTACACCTGGGTGCCGCCATCCACGAGGGCGACACCCTCATCCTGGACGGCGAGGCCGGCGTGCTCATCGCCGAACCGGACGAGGGCCTGCTCAAGGAATACCGGCGCCGCCAGCGCCAGGCGCAGAAACGCCGTACCGAACTGAACCGCCTCAAGGACCTGCCCTCCGTGACCCTGGATGGCATCCCGGTTCACCTCAATGCCAATATCGAGCTGCGCGAGGACGTGCGCGCGGCGCGCCGGGCAGGTGCCGAGGGCATCGGCCTGTACCGGACCGAGTTCCTGTTCATGAACCGCGATGACATCCCGGACGAGGAGGAACAGCTGCGCCAGTACAGCGCGGTGATCCGCTCGCTCAAGGGCATGCCGCTGACCATCCGCACCCTGGACCTGGGCGCCGACAAGGACGCCGCGCCCTGTGCCGAGATGCAGGACCACGTCGCCACCAACCCGGCGCTGGGCCTGCGCGCCATCCGCCTGTGCCTCAAGTACGTCGACCTGTTCAGGCCGCAGTTGCGCGCCATCCTGCGCGCCTCGGCGCGTGGTCCGGTCCGCATGATGATCCCCATGCTGTCGAGCGGTTCCGAGCTGGCCCAGCTGCTGGACCTGATCGACGAAGTTCGCCAGGAACTGGCCATGGACGGCCTGGCCTTCGATCCCGACATGCCGGTGGGCGGTATGATCGAGGTACCGGCCGCCGCCCTGGTGGCCTCGCTGTTCGCCCGCCACCTGGACTTCCTGTCCATCGGCACCAACGACCTGGTGCAGTACACCCTGGCCATCGACCGCGTCGACGACGAGGTCACCTACCTTTACGACCCCCTGCACCCGGCCGTGCTGCGGCTGGTCAAGATGGTCATCGACGCCGGCCGCAGCGCCCAGGTGCCGGTGTCGATGTGCGGCGAGATGGCCGGCGACGCCCGCTACACGCGCCTGCTGCTGGGCATGGGCCTGACCGACTTCAGCGTGCCGCCCAACGCCCTGCTGGAGATCAAGGCCGCGGTGCGCCAGGCCTGCGTGTCCGACATCGACGCCCTGGTACGGCAATTGCTGGCCAGCGACGACACGGATCACATCGCACAGCTGCTCAACACGATCAACGAATTGTAGGGTGGGGTGAGCACAAGCGAACCCCACCAGAACGCCGGTGCGGAGGGATACTTGGCCGCGATGCCGGCCCGGCCGGGACGACGGGGCGGGGCCGCCGGACCCATCGCGGCCGAAGGCCGCTCCTACAGGGCGGTGCTGCGAACAGGGGTGGTCTCCTGTAGGAGCGGGCTTGCCCGCGATCCCGGCGCAGCCGGGGCGACGGGTCGGGGGCCGCCGAACCCATCGCGGCCGAAGGCCGCTCCTACAGGGCGGTGCTGCGAACAGGGGTGGTCTCCTGTAGGAGCGGGCTTGCCCGCGATCCCGGCGCAGCCGGGCCGACCGGTCGGGGCCGCCGAACCCATCGCGGCCGAAGGCCGCTCCTACAGGGCGGTGCTGCGAACACGGGTGGTCTCCTGTAGGAGCGGGCTTGCCCGCGATCCCGGCGCAGCCGGGGCGACTGTCCGGCGGCCGCCGGACGGTCATGGTGGTGTTCCTTCGTCACCCCGCCCTACCGGTTCGTGAGTGCGA
>JALSRI010000179.1 GCA_026984835.1 Thiohalobacter sp. | reverse complement strand
GCCTTGCGCAGCCGCAGGTCCTTCTCCAGCTCGGCGCGCGCCTTCTCGAAAGAGGGAATGGAGCTGCCGCGGATATCCGTCAGCATGATGATGTGGTAACCGAAATCGGTTTCGACGATGTCGCTGACCTGGCCCTTCTGCATGCCGAACACGGCTTTCTCGAAAGCCGGCATCATGACGCCCTTGCCGAAGAAGCCGAGATCGCCGCCCTTGGCCGCGGATGCCTTGTCGGCCGAGTATTTCTTCGCCAGCACCGCGAAATCCTCGCCCGCCCGGGCACGTTCCAGGATTTCCTGCGCCTTGCGGCGCGCAGCCTCGCGGGTCGCCGCGTCGGCATCGGCATCGACAGCAATGAGGATATGGCTGGCGCGGCGCTGTTCCTCGCTCGCCAGCGTGGTCTTGCGCGCCTCGTACTCGGCGCGGAGTTCGTCTTCGGTGACTTCGACCTGCTTCGCCAGGTCGTCGAGGCGCAGACGCAGGTAGTCGATGCGCACCTTCTCCGGTGCCACGAACTCGGCCCTGTGGCTGTCGTAATAGGCCTGTACATCCGCGTCATCCACACTGGCAGTGGCCTCGAAGGGCGCAGCGGCCACGATCAGGTAGGCGAAGTCGCGCTTCTGCGCCTGCAACCGCCAGGCGTCGCCCAGTTCCCGCGGCGTCACCAGCGTGGTGCGCCCCACCCCGTCGACGAGCTGGCTGACCAGCAGGCGCTGGCGGGTATCCGCCTCGAAGGCTGCCGGCGTCAGACCCTGCTGGAACAGGATACGCTGGTAGCGCTTCTTCGAGAACTTGCCGTCTTCCTGCAGTTCGGGAATGGCATGGATAAAGGCCGCCAGGTAGGCGTCGCTGATGGTCAGCCCCTGGCGTTCGGCCTCCTGCAGAAGCAGCACGCGCTGTATCAGCACATCCAGTGCACGCTTGCGCAGCAGGTCTTCATCGATGCGGGCCGGGTCGTAGGCATCGCCCAGCATGCGTTCGAGCCGGGCGCGCTGCTGCTGGTAGGCGCGTTGCAGCTGCTGGGTAGAGATCTCCACATCGTTCACCCTGGCCGCGTAGGCGCGCGCCTTGTCCTGCAGATAGGAACCGAGTCCGAACAGGGCGAAGGTGACGATGATGAGCCCGATGATGATCCAGCCCAGCCAGCCGGTGATCTTTTCGTTCAATGCCTGCAGCATGGTGGTATTCCCGAATGCGTTTCCCGTAGGGATTGTAATTGTCTTGCGCCGGAAACCAAAAAGGCGCCCGACATGGACGCCCTTTCGGCTGGTATATGGCGGAGCGGACGGGACTCGAACCCGCGACCCCCGGCGTGACAGGCCGGTATTCTAACCAGCTGAACTACCGCTCCTGAAACCATGGTGGGTGCTGACGGGATCGAACCGCCGACCCTCTCCTTGTAAGGGAGATGCTCTCCCAGCTGAGCTAAGCACCCCTGGGAAGCGCGCTAGTTTACGGCATCCTTGAGCGCTTTTCCAGCCTTGAAGGCAGGCGCCTTGGAAGCCTTTATCTGGATGGTTTCACCGGTCTGCGGGTTGCGGCCTGCACGCGCGGCGCGCTGACGCACTTCGAAAGTGCCGAAGCCCACCACGGCCACCGAATCGCCCTTGCGCAGGGTGTCCGTGATCGTATCGATGACCGCATCAACGGCCCGGGTGGCGTCCGCCTTGGAGAGATCGGCAGCACTGGCGACAGCATCAATCAGTTCGGATTTGTTCATGTAGTTGAGACCCTCAGAAAGATCTGGAAAGAAAGTTGAATTTCGTTGTCCGTTCAGCAGCGAGACCCGGACCCGCCGGGCCGCAAGGGAAATCTGGAACGCCGTCCGGGCTTCGGACGATCAGCGCCGTACTGCAAGCGCGTTTTATACCAAGCCGGCCGGCTCGGCGTCAACACAAAACAAAAGGCCCGCCGGACGCGGCAATGCGTCCGGCGGGCCCGGGGAAGCCGCGGCTAGTGCGCGCGAACCGGCTTGGTCCTGGCCGGGGTCTTGCCCTTGCCCTTGAGCTTGCCGGCAGGTTTGGCGGCTGACTTGTCGGAATCGTCGCTGATCGGCGACGGCATGTGCTGCAGGGCCACCTGCAGGACCTCGTCGATCCACTTGACCGGACGAATGTCGAGCTTGTCCTTGACATTCTTGGGTATGTCCGCGAGATCCTTGCGGTTCTCTTCCGGAATCAGCACCGTGCCGATACCGCCCCGGTGGGCCGCCAGCAGCTTCTCCTTGAGACCGCCGATGGGCAGCACCTCGCCGCGCAGCGTGATCTCGCCGGTCATGGCGACGTCGGCCCGCACCGGGATCTTGGTCAGCGCCGATACCAGTGCCGTACACATGCCCACGCCCGCGCTCGGACCATCCTTCGGCGTCGCGCCTTCCGGTACGTGCACATGGATGTCGTACTTCTGGTAGAAGTCGTCCTCGATGCCCAGCATTTCGGCCCGGCTGCGCACCACCGTGGTGGCGGCCTGAATGGACTCCTGCATGACATCGCCCAGCTGGCCGGTGTGGATCAGGCGGCCCTTGCCCGGCACGATGGTGGCCTCGATGGTCAGCAGTTCGCCGCCGACCTCGGTCCAGGCCAGTCCGGTCACCTGGCCGATCTGGTCCTTCTCCTCGGCGCGGCCGTAGCGGAAGCGCTTCACGCCCAGGTACTTCTCCAGATTGCGCGGCGTCACCGTCACCTTGCGGGGCGAACCTTCCAGCACCAGGTCCTTGACCACCTTGCGGCAGATCTTGGAGATCTCGCGCTCCAGGTTGCGCACGCCCGCCTCGCGGGTATAGAAGCGCACCACGTCACGGATGGCCTTCTCACTGACGCTGATCTCGTCGTCCTTGAGGCCGTTGGCCTTGATCTGCTTGGGCAGCAGGTAGCGCTGCGCGATGTTGATCTTCTCGTCTTCCGTGTATCCGGGGATGCGGATCACTTCCATGCGGTCGAGCAACGGCCCGGGGATGTTCAGGGTATTGGCCGTGGCCACGAACATCACGTCGGACAGGTCGAAGTCCACTTCCAGGTAGTGGTCGGCGAACGAGTTGTTCTGCTCCGGGTCCAGCACTTCGAGCAGGGCCGAAGACGGGTCGCCGCGGAAATCCATGGACATCTTGTCGATCTCGTCGAGCAGGAACAGCGGGTTGCGCACCCCCACCTTGGACAGGTTCTGGATGATCTTGCCCGGCAGCGAACCGATGTAGGTACGCCGGTGACCGCGGATCTCGGCCTCGTCACGCACGCCGCCCAGCGACATGCGGGTGAACTTGCGGTTGGTGGCGCGCGCGATGGAACGCCCCAGCGAGGTCTTGCCGACGCCGGGCGGACCGACCAGGCACAGGATCGGACCTTTCAGCTTGCGCACGCGCTGCTGCACGGCGAGGTACTCGAGGATGCGTTCCTTGACCTTGTCCAGGCCGTAGTGGTCCTCGTCCAGCACCTGCTGTGCGCGCGCCAGGTCGTGACGGGTCTTGGTGCGCTTCTTCCAGGGCACGCTGACCAGCCAGTCGATGTAGTTGCGCACCACGGTCGCTTCCGCGGACATGGGCGACATCATCTTCAGCTTGTTGAGTTCGGCCTGGGCCTTGGCCTTGGCCTCCTTGCTCATGCCGGCCTTGTCGATCTTGTCCTGCAGCTCGTCGACCTCGTTGGGCACGTCTTCCATCTCGCCCAGCTCTTTCTGGATGGCCTTCATCTGCTCGTTGAGGTAATACTCGCGCTGGCTCTTCTCCATCTGCTGCTTCACGCGGCCGCGGATGCGCTTCTCGATCTGCAGTACGTCGATCTCGCCCTCGATGAGACCCATCAGGTGTTCGAGGCGCTCGCGCACGCTGGCGATCTCCAGGATGCGCTGCTTCTCGTCCAGCTTCAGCGCCATGTGGGCGGCGACGGTATCGGCCAGACGACCGGGCTCGTCGATACCCGACAGCGAGGTCAGGATCTCCGGCGGCACCTTCTTGTTGAGCTTGATGTACTGGTCGAACAGGGTCAGCAGGGAGCGCATCAGCACATCGACCTCGCGCTCGCCGGCGGCCTCGGCCGCGGCCCTGGATTCGATCTCGGCGGAGAAGAATTCGTCGGTCGTCTCGAAGCGGACGATGGCGGCCCGCTCGGCGCCCTCGACCAGCACCTTGACGGTGCCGTCAGGCAGCTTCAGCAGCTGCAGGATGGTCGACAGGGTGCCGATCTCGTGGATGTCCCCGACCTGGGGGTCGTCCACCTCGGCGCTCTTCTGCGCCACCAGCAGGATCTTCTTGTCGTCGTCCATGGCGGCTTCCAGCGCACGGATCGACTTCTCCCGGCCGACGAACAGCGGGATCACCATGTGCGGGTACACGACCACGTCCCGGAGCGGCAGCACCGGAACGACGGCGGGGGAAGAAGGGGTTGATCCGGCGGTGTTTTCACTATGTTCCATTCAGGAGCACCTCATTTGAAATCTGTCATCCGGTAGGCGGCCTCGAGGCCGGATACCGGCAGTGGATATGGGGGCGGCCAACCGGCATTTCAATGGCGCTTTCCCCGCCTTCCCCTGGAATTTTGCAAGAACCGAGCCAGCCATGGGGGCTGGAGGACGATGGATGGGCGGGCGAATTCCGCCGTGCTTCTGACTCACCGCGAAGCGGTGCAATTTCGCACAGCCGCCTCGCGGGATCCGGGCTGCAGCGCCAATCTCAATCGGAAGCCGCGCGCTGCTCGGAATCGGAGGATTCGTAGACCAGGTAGGGCTCGGACTCGCCCTCGATGGCGCGCTCGTCCACCACCACCTTCTGCACGTTGTCCAGTGACGGCAGTTCGTACATGGTATCCAGCAGCACCTGCTCCAGAATGGTGCGCAGGCCACGGGCGCCGGTCTTGCGCTCCATGGCCTTGCGGGCCACGGCGCGCAGGGCGTCCTCGCGGAACTCGATCTCGGCGCCCTCCATCTCGAACAGCTTGGCGTACTGCTTGGTCAGCGCATTCCTGGGCTCGGTCAGGATCGACACCAGCGCGTCCTCGTCGAGCTCCTCCAGGGTGGCGACCACCGGCAGGCGGCCGACGAACTCGGGAATGAGGCCGTACCGGATCAGATCCTCGGGCTCGACGTCGTAGAGGATCTCGCCGACGTTGCGCGTCTCGTCCTTGTTCTTGACCTCGGCCGAGAAACCGATGCCGCCCGCCTCGGAACGCTGGCTGATGATCTTCTCCAGCCCGGCGAAGGCGCCGCCGACGATGAACAGGATGTTGGCGGTGTCGACCTGCAGGAATTCCTGCTGCGGGTGCTTGCGCCCGCCCTGCGGCGGCACCGAGGCGACCGTGCCCTCGATGAGCTTGAGCAGCGCCTGCTGCACGCCCTCGCCCGACACGTCGCGGGTGATGGATGGATTGTCCGACTTGCGCGAGATCTTGTCGATCTCGTCGATGTAGACGATGCCGGTCTGCGCCTTCTCGACGTCGTAGTCGCACTTCTGCAGCAGCTTCTGGATGATGTTCTCGACATCCTCGCCCACGTAGCCGGCTTCGGTCAGCGTGGTGGCGTCGGCGATGGTGAACGGCACGTTGAGCAGGCGCGCCAGCGTCTCCGCCAGCAGCGTCTTGCCGGAACCGGTCGGGCCGATGAGCAGGATGTTGCTCTTGGACAGCTCGACGTCGTCCTTCTTGTAACCGGCCTCGAGGCGCTTGTAGTGGTTGTAGACGGCCACCGACAACACCTTCTTGGCGCTGTTCTGCCCGATGACGTACTCGTCGAGCACGTCCTTGATCTCGTGCGGGGTGGGCAGCTTGCTGCCGCCGGCGGCCGACTTCTCCTGCATCTCTTCGCGGATGATGTCGTTGCACAGCTCCACGCATTCGTCGCAGATGAACACCGAGGGACCGGCGATCAGCTTGCGTACTTCATGCTGGCTCTTGCCGCAGAATGAGCAGTACAGCAGCTTGCCGTCGTCGCCTTTGCCGTTTCTTTCGTTACTCAATGGACTGTCCTCGATGTTTCCCTGACCAGCAGATCGGCAGCCGGCGCTCAGCCTTTACCCGAACCGGGCCCCCGGTTTTCCCTATTCAACTATGTCTTTCGCGGGCTGACAAGTTATTCCGGCACTTGTCAGCGGTTATTGCCGCCGCCCGCCTGCGCCTAGTCTGCCGCCCCGGCTTCCCCGCCATCGCCGGCAGCCGCCCGCGACACGAGAATTTCGTCCACCAGACCGTATTCCTTCGACTGCTCGGCGCCAAAAAAGTTGTCCCGGTCCGTATCGGCCTCGATCTGCTCCAGGCTCTGGCCGGTATGCTTGGCGAGGATCTTGTTGAGCCGGTCCCGGATCAGCAGGATCTCGCGGGCATGGATGTCGATATCGGTCGCCTGGCCCTGGAAGCCACCCAGCGGCTGGTGGATCATCATGCGCGAATGCGGCAGGCAGTAGCGCTTGCCCTTGGCGCCGCCGGCCAGCAGGATGGCACCCATGCTGGCCGCCTGGCCGATGCACATGGTGCTGACGTCGGCCTTGATGAACTGCATGGTGTCGTAGATCGCCAGCCCCGCGGTCACCGACCCGCCCGGCGAGTTGATGTAGAGGTGGATGTCCTTGTCGGGGTTCTCCGACTCCAGGAACAGCAGCTGCGCCACCACCACGTTCGCCATGTAATCCTCGACCGGCCCGATCGCGAACACCACGCGTTCCTTGAGCAGACGCGAATAGATATCATAGGCGCGCTCACCCCGCGCGGTCTGCTCGATCACCATCGGGACCAGGTTCAGCGCCTGGACGTCACCGGCCCCGCCATTATAGATGCTATCGGACATCGGGAAGGTTTCCTTTACTGTGGCAATCCTGCTTCAGGACTGCATGATTTCTTCAAAAGTCTTTGATTTATCATCAACTTTTGCATGGTCAACGACCCATTCGACGACCGTGTCCTCGAGTACGTAGGTCTGGATGCCACCCAGCATCTCCTGGTTGCTGTAGTACCACTGGATGACTTCATCCGGCTTCTCGTAGGAAGCGGCGATGGATTCCACCATGCTGCGCACCCGCTCCGGATCGACCTGGAGCTGGTTGCGCTTGACGATCTCGGCAATCAGCAGGCCCAGGGCCACGCGGCGTTTCGCCTCTTCTTCCAGCGCCGCGCGATCACGGTCGGTGTCTGTGTCGGCATCGCCGCCCTGCTTCTTGATCAGCGCCTCCACTTCGCTGTCCACCAGCGAGGCCGGCACGTCGACATCGGCGCGTTCCAGCAGCGCATCGAACACCTGCTGCTTGACCTTTGCCTTGACGGCCACTTCCAGTTCCCGCTCCATGTTGCGCCGGACCTCGGCGCGCAGCGCTTCCAGGCCGCCGTCGCCGACGCCGAAGGCACGCGCGAACTCATC
Organism: Thiohalobacter sp.; assembly: GCA_026984835.1. Taxonomy (GTDB): domain Bacteria; phylum Pseudomonadota; class Gammaproteobacteria; order DSM-19610; family DSM-19610; genus JALSRI01. The sequence continues at coordinate 30,896 of JALSRI010000179.1, read as the reverse complement.
GTCCAGTGCCGGCAGCACCGGTTCGGACACCGTGTTCACCTTGACATCGAAGGTCGCCGTCCTGCCCGCCACTTCCTTCGACCCGTAGTCGTCCGGAAAGGTCACTTCGATGCTGCGGGTCTCGCCGGGCTTCGCGCCCACCAGCTGTTCCTCGAAACCGGGGATCATGGTATCGGAGTCCAGCTCCAGCGGCACGTGCGCGGCGCTGTTGCCCGGGAAGGGCTCGCCGTCGATGCGGCCCTCGAAGTCGATGTCGAGCCGGTCACCCTGCCGGGCCTCCCGATCGACCTCCTGCCAGGTCATGCGCTGCCGGCGCAACTTCTCCAGCATGGTGTCGACGTCGGCGTCCGTGATCTCCGTCACCGGCCGCTCCACCACCAGGTCGCTCAGATCCGGCGGCTCCACCTCCGGGTAGACGTCGAACACGGCGACATACTCGAACGGCTGGCCCGGCTCGTTGCGGGTGTGTTCGATATCCGGCTCGCCCACCGGCTGCAGGTTCTGCTGCTGCAACGCCTCTTCATAGGTGGAGGCGATGAGCTCGTCGGCCGTCTCCAGCCGCACCTGCTCGCCGTAGCGCTTCCTGACCACGCTGATCGGCACCTTGCCGGGCCGAAAGCCGTCCAGACGCACCGACCTGGCCAGCTGCTGCAATTTGTTCTCCACCTGCTGGTCGACCTGTTCGGCCGGAATCTGCACCTTCATCCGGCGCGTCAGGCCCGGTTCCGCTTCTACTGAGACTTGCATGTGATTTCCTCGGTACCCTGCATGCTGTGATTCACTGGACAGCCACCGCACGAACTGCGCCATGGCCGAGTTTTTGATTTTATTTCAATTAGTTGTTTATTTGGTGCGAAAGGAGAGACTCGAACTCTCACGGGTTGCCCCACAGGAACCTAAATCCTGCGCGTCTACCAGTTCCGCCACTTTCGCCCTGTCGCCCCGGGCCGCGGGGACGCAGGTCGCAAGCCATTATACCGGTTTGGAATATCGGGGATAAGCCCGTCATGTCAACGGGATATCGGAGACCACGGGATGGGGAAGATGGTGGGCCGTGTAGGAATCGAACCTACAACCAATGGATTAAGAGTCCACTGCTCTGCCAATTGAGCTAACGGCCCGTTTGTAATGGGGCGAGCGACCGGGATCGAACCGGCGACCACAGGAGTCACAATCCTGTGCTCTACCAACTGAGCTACGCCCGCCATTGAACCCTGTGCGCCCCGTGTTGGCGCCCCGGGAGGGATTCGAACCCCCGACCCACGGCTTAGAAGGCCGTTGCTCTATCCGACTGAGCTACCGGGGCTCGAAGCCTGGCTCCTTGCCCACACCCGGCGGGCTTGCCTTTTGGTCGGGGTAGAGGGATTCGAACCCCCGACTTCCTGCTCCCAAAGCAGGCGCGCTACCAGACTGCGCTATACCCCGCAAACCCGGTCGGACTCGCCTCGCCAGCCGCGCGAACCGCGTGCGGGCCCGCGATGATACGGCAGCCGCCAAGCCCGCGTCAACGGCCCGCCACGGCGGCCGCCCGCCTTGTCCCCGCACCGTGGCGCGTGCGAGAATCGCCGCCTCCCGCCACACCGGAGTTCGCTGGACACCGCCATGACCGCGCGCATCATCGATGGCAAGGCCATCGCCGCCGAACTGCGGCAGACATTGCGCAGCCGCATCGAGGCCCGCGTCGCCAGCGGCCTGCGCCGCCCCGGCCTGGCCGTCATCCTGGTCGGCGCCGATCCCGCCTCGGAGATCTACGTGCGCAACAAGCGCCGCGCCTGCGAGGAGGCCGGCATCCTGTCGCGCTCCTTCGACCTGCCCGACACCACCGGCGAGGACGAGCTGCTGGCGCTGCTCGACGAGCTCAACGCCGACGACGCCATCGACGGCATCCTGGTGCAGTTGCCGCTGCCTCCGCACATCGACACGGAAAAAGTCATCGAACGCATCCGCCCGGACAAGGACGTCGACGGCTTCCATCCCTACAACATCGGCCGCCTGGTGGTGCGTGCGCCGCTGCTGCGCCCGTGCACGCCGCGCGGCGTCATCACGCTGCTGGAACACACCGGGGAAGAATTCTATGGCCGCCAGGCGGTGGTGGTAGGCGTCTCCAACCACGTCGGCCGGCCCATGCTGCTGGAGCTGCTGCTGGCCGGCTGTACCGTCACCGGCTGCCACCGTTTCACCCGCGACCTGGAGGCCGAGGTGCGCCGCGCCGAGATTCTGGTGGTGGCGGCCGGCAAGCCGCGCCTGATCCCGGGCGACTGGGTGCGCGAGGGCGCCACGGTCATCGATATCGGCATCCACCGCCTGGCGGACGGCCGCATCGTCGGCGACATGGATTTCGAGGCCGCCAGCCAGCGCGCCGCCTGGATCACCCCGGTGCCCGGCGGCGTCGGCCCGATGACGGTCGCCACCCTGCTGGAGAACACCCTGTACGCGGCCGAACAGCTGCACCGGGGCTGACCCCGGTCGCGCACAGCTCAGGCGACGATGGCGCCACCGTCGGCCGCCTCTCCGAGCAGCTCCCCGAGCGGCGCCGGTGGCGCGATCCAGTAGCCCTGGCCGAAATCGACGCGGATCGCCCGCAGCGCCCGCAGCGTCTCCTCGTCCTCGATCATCTTGGCCACGGTGCGCAGTCCCATCACGTGGCCGATGTCGTTGATGGCGGTCACCATGGCGGCATCCACCTCGTCGGTCGCCATGTCCCGCACCAGCGCGCCGTCGATGAGCAGGTAGTCCACCGCCAGCTTCTTGAGATGGCTGAACGAAGTCAGGCCGCCGCCGAAGTCGTCCAGCGCGAACCGGCAGCCGGCGCAGCGCAGGCGGGCGACCGCCTCGCCGACGCGCTGCAGGTTGGAAAACGCCGCCCGCTCGGCGATCTCGAAACACAGCCGTGAAGGCGCCACCTGGCCGCGCGCCAGCTGTGCCTCCAGAAACGCCACGAAGGCCGGATCGCACAGCGACTGGCCGGAGAGGTTGATCAGGAACACCGCCTCGTCGTAGGCCGGATCCAGCCGCGCAACCCGATCCAGCGCCGCCCGGACCACCCAGCGGTCGATGTCCGGCATCAGGTTGTAGCGTTCGGCCGCCGGGATGAATGCCATCGGCGGCACCAGCCCGCCGTCTGCGCCGCGCATGCGCAGCAGCAGTTCGAAATGGGGTTTGAGACCGTCCACGCCCAGCGGCACCACCGGCTGGCAGAGCAACGACAACCGGTCCTGCGCCAGCGCCTCGTGGATCGCGCCCACCCAGTCCATTTCGCCCCGGCGCGCCGCCACCTCGTCGTCGCCCGGCTCGTACAGGTGGACACGGTTGCGGCCACCGTCCTTGGCCGCGTAGCAGGCGATGTCGGCGGCACTCATCACCTCCGTCGCCTGTGCGGCCGCGCCGATGGACACCACACCAATGCTCGCCCCCACCTCGAAGCTGCGTTCGCCATGCAGGAAGCGGTAGTCACGGACGGCCGAACGGATGTTCTCGGCGATGCGCAGCGCCTGCTCCGTGCTGCAGTGGCTGAACAGCACGCCGAACTCGTCGCCCCCCAGGCGCGCCAGCACATCGGCCTCGCGGATCTGGCTGGCGAGCAGGCCGGCAAGCTGGCACAGCAGTTCGTCACCGGCGCCGTGCCCGCAGACATCGTTGACGACCTTGAACTGGTCCAGGTCTATGTAGCACAACGCGTGGCGCGCCCCCTCGTGACCAGCGCCCTCGCACAGCGCCTCCAGCCGGGCCTCGAACTCGCGGCGGTTGTACAGGCCGGTGAGCGGATCGTGGCTGGCCTGGTAGGAAAGCTGGCGCGCCAGCCGGCGGGCATGACCGACATCGCGGAACACCAGCACCGCACCGATGACCTCGCCCTCGCGGTTGCAGATGGGCGCCGCGGAGTCCGCGATAGCCACCTCCTCGCCGTCGTTGCGGATCAGCAGGCGGTGATCCTCGCCGGCCACCAGCTCGCCCGAGCTCAGGCAGCGGTCGACCGGGTTGGGCAGGGCACGGCCGCTCTCCTCCTCCACCAGTCGCAGCAGCTTGCCCAGCGGGCTTCCCGCCACTTCCTCCAGCGTCCAGCCGGTGAGGCTCTCCGCCACCCGGTTCATGTAGTCGATGCGGCCGTCGCCGTCCGTCGTAATGACGCCGTCGCCGATGGAATGGAGCGTGACCACCGCCTTCTCCTTTTCCTCGTGCAGCTCGCGCTCCACGCGGCGCGCCTGCGCCAGGGTCTCGTTGAGGGCGTCGCGCTGCGCCAGGGAACGGTCCAGGGCGTGGTTGATGAAACGCCCCAGGTAACCGAATTCGTCACGCCGCCGGGTGTCGAAGCGAACCGTCTCGTCACCATCCAGCAAGGCCTGCACGGTGCCCACCATCTGCCGGAACGGCCGGGTCAGGATGTGCTGCAACACCCGCTGCAGCACCAGGCCGAACAGCAGGAACAGCCCCCCCATGCCGAGCACCAGATTCTTGCGGGTGGCGGCGATCTGCGACTCCATGGAGGGCAGCAGAAAGGACAACTGCACCCGTTGCGCGCCGCCTTCGGCCACCGCAGCCGGCAGCAGCAGGATGCGCTCGTAGCGGCTGCCGTCCGCGGACTCCGAACCGATCCGGAACTGCCGGCCGGGAGTGCGGACATGGAGAGCGCGTATGGTCGGCGAACCGGCGACCAGGCGGCGGGCTTCCTCCACCAGCTCATCCACCGCCATCGCCGGGCTGCGCGCCACGGCCTGGCTGAGCATGGCGACAGCACGGTCGATGGATGACTGCTGGTGCTGCAGGATCTGGTCCTCGCGGTACTGCAGCAGCGGCAGCGCCGCCAGCAGGCCGATCAGCACCAGCCCCCAGAACACGATACCGGAAACCCGCTGCGGCAGCACCACATTGGCCTCCAGGGCCAGCCGTTCGCGGGACTCGGGATCGGCCATCAGCGGAAACCCGCCAGACGCAGGAAAATGAGCAGCGGGCAGACGCCGCTGATGCCGGCACCCAGCATGGCGAAGGCGAAGAACCAGCCCAGCCACCACAGATAATCGGGGAACAGGAACACCGAGGCCGCGAGCACGACCGCAGCGACCAGGCGGAACACCCGCTCGGCCTCGACAGTGAAACGTGCCGGCGCTTCCATGCCGGCCTCGATGTCACAGGCGCACGGATCGGCCGCCTGTCCGCGCAGCCGCTCGACCAGCAGCGGCAGGCGCCAGTTGGTGACACCCTCGAACAGCAGCAGCACCACGACCGCCGCGACGATGCGCGACTGGTCGAAGTAGAGACTCGGCAGCAGCAGTGCCCCGAGCAGCAAGCGAAACTGGCGGTCTGTCATAACACCCTGATGAAAAAGCCCTTTCTCTGGCACGAGCGGAGACGCGCGCCTCAGACTTCATCGGCATGACCGCAAATTTCTTTAGATATCAACAGGCTTCACGTCCGTCGCCAGGTCGTCCGTGTGCCGCTGTCCTCCAGCACGACGCCCTGTTCGGCGAGCTGGTCACGGATGCGGTCGGCCTCGGCCCAGTCCTTGCGTTTGCGGGCGTCCAGCCGCTGCTGCACCAGGGCGTCGATTTCGGCGTCGGCCAGTCCGCCGCCGGCGCCGGCCTGGCCGCCCTTCAGGTAGACCTCGGGATCGGCCTGCAGCAGGCCCAGCCGGCCGCCCAGCCTGCGCAGGGTGGCGGCCAGCCGGCGCGCCGCCTGCGGGTCTTCCTCGCGGGCCCGGTTCAGGGTGCGTGCCACCTCGAACAGCACCGCCAGCGCCTCGGGCGTGTTGAAATCGTCGTTCATGGCGTCCGTGAAGCGGCGCTCGAACTCCGGATCGATATCGTCGCCACCGGCGTCGACACCGCGCAGCGCCGTGTACAGGCGCGTGAGTGCCGCCCGCGCCTTGTCGAGGTTGTCGTCGGAATAGTTGAGGGGACTGCGGTAGTGGCTGGAGAGGATGAAATAGCGCACCTCCTCCGGCCGGTAGCGCTTGAGGATTTCGCGCACGGTGAAGAAATTGCCCAGCGACTTGGACATCTTCTCCTCGTCGACCTGTACGAAGCCGTTGTGGATCCAGTAGTTCACGAACGGGTGGCCGGTGGCCGCCTCGGACTGGGCGATCTCGTTCTCGTGGTGGGGGAACTGCAGGTCCAGGCCGCCACCGTGGATGTCGAAATGGTCGCCGAGCCGCTGCGTGGACATGGCGGAACATTCGATGTGCCAGCCGGGCCGGCCGGGCCCCCAGGGTGAATTCCAGGCCGGCTCGCCGGGTTTGGCCGCCTTCCAGAGCACGAAGTCCAGCGGGTCCCGCTTGGCCTCGTCGACCTCGACGCGGGCCCCGGAACGCAGATCCTCCAGCTGCTTGCCGGACAGCTTGCCGTAGTCCCGGAAACGGCTCACCGAGTAGTAGACGTCGCCATTGTCCGCCTGGTATGCATAACCCTTCTCCATCAGCCGCCGGATCATGTCGATGATGGCGTCCATGGATTCGGTCGCGCGCGGCTCGACGTCCGGCGGCAGCACGCCGAGCGCCTCGGCGTCCTCGTGCATCGCCTCGATGAACCGGTCGGTGAGTTCCTGGATGGACTCGCCGTTCTCGATGGCGCGGGCGATGATCTTGTCGTCGATATCGGTGATGTTGCGCACGTAGGTGACGTCGTAGCCGAGGCTGCGCAGGTGCCTCACGATGACGTCGAACACCACCAGCACCCGCGCATGTCCGAGGTGGCAGTAGTCGTACACGGTCATGCCGCACACGTACATCTTCACCTTGCCCGGCGTGATGGGCACGAATTCCTCTTTCCTGCGAGTCAGGCTGTTGTAGATCTTGAGCATGTCGTCACTCTGTGATTCGAAGTCCCCGACCTCGCCGCGCCTGGCAAGGCCGGCCGGTGGCCGCCGTGAACGCGGGCGGGCCCGCTCCTACGGGTGGGCCTCGCCGGCGGCGCGGGCAGCCGCCTGCAGCCGCTCACGGCGCCGCTGCGGGCCCAGCAGCGACCAGACCCGCGCCAACTCCGGGCCGTGCGCCGTGCCGGTCAGCGCAATGCGCAGCGGCAGGTACAGGGCCTTGCCGCGCCGGCCCGTCGCCTCGCCCAGGCGTTTGGCAAAGGTGCGCAAATCGTCCTCGCCGGCCGACTCCGCCGCCCGTGCGAAGAAAGCGGGACCGGCGTCGCGCAGCGCCGCCTTTTCCCCGGCGCCGGGCGCCGGCGGCTCGCCGAACAGGCGCCCGGCCCATTCCAGGGCCTCGGCCGGAAGCACGACATTGTCGCGGATGCAGGCGAGAAATGCATCGCGCTGCGCCTCCGGCACCCGCTCGCGCAACAGGGCGCCGGTGCGGGAGGCATTCAGCCAGGCGGCGAAAGAGGCGGCGTCCAGGCGTTCCACCGACTGCTTCTGCCAGCGCTGCAGCTGCGCCGCGTCGAAGCGCGCCGGGGAGCGCCCCAGGCGCTGCAGCGAGAAACAGGCGGCCAGACCGTCGAGATCCAGCCATTCCTCAGGCCCGCAACTGTGTCCCAGGCGCGCCAGGTAATTGAGCACGGCCTCCGGCAGGTAGCCGGCCTCGCGCAGTTCGCGCGCGCTCAGGCTGCCGTTGCGCTTCGACAAGGGGCTGCCGTCGGCGCCGACCAGCAGCGACAGGTGGCCGTAGCGCGGCGCGTCCAGCCCCAGCGCCCGCAGCAGCAACAGCTGGCGCGGGGTATTGGCCAGGTGGTCCTCGCCGCGCAGCACGTGGCTGACCCCCATCAGCGCATCGTCCAGCGCGTTGCTGAAGAAGAACGCCGGGCTGCCGTCGCTGCGGCGGATGACGAAATCACCGATGTCGTCGCTGGCGAAGCGCTGCGGCCCGCGCACCAGGTCGTCGAAGGCGACGGTCTCGCCGCGCGGCACCCGGAAACGCAGGCTGGCCGCCTCGCCGGCCTGCAGGCGCCGCTGTGCCTCGTCCGGCGGCAGGGCCGCACAGGTGCCGGGGTAGCGCGGCGCCTGGCCGGCGGCGCGCTGGCGCTTGCGCGCCAGCGCCAGTTCGGCGTCGCTGCAGAAACAGGGGTAGCCGAGACCGCCGAACTCCAGCGCGTCGTAGTAGCGGGCGTAGATGTCGCCGCGCTGCGACTGCCGGTAGGGGCCGTGCGGCCCGCCGACTTCCGGCCCCTCCTGCCAGTCCAGGCCGAGCCAGCGCAGGTCGTCCAGCAGCGCCTGCACCCATTCCTCGCGGCTGCGCTCGCGGTCGGTGTCCTCGATGCGCAGCAGGAAACAGCCCCCCTCCTTGCGCGCCAGCAAGGCATTGAACAGGGCCGTGCGCAGGTTGCCGAGATGGATCTCGCCGGTCGGGCTGGGCGCAAAGCGGGTCTTGGTCTGCCTGGTGCTCATGGGGTCGGGGCTGGCATGGAAGTGGCGGATGGTAACAAAATTTTGTGGCGACGCCGGAAAGCCTTATCATACGCTGCTCACCAACGAGGATACGAGACCAGCCATGAAATCATTCACTGCCCTGCTGCTCGGCCTGCTGCTGAGCCTCGTCGCGCCTTTTTCCGCATCGGCTGACGGGCAATCCGCCAACAAAGGAGACCACACCGTGACCGTTCGCATGGAAACCAACAAGGGCACCATCGTGCTGGAACTGGACGCCGACAAGGCGCCCGTCACCGTCGCCAACTTCGTCGAATACGCCAGGGCCGGTTTCTACGATGGCACCATCTTTCACCGCGTCATCCCCGGCTTCATGATCCAGGGCGGCGGCTTCGAGCCCGGCATGCACCAGAAGAAGACCCGGGAACCGATCAAGAACGAGGCCGACAACGGTCTGAAGAACGACGAGGGCACCATCGCCATGGCGCGCACCCCGGATCCGAACTCCGCCACCGCCCAGTTCTTCATCAATGTCAAGGACAACGACTTCCTCAACTACAAGTCTCCGACACCACAGGGCTGGGGCTACTGCGTGTTCGGCCGGGTGGTCGAGGGCATGGACGTCGTGCACGACATCGAGAAGGTCGCCACCGCCAACCGTGGCGGCCACGGCGACGTGCCTGTCGAGGACGTGGTCATCGAGAAGGTGACGGTAGAAGAATAGGCGGCCGCCGGCAACACCGCCGCCACCCTGCGGTGTCGGTACTCTTCGTTTCCGATCTGCACCTGGCCCCGGACAACCCGGGGCCGTTGCAGAGCTTCATCGACCTGCTGCACGGCCGCGCCCGCGCGGCGGACCGCCTGTTCATCCTGGGCGACCTGTTCGAACTCTGGATCGGCGACGACTACGTCGATCCGGCCTTCGAGCCCCTGCTCGACGCCCTGCAGGACTGCACCCGCAGCGGCACCCCGGTACTGTTCATGCACGGCAACCGGGATTTCCTGATCGGAGAGCATTTCCTGCAGCGCAGCGGCTGCAGCCGGCTGGACGACCCGACCCTGGTCGAGTTGTACGGACGCCGGGTACTGCTGATGCACGGCGACCTGTTGTGCACGGACGACGTCGACTACCAGCGCCTGCGCCGGCAGTTGCGGGACCCGGCCTGGCAGCAGGCGGTGCTGCAAAAGCCGGTGGCCGAACGCCTGGCGCTGGCACGCCGGGCGCGCGCCGCCAGCGACCGGGCCACCCGCGACAAGCCGCAGGCGATCATGGACGTGAACCCGGACGCCGTGACGGCGGCGCTGAGGGATTCCGGCGCCGACCTGCTCATTCACGGCCACACCCACCGGCCCGCGACCCATCGGCTGCAGGTCGACGGCCGGGCGGTGCAGCGCATCGTGCTGGGTGACTGGTACCAGGCCGGCAGCCTGCTGGCCCTGGACGCCGACGGCACCGAAACCATCCCCCTGCCGTAGCAGCGGCCCCGCCCGCCGAAGGAATCAGGGAGCGCCACCGGGAACGGTGTAGCGCAGGTAGTCGCCGGGCAGCCGGAACAGGCTGTCGTCGACGCGGGCCGCGGCATCGTAGTCGAGCAGCGTGCGACGCTTGCCGTCGTGGCTCCATTCCTCGACCGGCACACCCCGTTGCAAGTGGCGGGCCGGGGCGTAGAGGTAGCGCGCCAGGAAACAGGGGGTGCGCAGTTCGGCCGGCGTGGCCTCCAGGGTACGCTGCTGCTGCACCGCCATGACGTGGTCGAATTCGGCCATGGCACGGCCGACGTCGTCGAGCAGGCCCGGCACCACCACGCCGCTGTAGCAACGTTCGTCGTTGGCGCTCACCTGCACCTGCAGCACGGCGTGACCATCGATGGCAGGCGCATCGGCATCTTCGGCCTGCGTCTCACGGATGTGCAGTGAAGCGGGCGCCTGCGGCAGTTCGCCCTTGCCGTCGATCACCAGGATGGTGTGGGTGTCCGGCACCACGCTGAACACCTGCTGCCGGGCGCGGTCCAGCAGCACGAAGCCGTTGCCGCTACTGCCGTCGTCGATGCGCAGGTAGTCGGGGGTGGCGATGTAGCGCACCCGCTCGGCGCGTCCGGCCTCCACCTGCCGGTACCACAGCAGCACCGCGTCGCGGCCGGTGGCTGCGGCCAGCAGCGGAAACAGGGCCAGCGCGGCCAGCCAGGCCGCTCTCATTCCAGCCTCCCCGCCATCTGTTCCAGGTCCTTCATCTCGTCGTCGGTAAAGCCGGCCCGCCGGCGCGCTTCGTGGTGAAACGGCCCCTTGACTGTCCCCTTCATGTGGGTGAGCAGCAGTTCGCGGAAAGTGACGCGCGGGTCCAGGCCGCGCTCGGCGCAGGCGTGGCGAAACCAGCGCGTACCGATCTCCACATGGCCGATCTCGTCACGCAGAATGATAGCAAGAATATCGACGGTGCGCCGGTCCCCGGACCGCTGCAGGCGCTCGATCATGGCCGGCGTGACATCCAGGCCGCGCGCCTCCAGCACCCGCGGCACCAGCGCCATGCGCACCAGCACGTCGTGGGCGGTCTGGCGCGCCATCTGCCAGAGACCGTCGTGGGCGTCGAAATCGCCGTAGTCGTGACCGAGCTCCCGCAGCCGACCGCGCAGCAGCCCGAAATGTGTCGCCTCCTCCCCCGCCACCTGCAGCCAGTCGGCGTAGAACGCTGGCGGCCGGTCGCGGAAGCGGAACACGGCGTCCAGCGCCAGGTTGATGGCGTTGAATTCGATATGGGCCAGCGCGTGCAGCAGCGCCGCCTGCCCCTGCACCGAACCGGCCCGCCGCCGCGGCAGGTCGCGCGGTGCCACCAGCCGCGGCCGCGGCGGCCGGCCCGGCTCGCCGATGGGGGGCGGCGGCGGGGCGGCGCCGGGTTCCAGCCCGCCGCGGCGCCAGTCCGCCACCAGCGCCGCGACCAGGCGGCATTTCCGGTCCACGTCGGCGCAGGCCAGGCAGACACCGGCGCGCTCGAACAGGGCGGTCATTCCAGGTCCCGCTGCCGTCGTGGCCGGCCCGACCGATCAGGCATCTCCGGCCCCGGCCACCAGGCCGTGCAGCACCGTGTCGGTGAAGCTGCGACCGCCATGCTCTCGCCGACGGGAAACAGGCCCATTTCCAGGCCGTAGACGAATGCAGTCGGACCGGGCACCACCAACAGCACCCCCAGCAGCATGTCCAGCAGATCGGGAAGCGGCTGCTGCAGCGCCACCAGCTGGAAGAAGGCGATGACCAGCACGATGGGTGCCAGGTCCTCCACGCTGCCGAACAGCGTATCCCACAGGGCGTGCAGTGACTGTCTCAAATCCCGGTCCCGACTGGCGTGCGCAGCCAAGCGTAGCGGGCCGGCGCCGGCTCTGGCAAGCCCGTCGTTCCCGTCACGCTGCACCGGACTTCAACGCCAGCACCAGGTCGCGCACGTTGGTGCCGGTGGGACCCGCGGACAGCAGGTCACCGCTGGCCTCCAGGAAGCGTCCGGCATCGGCGCGCCGCAGGCAGTCGGCGGCATCCAGGCCGGCCAGCCCGCCGCGCGCCAGGGTGGCGCCATCGACCAGCGCGCCGGCGTCGTCACCCGGACCGTCGCTGCCGTCCGTACCGGCCGCCAGCAGCCAGATGTCGTCGCGGCCCGCCATGCCGGTGGCGGCGGCCAGTGCCAGCTGCTGGCAGCGGCCGCCGCGTCCCGGCCGCGCCGGCAGCGTCACGCGCGGTTCGCCACCCCACAGGTGCAGGCCGGCAGGCGCCTCCAGCAGGTAGCGGGCCAGCTCACGGCCGGTGTCGGCCGCATCATTGTCGAGTTCCGGGACATGGCGATGCACCTCCAGGCCGCGCCGGCGGCCGGCCCGCTCCACCTGTTCGCGGGCCAGTTCCAGGTTGGCGATGATCCGGTGCTGCACCGGCCTGCGTCCGACGTCCGCCACCGGGCCGGCGCACAGCGCCCGCAGCCAGTCCGGCAGGCCGGCGGGCAGCGCTCGCGCAGCGGCGCCCGGATACAGCAGCCCGGAGCCGATCAGGGCCGGATCGTCGCCGCGCACATCCGACACCAGCAGCACCCGGGCCGGCCGCCCGCGCAGCCGGTCGAGCAATCCGCCGGCCTTGATACGCGACAGGCGGCAGCGGACGCTGTTGATGGCGCCGATGTCCAGCCCGCTGCCGATCAACCAGCGGTTGGCGCGGCGCAGCGCGTCCAGGGTGACGCCGGCGCGCGGCACCTCGACCAGCGCAGAAGCACCGCCCGACAGCAGGAACAGCCACTCGCCCGCTGCATCGGCCAGGAAGTCGAGCAGGGCCCGACCGGCGCGCAGGCTGTCGGCGTCGGGCAGCGGATGGCCTGCCTCGATGACGTCGGCGCCGGCCAACCGCTTCATCCAGGGGCCGGCGCCGCCATGCCGCGTCACCACCAGGCAGCGACGGACCTGCGTACCGAGAGCAGCCAGCGCGCCGCTCGCCATCGCGGGCGCCGCCTTGCCGATGGCCACCACCGACAACGGCCCGCCGGGGTGTCGGCCATCGAGGGCGCGCTGCACCAGGCGGTCGCTTTCGAGCTGTTCCAGCGTGTCGGCGAAGAGCGCTGTCAACAGGGCTTTCTGTTTGCCGTTTTTATTTAAATACAATGAGTAGTGGTTCATTTATGAGAATTTGAATCAATACAGCCCGATCCCTTTCTTTGACACCCTACCCCGCTTTGTGCATGCTCGAATCAGCAAGCTTGGGGGGAAACCTGTTATGGGTGACCAACAGCATTTCATAGAGATCTACGAGCCCTACGAGTACGATGGGCCCAACCCGCTGGAAGTGTCGGGGGTGGCCGTACTGAAAGGCCCCACGCGCAGCAACTACTACCTGCTCGAACTGAGTTCACCCGTGGAGTACGACCATGAGCGGGTCGAACAACTGCTGGTGGCGCCACGCTACAACGGTGACAAGATCGATCGCGCGGTGTGCAGCACCTGCACGGTGAACATCGCCCGCGTGCCACCCGACACCCACCTCGACGATTCCACGTCGCTCACCTTCGAAAGCATCCTGCGCTGGGGCGTGGGCAAGATCAGCCCCGCGCCTCACTGAGCGCGCTTGCGGCGCAGTTCGATGGTGCCGGACAACTGCATGCCGATGCGGCTGGTGCCGCTCTCCATGGCCGGCGGCGGCACGTCGGCGGCGCTCAGTCGCCTCGCACTCTCCATGCGCACCGGCAGCACGGGCGGACGCCCGGTGGTACCGAGATCGATGCGCACGATGCGATAGCCGCTGGCGCCGAGCGCCGTAGCGATACGCGCGGCGCGCGCCTGGAAGGCGGCCAGTACCTGTTCGATGAGGCCATCTTCCACCTTGCGACGCGTGTCCGGCGCCACGGAGAAGCGCAGCGACTGCATCTGCAGGCGTGTCTGCAGCCGGCCCACCAGCCGGCTCAGGGCGTCGACGTCGCCGCTCTCCAGCACCAGGTCCTGGCGGCCGCGCCAGCGCACGATCTTCTTGTCGTCGTAGACCGGGTAGGTACGGTAGCTGCCGGACTGCACTTTCACCTTTTTCTCCGCCAGCGCCGTATCCAGCGCCCAGCGCATGGCCGTGTTGATGCGCCCGGCCAGGGCTGTCGGATTGCGGTCCTCGTCGGTGACGCTGAGCACCGCCTCGGCGTGGTCGTTGGCGACCTCGCGGTCCCGGTCCATCTGGAAACTTATGCGGTCGTAGGTGGCTGTCTGCTGCGCCCTACCCGCCGGCATGGCGGTCAGCGGCAATACGGCCAGCAGGACTGTCAGAAATTGCTTCATGTCGATCTCTCCTGTTTCAGGCGTCCAGGCCGCGCGCCAGGTCGGCGCGCAGATCGTCGACGTCTTCCAGGCCCACCGCCACCCGCACCAGCCCGTCGGCGATGCCCGCCTCGGCCCGCTGTTCCGGCGTCAGGCGGCCGTGGGTAGTGGTTGCGGGATGAGTGATGGTGGTCTTGGCGTCTCCCAGGTTGGCGGTGATGGAACACACCCGGGTGGCGTCGATCAGTCGCCAGGCGGCCTCGCGCCCGCCCGCCAGCTCGAACGACAGGATGCCGCCGTAGTCCGACTGCTGGCGGCTCGCCAGCTCGTGCTGTGGGTGGTCCTCCAGCCCCGGATAGTACACCCGCTGCACGCCCGGCTGCTCGCGCAGCCAGCGCGCCAGCGCGGCGGCCGAGGCGGAATGCGCCCGCATGCGCAGTGACAGCGTCTCCAGTCCTTTCAGGAATACCCAGGCGTTGAACGGGCTCATGGTGGGACCGCAGGTGCGCAGGAAGCCGTATATCTCCTGGCCGACCCGCCCGGCGTCGCCGACCACCGCGCCGCCCACGCAACGGCCCTGGCCGTCGATGTACTTGGTGGCGGAATGCACCACGATGTCCGCACCCAGGGCCAGCGGCTGCTGCAGCGCCGGGGTGCAGAAACAGTTGTCGACCACCAGCAGGCAGTCGTGGCGGTGGGCCAGCTCCGCCAGCGCCCGTATGTCGGCGACCTCGGTCAGGGGATTGGACGGTGTCTCCAGGAACAGCAGCCGCGTCTGCGGACGGATAGAGGCTTCCCAGGCCGCCAGGTCGTTCTGGGGGACGAAGCTGGTACCGATGCCGAACTTGCCGAGGAAGTTGGTGAACAGCAACGTCGTGCTGCCGAAGATGCTGCGCGACGAAACGATGTGGTCGCCGCCCGCCAGCAGCCCGGCGCAGGTGGCGTAGATGGCTGCCATGCCGGAGGCCGTGGCCACGCAGCGCTCGCCGCCTTCCAGGGACGCCAGCCGTTCCTCGAAGGTGCGCACCGTCGGGTTGGTGAAGCGGGAATAGATGTTGCCGGGCTGTTCGCCGGAGAAACGCGCGGCGGCCTCGGCGGCGCTGCCAAACACGTAGCTCGAGGTCGGGAAGATGGGTTCGCTGTGCTCCTGCTCCGCGGTGCGGTGCTGGCCGGCGCGCACGGCACGGGTATCGAAGCCGGGGTGATCGTCGCTCATGGGGCGCTCCTGTGGCTCTTATTGGAGGGGGTCCGCTGTCATTTGCGAGCGGGCACAAAAAAACCCGCCATCGGCTGAACGAAAGCAGGTTGCGCCATCGCTTTAGCCGGATTTGTTGTGCGCCCGCAAGCTGAGATCAAATCGGCGCATGTAACGATTTCAGGTTAGGCGCGCCGGTTCGGGCTGTCAAGCATTGTTGTGCAGCTCGATCACTTCCTGTTCGGCGTTGCGGCGCACATCCTTGGCGGAATCGTTGCGCAGCGCTTCCAGGTGATCCAGGTAGTCGTCGCTGACGCCGCCGGTGATGTACTCGCCGGTGAACACCGAGCAGTCGAAGCGTGCGATATCCGGGTTGCCGCGGCGCACCGAGTCCACCAGATCGTCCAGGTCCTGGTACACCAGCCAGTCGGCGCCGATGGCGGCGGCCACCTCCTCCACGCTGCGGCCGTGAGCGATCAGTTCGTCCTTGGTCGGCATGTCGATGCCGTAGACGTTGGGGTAGCGCACCGGCGGCGCGGCGGAAGCGAAATACACCTGCGCAGCGCCGGCGTCGCGCGCCATCTGGATGATCTGCTGCGAGGTGGTGCCGCGGACGATGGAGTCGTCGACCAGCAGCACGGTCTTGCCCTTGAACTCCAGCTCGATGGGGTTGAGCTTCTGGCGCACCGATTTCTTGCGCTGCTGCTGGCCGGGCATGATGAAGGTGCGGCCGATGTAGCGGTTCTTGATGAAGCCTTCGCGGTACTTGACGCCCAGCGCGTTGGCCACCTGCAGGGCTGCCGTACGGCTGGTATCGGGAATGGGGATGACGACGTCGATACCGTGCTCGGGCCGCTCACGGCGAATCTTCCCGGCCAGGTGCTCGCCCATGCGCAGCCGCGCCTTGTAGACCGAGATGTCATCGATGATGGAATCCGGCCGCGCCAGGTAGACGTGTTCGAATATGCAGGGCGCATACTCGGGCCGGTCCGCGCACTGGCGCGTCACCAGGCGGCCGTCCTGGGAGATGAACACGACCTCGCCGGGACGCACGTCGTCGATGAGTTCGTAGCCCAGGGCATCGAGCGCCACGCTCTCGGAGGCCACCATGTAATCGGTGCCCCGCGGCGTCTCGCGCTTGCCATAGACCAGCGGGCGGATGCCGTAGGGGTCGCGGAAACCCACCACCCCGTAGCCGGTGATCATGGCCACCGCCGCGTAGGCGCCCCGGCAGCGGCGATGCACGCCGGCGACGGCGGCGAACACGTCCTCGTCTCCGACGGCGAGCTTGCCGCGCTGCTGCAGCTCGTGCGCGAACACGTTGAGCAGCACCTCGGAGTCGGAATCGGTGTTGATGTGTCGCAGGTCCTCGCGGTACAGGGCGTCCTTCAGTTCCCCGGCGTTGATGAGATTGCCGTTGTGGGCCAGCGAGATGCCGTAGGGCGAGTTGACGAAGAACGGCTGGGCCTCGGCGGAACTCTCGCAGCCGGCGGTCGGGTAGCGCACGTGGCCTATGCCCATGCTGCCGCGCAGGCGCAGCATATGGCGGGTGTGGAAGACATCACGCACCAGGCCGTTGCTCTTGCGCAGGTAGAGCTGCTTGCCGTCGCAGGTCATGATGCCGGCCGCGTCCTGGCCGCGGTGCTGCAGGATGGTCAGCGCGTCGTAGATGGACTGGTTAACCGCATCGTGTGCCACGATGCCAACAATGCCGCACATGCTCTACCCCTGCCCTAATAGCGAATGTTGTCGGCGATGTCCGCCGGAAGGAAACTCCTCAGCCACAGGGCCATGTCCTGGAACTGCACCAGCAGCAGCGACTCGCGCCACCAGGTCTCCTGCGGCAGCGGCGTGAGCCCGGCCAGCAGCACCAGGATGGCGACGATCACGATGCCGCGCGCGACCCCGAACACGATGCCCAGGGCCCGGTCGGTGCCCGTCAGGCCGGTCTTGTCGATGAGCTGCCCGGCCAGGTAGTTGACCACGCCCGCCAGCAGCACCACCGCCGCGAACAGCAAGGTGAACGCCACCACGTTGCGAATGGTCGGCGAGCTGATCCAGTCGGCCAGCCAGTTGCCGAAATCGTGGAAGAACAGCATCGCCACCCACAGGGCGACCACCCAGCCGGCCAGCGACAGCGCCTCGCGGACGAAACCGCGCCACAGGCTCAGCAGCGCCGACACCGTGATGATGGCCAGCAGGAACCAGTCGACCCAGATCATCCGGGCCGTCCACCTGCCGCCCGGTACCACCAACCATCGTCGTTACGCATGGAGGTATTTTAACAGAGAACCCGTTCAGGGGTATGCCAGCACGCGTGCCGACTCGACGAATTTCTTCTTCAGCTTCGCCTGCGCCTTGTCCGCCTCCCGGCGCTGCGGGTAGGGCCCGACCCGCACGCGGTAGGTGGTTCCCTTGGCCAGCGTCACTTGCTCCACCTGGGTGGCGAAACCCGCCTTGCGCAAGCGGTCGCGCAGCGCCAGCGCGTTGTCCCGGCGCGAGAAGCTGCCGACTTGCACCACCCAGGCCTGCGGCAACTTGCGCGACGGGCTGCCCTCTTCCCTGCCCGCCGGGCCCGGCTCCGCCTGCGGTTTCGGCGCCGGCGCCGGTTCGCCCGCCGGCCTGGACGTGGCCCGCTTTTCAGGAGCCGGCGCGGCATCCTGCTGCTGTTCCTGCTCCGCCTCCGGCCCAAGTACCGCCACCGGCGGCCGGGCGGGGACCTCGGCGGGCGGCGGAAACTCGTGCAACTGGCTCACCGGCGGCAGCGATTCCGGTTCCGGCATCTCCGACACCGGCGGCACCACCGGCTGCTCTGGCCCTTCCAGCAGCATGGGAATGAAGATCACCCCCAGCGCCACCAGCACGATTGCGCCCACCAGGCGCTGCTTGATCAGATAGTCCATGTCACTCCATCAGTCTCGGATGGGGCCGCCGCCAGCCACTCGGCAACGGTGTGGAACGAACCGCAGACGAGGATGCGGTCGCCCGCCCGGGCTTCGGCGCACAGGCCGGCGTGGGCGGCACGCACGTCCCCACAGACCTCGCAGCCAGCCGCCGGCGCAGCCCGTCGTATGCAGGCGCACAAGTCGTCTGCCGCCGCCGCCCGGGCATCGGCCAGACCGACCGCCCACCAGGCATCCACCTGGCCGCGCAAGGCGGCGACGAAAGCCGCACAGTCCTTGTCCGCCAGCATGCCCAGTACCGCCAGGGTACGCCCCGCCACCGGCCGCTCTGCCAGGGCCGCGGCCAGCGTCTCGGCGCCCAGCGCATTATGGGCCACGTCCAGCACCTGTTCCACTGCCCCGGCGAGGCGCTGGAAGCGCCCGGCGGGCCGCGCCTCGCGCAGGCCGGCCACCAGGGCGTGCCGCGGCACCGGCAGGCGGCCGCGCAGGCATTCGAGCACCATCAGGGCGCCGCTGGCGTTGTCGAGCTGGTGGCGCCCGGCCAGCGCCGGCAGTGGCAGGTCCTCGTGGCGGGCCTGCCCGGCGCACCAGCTCCAGCTGCTGCCGTCACCGGCCAACCGGTGCCCGAACTGCTCGCCGAGGGCATGCCAGGGCGCGCCCAGCGCCCGGGCGCGCGCCGGCAGCGCCGCCGGCGGCGCGGGATCGGAACACACCGCCGGCCGGCCGGCGCGAAAGATGCCCGCTTTCTCGACGCCGATGGCCTCGCGGTCGGACCCCAGCCATTCGGTGTGGTCCAGGCCGATGCGCGTCACCAGCGCCACGTCGGGGTCGACGAGGTTGACCGCATCCAGCCGGCCGCCCAGCCCGACCTCCAGCAGCGCCACGTCCAGCCCGGCGTCCGCGAACAGCTCCAGCGCCGCCAGGGTGCCGAATTCGAAATAGGTCAGGGAATCGGCACCGCGGGCCGCGTCGATGCGCGCGAAAGCGGCGCACAACGCCGTGTCCGGCACCGGCTCGCCATCGACCCGTATGCGTTCGTTGTAGCGCAGCAGGTGTGGCGAGGTGTAGGCACCGGTGCGATAGCCGGCCGCCCCCAGCATGGCTTCCAGGAAGGCGACGCTGGACCCCTTGCCGTTGGTGCCGGCCACTGTGACGACCACCGGCGCGGGCCGCCGTCCGCCGAGGCGTTCGTGCGCCCGTTGCACGCGATCCAGCCCCAGGTCGATGGCGGCCGGATGCAGCGTCTCCTGCCAGGCCAGCCAGTCGTGGACATTGTCGAAACGCACGCCGTTCATGGAAGCGAACGCCTCTCACCACAGCGGGTGGGGTTCGCTCTGCTCACTCCACCCTGCAGGTGGCCGATGGAAGGCTCGTGTGCATGTTCAGGCCGCCGGGCGACGGGTCAGGATGCCCAGCAGGGAGGCGACGCGTTCGCGCATTTCGCGGCGGTCGACGATGAGATCCAGGGCGCCGTGTTCCAGCAGGAACTCGCTGCGCTGGAAGCCTTCCGGCAGCGTCTCGCGCACCGTCTGTTCGATCACCCGCGGGCCGGCGAAACCGATCAGCGCCCTGGGCTCGCCGATGTTGACGTCGCCGAGCATGGCCAGGCTGGCCGACACGCCGCCCATGGTCGGGTCGGTGAGCACCGAGACATAGGGGATGCCGGCCGCCGACAGGCGCGCCAGCGCGGCGCTGGTCTTGGCCATCTGCATCAGCGACAACAGCGCCTCCTGCATGCGCGCCCCACCGCTGGCGGAGAAGCACACCAGCGGGATGTTGTGGTCGATGCTGGCGTTGACAGCGCGCACGAAGCGCTCGCCGACCACCGAACCCATGGAGCCGCCCATGTAGCCGAATTCGAAGGCGGCCGCCACCAACGGCAGGCCTTCCACCTGACCGCGCATCACCACCAGCGCATCTTTCTCGCCGGTAGCCTTCTGCGCCTGGGTGATGCGGTCGCGGTACTTCTTGCTGTCCTTGAACCTGAGCGGGTCGGAGGGTTCCAGGCCGGTGCCGATCTCCTCGCGCGGCTCCTCGTCCAGGAACACGTCCAGGCGCCGCCGCGCGCCGATGCGCATGTGGTAGCCGCACTTGGGACAGACGTCCAGGTTGCGCTCCAGCTCGGCGCGGTACAGCACGGCGTCGCAGCCGCTGCATTTCGACCACAGCCCCTCGGGGACGTTGCGTTTGCCCTTGCCCTCGGTGCGGATGCGCGACGGCATCAGTTTCTCGAACCAGCTCATGTCGGTTTCCTGATTGTCCTGGCGGCACGGGCCGCGGCTGTTGGTTTTGTCAGGATAGCCACCGAAAGCACGGAAAACACGGACCTGGCTTTACTCTGCGGGCGCGCGCAGCGCGCCCGGCTGAAGCCTTTGTCCGTGCTTTCCGTGTTTTCCGTGGCTATCTCATGTTCTCCAGAGTCCGCCCGGCGGGATTCGCTGTGCTCACCCCACCCTACGGGTAATCATGCAGAGGCGGCCGAGAAGGGCTCGTCCATGGCCGCGCGCATGGCGGCGATGACAGCCGGGGCCTCGGCCGGGATGCGCTGCGGCGCATCGGCCAGTTCCGCGATGCGTTTCACCAGGGCGCTGCCGACCACCACGGCGTCGGCCACGGCCGCCACCCGGGCGGCCGATTCCGGGTCGTGGATGCCGAAGCCCACGCCCACCGGCAGGCGGGTGTGGCCGCGTATCTCCGCCAGCTTGTCCGCTACCGCCTGTACATCCAGCCGGTTGGCGCCGGTGACGCCCTTGAAGGAGACGTAGTAGAGGAAACCGCCGCCCAGGGCGTCCATTGTTTCGATGCGCGCCGCGTCGCTGGTGGGCGCGGCCAGGAAGATGGGGTCGATGCCGTGCGCCTTGAGGGCACCGACCAGCTCCCCGGCCTCCTCCGGCGGCAGGTCCACTGTCAGCACACCGTCCACGCCGGCTTCTTCGGCAGCAACGGCGAAGTCTTCATAGCCCATCACCTCCACCGGGTTGAGGTAACCCATCAGCACGATCGGCGTGTCGGCGTCCCGGCGGCGGAACTCGCGCACCATGTCCAGTACCCCGTGCAGGCTGACGTGGTGCTTCAGCGCCCGTTCGCAGGCGGCCTGGATGACCGGGCCGTCGGCCATGGGGTCGGAGAACGGCACACCGATCTCCAGCAGGTCGGCGCCGGCCTCGACCAGGGCGTGCAGCAGAGGCACGGTGACCGACGGCTCGGGATCCCCGGCGGTCACGTAGGGGATCAACGCCGTGCGCCCGGCGCCACGCAAGCCGGCGAAACGGGCCTCGATGCGGCTCATACCTTGATGCCCTCCAGTGCCGCCACGGTGTGGATGTCCTTGTCGCCGCGGCCGGACAGGTTGACGACGATGTGCTGGTCGGCCTTCATGGTCGGCGCCAGCTGCATGGCGTAGGCCAGCGCGTGGCTGGATTCCAGCGCCGGCATGATGCCCTCGGTGCGGGTCAGGTCGTGGAAGGCGGCCAGCGCCTGCTCGTCGGTGACCGCAACGTACTGCACGCGGCCGATGTCCTTCAGCCAGGCGTGCTCCGGCCCGACGCCGGGATAGTCCAGGCCGGCCGATACCGAGTGGGTCTCGATGATCTGGCCGTCGGCGTCTTCCATCAGGTAGGTACGGTTGCCATGCAGCACGCCGGGACTGCCGGCGCACAGCGGCGCGGCGTGGCGGCCGGACTCGATACCCTCGCCGCCGCCTTCCACGCCGTAGATGGCCACCGCCTCGTCGCTGAGAAAGGGATGGAACAGGCCGATGGCGTTGGAGCCGCCACCCACGCAGGCGATGAGCGCATCGGGCCGCTGGCCGGCCTGGGCCAGGATCTGGGCGCGCGCCTCGCGGCCGATGACGGTCTGGAAATCACGCACCATGGCCGGATAGGGATGCGGGCCGGCCACGGTGCCGATAATGTAGAAGGTGTCGTCGACGTTGGTGACCCAGTCGCGCATGGCCTCGTTGAGGGCATCCTTGAGCGTCTTCGACCCCGACTCCACCGACACCACCTCGGCGCCCAGCAGCCGCATGCGGTAGACGTTGATGGCCTGGCGGCGGATGTCCTCGGCGCCCATGTAGACCACGCATTCCATGCCCAGCCGCGCGGCCACGGTGGCGGTGGCGACACCGTGCTGGCCGGCGCCGGTCTCGGCGATGACGCGCTTCTTGCCCATGCGCCTGGCCAGCAGCGCCTGGCCGACGGTGTTGTTCACCTTGTGGGCGCCGGTGTGGTTGAGGTCCTCGCGCTTGAGCCAGACCCGGGCGCCGCCGAGCTTGTCGCTCCAGCGCCGCGCAGGGTAGAGCGGTGACGGCCGGCCCACGAACCGGGCCAGGTCCTCGTCGAGCTCGGCCAGGAACTCGGGGTCGGCGCGAAACTGCTCCCAGGCCTGGCGCAGCTCCTCCAGCGGCCCCATCAGGGTCTCCGCCACGAAGCGGCCGCCGTAGGGCCCGAAGTGGCCACGGGCGTCTGGCTGCGCCATCAGCGCCTCGAGTTCATCTGCTTGCGTCGCCACGTTCCACTCCTCGCATGAAGGCCGCGATGCGTGCGGCCGACTTGATGCCTTTCGATGCTTCCACGCCGCTGCTGACGTCCACCGCCCAGGGCCGCACCCGACGAATCGCCTCGGCCACGTTGTCCGGCGTCAGGCCGCCGGCCAGGATGACGGGCCGCGGCGCCCGCTTCGGCAGACGTCCCCAGTCGAAGACGACCCCGCCACCGCCGTGGATGTCCGGCTGCCAGGCATCGAACAGGAAGCCGGCGGCCTCCGGATGTTCCTGCATGACCGCCAGCGGGTCGACACCCTCGCGCATGGCGATGGCCTTGATGTAAGGCCGGCCGAAACCTTCGCACTCGCCGGCCGTCTCGCTGCCGTGGAACTGCAGCAGGTCCAGCGGCACCGCGGCCAGCACCTCGCGCACCCGCGCCTCGCCCGCGTTCACGAACAAGCCGGTCACGGTCACGAAGGGCGGCAGCGCCCGGCACAGTTCCACCGCCTGCGCGATACCCACCGCCCGCGGACTGTGTTCGTAGAACACCAGCCCGAGGGCATCGGCACCGCCCTCCGCCGCCGCCCGCACATCCTCGCCGCGGGTGATGCCACAGATTTTGACGCGCGTGCGCATGCCCCGGATTCTTCGCGGTAAAAGCGCTATGTTACCAGAACCCCCCGACGAACCCCATCACGGCGCCGGTGCGGCGAACAGGGCGGCGTGGACCCGGATCCCTTTGTTGCCCAGCGATATACGCCGTTCCGCTTCGTTTCCGGAGTGGCCGCCGGATGATGGCCCTCGCCCCCTCTTCCGGAAAGTCCACGCCGCCCGCCTAGCCGAAGCTCGGCAACTGGCCGTCGGCGGGGATGCCGTGGTGGCCGGGATAGCTCACCCCCACCAGATAGAGCCCGTCCGCCGGCGCGGTCACGCCGCCCCGGGTCCGGTCGCGGTGCGCCAGCACCTCCGCCACCCAGTCCGGCGGTTCCTCCAGGCGACCCACCGCCATCAGCACGCCGGCGATATTGCGCACCATGTGGTGCAGGAAGGCGTTGGCCTCCACGTCCAGGTAGACATACGGGCCGCTGCGACTGACCTCCAGCCGGTGGACCGTGCGCACCGGGTGCTTCGCCTGGCAGGCCAGGGCGCGGAAGGAAGAAAAGTCGTGTTCGCCCAGCAGGTGGCGGGCGCCGGCCGCCATGCGGTTCTCGTCCAGCGGCCGGCGTTCCCAGGTGGTGCGGCCGCGCTCCAGGGCGCTGGCCACCGGGCGGTTGAGGATCACGTAGCGGTAGCGGCGGGCGGTAGCGGAGAAGCGGGCATGGAAATCCGCCGTCACCGGCCGCACCCACAACAGGCGCACGTCGTCGGGCAGGTTGGCGTTGGCACCCAGCAGCCAGGAACGCTCGCTGCGCGGGGCGTCGGAGTCGAAATGCACCACCTGGGCGGTGGCGTGCACGCCGGCGTCGGTGCGACCGGCGCAGGCCAGTTCTACCGGGTGGTCGGCGACATACGACAGCGCCCGCTCGACTTCCCCCTGCACGGTGCGGCTGCCGGGCTGGCGCTGCCAGCCGCTGAAGCCCGAACCGTCGTACTCGATACCGCAGGCGAGACGCATCGACTACTTGTTCTTGAGATACAGATTGTCATCGAAGCTGCAGACCCAGGCCGGGCGCAGCGCCACCATGGCCGTCATGACCATGCCGTTGAGCAGCGCCTCGGAGAAGAACACCATGGGGAAGTAGGGGTAGTACTGGTAGCTCAGCCAGTCGGCGCTGTGGGCGTTGGTGGCCAGCATCACCAGGGCGCCGGCGGTGCTCGCCAGCAGGATGGACAGGCCGGCGGCCAGGAAACCGTTGATGTAGATGTAGATGAAGAAGTTGTGGGGCAGGCGGCGCTGGGCCAGCTGCAGCAGCAACCAGGTGGTGAAGACGGGGATGCCGCCCATGACCAGGGCGTTGAGACCCAGGGCGGTGAAGCTGCCACCGCCGTTCAGCAGGCTGCCGACCACCGCGATGAGCACCGCCAGCACCGCGTAGGACCAGCCGAACATGAGGGTCACGCTGGTCACGCCGAGCAGGTGGAAATTGAGCGCCGGCAGCACCCCGACACGGGTGTTCCACAGCACCAGCAGCACCACGCAGGCGGCGAAGTAGACGTGCGAGAATTCGTTCTCCAGCAGGCGTGTCAGCGGCGCGCGGGCGACGGCCGCCAGCACCAGCAGACCGAACAGCAGGTTGGCCGGCCACAAGAGGCCCGCGGGTATCAGTTCGGCGGGGAAATCCATGCGCGGCTCCGGGTCTGAACTCCTGTCCGGGATTATACCGGCTGGCATGAAAAAGGGGCGCCGCGGCGCCCCTTTTTTGCCCTGCTTCGAACGGGGTTTTCAGGCGATCTTGGCCATGATGTCCTGGGCCTCGTTCTTCTGCTCGTCGCTGCCCTCTTCCAGGACTTCGTCGAGGATGCTGCGGGCGCCGTCCGGGTCGCCCATGTCGATGTAGGCCCGGGCCAGGTCCAGCTTGGTCGACACCTCGTCCAGCTCGGCCAGCTCGCCGTCCTGCGTGGCCTCCGCGGGTTCGGCATCGCCCAGATCACCGAAGTTCTCGATGTCGAAGTCCAGGCCCTCGTCGGCGCTGGCGGTGGCCGTCGTGGAGGTGTCTTCCTGGCGGTCGGGCGCACCCGCGCCCGCGCCCGGCTCCTCGAAGGCCGCACCGTCGCCGGCCTGGCTGTCGTCGCCGAGGTCCATGTCGAACTCGAGCCCTTCGCCGGCATCGGCGGTGGGCGCCTCCGGGTTTTCCGTGTCCAGGCTGGCGGCCTCGTCGAGCGAGCGGCTGACTTCCTCGATGTCGAAATCCAGGCTGTCGTCGGCTGCCGTTTCGGCACCCTGCGCATCCGCATCCTCCTGGTACAGCGGGTTGTCCGGGCTGAGCTCCCGACCCATGGCCGCCACCTTGGTCCACATGGGATCGGCGGTATTTTCCAGCCGCGCCAGGATGGCCTGGGCATGCTCGTCGAAGGCGCCCTGGTTCTGGGTGGCCAGGAACACTTCCAGCAGCTTGAGGTTGACGTCCTCGCGCTCGGGCTCCTTCTCGAGTGCTTCGCGGATCAGTTCCTCGGCCTGCTGGTAGCGGCCGTAGGCCAGGTAGACATCCGCCTCGGACAGCGGGTCGGCCTCGCCCTCGTTCTTGATCGAACCCATGTCGCTGACCGCGAACTCGCTGAGCAGGGAGGATTCGCTGCTCGCCTGGTCCTGCGACTGCGGCTCGGTGAAAGCGGCCTGCTCACCGTCGGCCTCGTCGTCGGCGCTGGCCCGCAGGATGCTCTCCTGGAACTCGGTCTCCACACCGCGGCGGCGGCGCAGGCCGAAGAAGGCCAGCAGCGCCAGTACGCCGGCGCCGGCGCCCAGGTACACCGGGTTGGCCAGCAGGCGGTCCACGAAGCCGGTTTCGACCGGTTCGGTGGTGACCACCGCGGGCACCGGCACCTCGTCGACAGGCGGCGCGGCGGATTCATCGGTATCGGCCGGCGCCATGTCGTCCAGCGGTTCGTCGGCCGCGACAGGCTGCCCGGCCGTGGCCGGCTGCTCGGCCGCAGCAGGCGTGCCCGCTTCCGGCGTGCCGGCGGCCGCGTCCGCGGGGGCTTCCATGCCTTCGGCGTCGACCACGGCCACGGTAGAGGGCTCTGCCGCAGTCTGGTCGGGCCCGGCGCCGGCGGTGTCCGTGCCCTCGCCGGCTTCGGCGACCGTGGCTTCGACTTCGGTGGCCGGTGTGGCCGGCGTGGCCGCCGCATCCTCAGCCGCATCCTCAGCCGCAATGGCAGCGGCATCCGGCGGCTGCTCACCGGCCATGGCCTGCAGGCGCGCTAGCTCGTCGTCCTTGAGCTGGATCAGGCGCTGCATGTTGGTAATCTGTTCCTCGAGCATGGACAGGCGCTTCGACATGTCCTCGCTCTCGCGGCGCTGGGCCTCCATGGCTTCGTTGGCCAGCACCAGTTCGCGTTTCAGCGCCTCCAGGCTGGCGGTCTCTTCGGCACCCTGGCCGACGGTACCGCTGCTGGCCTCACCCAGTTCCGGCGCCACCAGCTGCAGCCTGGTGGCCGGTGCCACCGCGGCGGCCTGGGCAGGGTTGCTGCGTGCCGCCTTCCAGGCCGCGTACTGGGCCCGGGCCTCGCGCAGCGCTTCGGCGCGGCCGATCGAGGTCATCTCTTCGCGGCTGGGGACACGCAGGATGTAACCGGCCTTTAGGTTGTTGATGTTGTTACCGAAAAAGGCCTGCGGATTGGCGCGCAACAGGCCCAGCATGGTCTGTTCGATGCTGACGCCGGTGTCCGGTCGAACCTGCTCGGCGATCTTCCACAGGGTGTCGTTGCGCCTGGTGGGGCCATACTCGCCGGGCGCCGCGGATACCGGGGCGCGGCTGTAGGCCGCCGGGGCCGGCGCCGGGGTGGATGCGCGCGGCACGGGGGCCGTGTGGCTCGGGGCAGCCGTGGTGGCCGGCGCCTGGGCGACGGCAGGTGCCGCCGCCGGCATGGTGGCCGGGGGATCGATCAGCACCGTGTACTCGCGCAACAGCCGGCCCTTGCTCCAGGACAGTTCCAGCATGAAGTCCAGGAAGGGTTCCCGCACCGGCTTCCGGCTGGTGACCATCAGGACCGGCTTGCCTTGTGCGTTGCGCGTCACGTCGAAGCGGAACTTGGTGAGGAACAGCGGTCGATCGATGCCCGCCTTTGCGAAGGCGTCCGGCGCCGCCAGCGACACCTTCAACTCGTCCATCTCGGCGGGCGTCGCGGAGAGCAGTTCGATTTCGGCGACCAGCGGCTGGTTGAGTGCCGATTTGAGCTCGATGTCACCGAGTCCCAGGGCTGCCACATTGCCGCCGGCAAATGTCCCTGCCATAGCCAGAACCAAGGCCGATTTCCTAAACATACAGGTCCCCTTTTGTCGCTGGCGCGCCGTGCCGGCGCACCCGGCCGTTCTCCCGGCCAGTCCTTTCAACACGAAACAGAAGCCCTGCAGAATCACCCCTAACCCGTTGTCAGAGATAATCTTTCACCAGTATCTCAGCAATCTGGATACTGTTCAGGGCTGCCCCTTTGCGCACATTATCGGCGACTACCCATAAATCTAAACCTCTGGGATGCGAGATATCCTCGCGAATGCGACCCACGTACACCGGGTCATGGCCGGCGCCCTCGGTGACGGCGGTCGGATAGCCGCCATCACGGTGCTCGTCCAGCACCACCACGCCGGGCGCCTTTTCCAGCAGCGCGCGCGCCGCCTCGGCCGTCAGCTTGTCGCGGGTCTCGATATGGACCGCTTCGGAATGGCCGTAGAACACCGGCACACGCACCGCCGTGGGGTTCACCTGGATGCTCTCGTCACCCATGATCTTGCGGGTCTCCCAGACCATTTTCATTTCTTCCTTGGTATAGCCGTTGTCCTGGAACACGTCGATATGGGGCAGGACGTTGAAGGCGATCTGTTTCGGGTAGACCTGGGTCTCTATGGGTTGGCCGTTCAACAGCCGGGCGCTCTGGGTCGCCAGCTCCTCGATGGCTTCCTTGCCGGTGCCGGAGACGGCCTGGTAGGTGCAGACGTTGATGCGCTCGATGCGCGCCGCGTCGTGCAGGGGCTTCAGGGCCACCAGCATCTGGATGGTGGAGCAGTTGGGATTGGCGATGATGCCGTGGCGGGTATGGTCGGCGATGCTGCCCGGGTTGACCTCCGGCACCACCAGCGGTATCTCGTCGTCGTAGCGGAACTGCGAGGTGTTGTCGACCACCACGCAGCCGGCGGCTGCAGCCCTGGGCGCATAGTCCTTCGAAATGGAGGCGCCGGCCGAGAACAGGCCGATCTGCGCCTTCGAGAAATCGAACCCGGCCAGGTCCTGCACCGTCAGCCGCCGGTTGCCGAACTGCACCTGCTTGCCGGCCGAGCGCTCGCTGGCCAGCGCGTATACCTGGCCGACCGGGAACTTGCGCTCGGCCAGGATCTCCAGCATGGTCTCCCCCACCGCGCCGGTGGCGCCGACCACGGCGACATCAAAAGTGCGACTCATAACGACTCCTGTGATTCGGGACTGCTGTATAGCTCAAAAAAATCAACCGCCAAGACGCCAAGAGCGCCAGGAAAAAACAAAAAACTCTTTTTTTCGACCGGCGCGCTGCGCGCGCGGCCAGAAACAGAATACGTATTGCTTGGCGTATTCTTGGCGCCCTTGGCGTCTTGGCGGTGATATCTTTTCACAATGCGGCTACCACGGCGTCGCCCATTTCCGCCGTGCCCACCGTCGGCTGGCCCTCGGCGGCGATGTCGGGCGTGCGCAGGCCCTGGTCCAGCACCCGGCCGACGGCGGCCTCGATGCGGTCGGCGGCGGCCGGCTCGTCCAGGCTGTAGCGCAGCATCATGGCCACCGACAGGAGAGTGGCCAGGGGGTTGGCCACACCCTGGCCGGCGATGTCAGGCGCCGAGCCGTGGATGGGCTCGTACATGCCCTTGCCGGCGGCGTCCAGCGAAGCCGAGGGCAACATGCCGATGGAACCGGTCAGCATGGCGGCGGCATCCGACAGGATGTCGCCGAACATGTTGGTGGTGACCATGACGTCGAACTGCCTGGGCGCCCGCACCAGCTGCATGGCGGCATTGTCCACGTACATGTGGCTGAGTTCCACGTCCGGGTATTCCCCGGCCAGGCGCACCATGACCTGGCGCCACAGTTCGGTGACTTCCAGCACGTTGGCCTTGTCCACCGAGCACAGGCGCCCGCCGCGCTTGCGGGCGATCTCGAAGGCCGAGCGACCGATGCGCTCGATCTCGGATTCGCGGTAGACCAGGGTATTGAAGCCCTCCTTCTCGCCGTTGTCCAGCGTACGCACGCCGCGCGGCTGACCGAAGTAGATGCCCCCGGTCAGCTCGCGCACGATCAGGATGTCCAGGCCGGAGACCACCTCGGGCTTGAGGGTGGAGGCGTCGGCGAGCTGCGGATAGAGGATGGCCGGACGCAGGTTGGAGAACAGTCCCAGCCCGGCGCGCAGCCCCAGCAGCCCCTGCTCCGGCCGCAGCGACCGCTCCAGCGCTTCGTACCGGGGCCCGCCCACCGCGCCCAGCAGCACGGCGTCGGCGGCGCGCGCCTGCGCCAGCGTCTCTTCGGGCAGCGGATGGCCCATGGCGTCATAGGCCGCGCCGCCGACCAGGCCCTGCTCCAGTTCGATGTCCAGGCCGTCGGCCTTGAGCCGGTCCAGCACCTTGACGGCCTCCGCGACGATCTCGGGGCCGATGCCGTCGCCGGGCAATATCAGTATCTTCCTGGTCATGATTCAAATCCTGTGTTCGAAATCGAATTCACATTGCCGTGTCCGCCGAAAGCTGGTCAGAACAACCACGGCGCCTCCTGGCGGCGCCGTTCCTCATAGGCGCGGATGTCGTCGGCGTGCTGCAGGGTCAGGCCGATGTCGTCCAGCCCGTTCAGCAGGCAGTACTTGCGGAACGCGTCGACCTCGAAGGGGATCGCCTCGCCGTCCGGCGTGGTGATGGTTTGGGCTTCCAGGTCCACCACCAGCCGGTAGCCCTCCCTGGCCTCGACCTCCTCGAACAGCCGGTCGACCACGGCCTCGTCCAGCACGACGGGCAGCACGCCGTTCTTGAAGCAGTTGTTGAAGAAGATGTCGGCGAAGCCGGGCGCGATCACCACCCGGAAACCGGCATCCTCCAGCGCCCACACGGCGTGCTCGCGCGACGAGCCGCAGCCGAAATTCTCGCGTCCCAGCAGGATGCTGGCGCCCTGGTAGCGCGGCTGGTTCATGACGAAATCCGGGTTCGGCCGCCGCTTGCCGTGGTCCTGGCCCGGCTCGCCCGGATCCAGGTAGCGCCAGTCGTCGAACAGGTTGGGCCCGAAACCGCTGCGCTTGACCGACTTCAGGTACTGTTTCGGAATGATGGCGTCGGTATCGACGTTGGGGCGGTCGAGCGGCATCACCAGGCCGTCGAGTCGTGTGAATTTCTGCATGGTGGGTACTCGGATAAAACAGTCAATGAGCCGCCAAGACGCCAAGAGCGCCAAGAAAACCGTTTTGTTGTTTTCGGCCACACGCGCAGCGTACCGGGCGAAAAAGCGCTTTGTTTTTCATGGCGTTGCTGGTGTCTTGGCAGTTTTCCATCAATCCATCTCCCTTACATCCACAAAATGCCCCGCCACCGCAGCGGCGGCGGCCATGGCCGGGCTCACCAGGTGGGTGCGGCCGCCGGGGCCCTGGCGGCCTTCGAA
>JALSRI010000178.1 GCA_026984835.1 Thiohalobacter sp. | reverse complement strand
GGTCGTCCACCGCCACCATGCCGGCGCGGGCGCCCGCTTCGATGGCCATGTTGCAGACCGTCATGCGGCCTTCCATGGACAGCGACTCGATGGCGCTGCCGGCGAACTCGATGGCGTAGCCGGTGCCGCCGGCGGTGCCGATCTCGCCGATGATGGCCAGCACCACGTCCTTGGCGGTCACGCCCGGGCCCAGCCCGCCCTCGACACGCACCTGCATGTTCTTCGACTTCTTCTGGATCAGGCACTGGGTGGCCAGCACGTGCTCCACCTCGGAGGTGCCGATGCCGAAGGCCAGCGCCCCGAAGGCGCCGTGGGTGGAGGTGTGGGAGTCACCGCACACCACCGTCATGCCCGGCAGGGTGGCGCCCTGCTCCGGACCGATGACGTGTACGATGCCCTGGCGCGGATCGTCCATGCGGAACTCGGTGATGTGAAACTCCCGGCAGTTGCGGTCCAGGGTCTCGACCTGGATCCGCGACACCGGGTCGTCGATGCCGGCCGCCCCATCCTCGCGGTGGGTGGTGGGCACATTGTGGTCCGGCACTGCCAGCACGGCGTCGCTGCGCCAGGGCTTGCGGCCGGCCAGGCGCAGCCCCTCGAAGGCCTGCGGCGAGGTCACCTCGTGCACCAGGTGCCGGTCGATGTAGATCAGCGCCGTCCCGTCCGCGTCCTCGCGCACGAGATGCTGCTCCCACAACTTGTCGTACAGCGTCTTGCCGCCCATGGTCTGTCTGCCTCCCGTTGGAAGCACATTGTGGGGGCGGATAGTGGATAACACAAATTCATATTTATTATATTAACTATTCTGTCTTATTATATACTTGCCCCTCGGCGGGCGGGTGGCCGGCGAGGCCGTTTAACCGCGAAGGACGCGAGGGGAAAAAAACGAAGGTTTGTCCACCGGCGGAGTTTGAGGGCATGACCCAATATCCACGCATGGCCGGGTTTTTCCCCATCCGTGGTCGTTTCCTTCGCGTCCTTCGCGTCCTTCGCGGTTAAACCTTGGTGCGCCTTTGTGCGCCTTTTGGGGTTGAACAACCCCCCCACAGCAGCCCATGCCCACCCCGAAAAGCCGATGGGTGAAGACCCCGCCATTTTGTCCACCACCAGGAGCACCCGCATGGACATCGCCGCCCTCAAGGCCTTCATCGCCGTCGCCGAGACCGGCTCCTTTTCGCTGGCCGCCGAACGCCTGTTCCTGACCCAGCCGGCGGTCAGCAAGCGCATCGCGGCGCTGGAAGAGGAGCTGGAGGCACGCCTGTTCGACCGCATCGGCCGCCGCGTGACCCTGACCGAGGCCGGCCGGGCGCTGCTGCCGCGGGCGCGCCGCATCCTGGTGGACATCGAGGACAGCGTGCGGGCCGTTTCCAGCCTGTCGGGTGAGGTGCGCGGCACGCTGCGCTTCGCCACCAGCCACCACATCGGCCTGCACCGGCTGCCGCCGACGCTGCGGCGCTTCACCCGCGAGCACCCCCAGGTGCGGCTGGACATCCGCTTCATGGACTCCGAGACGGCCTGCCAGTCGGTCGAGCACGGGGAACTGGAACTGGCCGTGGTGACCCTGCCGCCGCAACCGGCGCCGGCACTGGAAGCCCGCACCGTCTGGCCCGACCCGCTGGCGGTGGTGGTGGCCGGCGACCACCCGCTGGCCGGCCGCCGCCGCGTGCCGCTCGACGACCTGGCGCGCTACCCGGCCATTCTGCCCTCCCCCGCCACCTACACGCGCCAGATCGCCGAACGGGCCTTCGCCGGCCTGGGCCTGGAACTGGACGTCGCCCTGTCCACCAACTACCTGGAGACCATCAAGATGCTGGTGAGCATCGGCATCGGCTGGAGCCTGCTGCCGCTGACCCTGATCGACGGCCAGGTGAAGCGCCTGCCGGTTCCCGGCCTGGGACTGAAACGCGACCTGGGCATCGTCCACCACCGCGAACGCACGCTGTCCAACGCCGCCCGCGCCCTGATCGGCCTGCTGCCGATGTGACGAAGCCGCTGTGTCAGAGGGAATAAACCGCCAAGACGCCAAGAGCGCCAAGAGCGCCAACAAAACCAGGATTCTTCGTTCCGGCTGATGCGCTGCGCGCGCAGCTTTCAACCACAAAATGATTTCCTTGGCGCAGTTCTTGGCGCTCTTGGCGTCTTGGCGGTTACCCGGTTTTGAACCCCCTGGACTCCCCCACAGCAATGCCGCGCCAGGCGATGAGGCCGGCCAGGGCGGCGGTGGCGGCGGCGGCGAGGTACATGCCGGCGGGGCCGATGCCGTCCCACAGGTAGCCGGCCGCCAGGCTGCCGAGGGCGCCGCCGGCGCCGAAGCTCAGGCTGCTGTAGAGCGCCTGGCCGCGACCCTGGTGGGGGCCGGTGAACAGGCTGTGGACCAGGAAGATGGCGACGGCATGGTAGACACCGAAGCTGGCGGCGTGCAGGGTCTGGGCCACCACCATGGCCCAGGCCGCCTCCACCAGCCAGGCCGTCAGCAGCCAGCGCAGCACGGTCAGCGCGGTGGCCGCCAGCAACAGGCGGCGGGCGCCGAAGCGCGGCAGCCAGCGGTGCATGCGCAGGAACACGCCGATCTCCGCCACCACGCCCAGCGCCCACAACTGGCCGATGGCGGTCTCGGAATAGCCGTGCGCGGACAGGTACAGGCTGTAGAAGGTGTAGTACGGGCCATGGCTGGCCTGCAGCAGGAAGCACACCAGCAGCAGCGACGCCACGGCCGGCCTTGCCAACACACGTCGCAAGGGCGGATGACCGTCGGCCGGCGGCGCGCTCGGCGCTTCCGGCACCGCCAGGCTGGACAGCCAGATGGCGCCGAACAGCGCCAGCAGCACGGCCGGCAGGCCGGCCGTGCCGGCGCGGTCGAACAGCACGCCCAGCCCCGACACCGCGCCGATGAAACCGATCGAACCCCACAGGCGGATGCTGCTGTAGCGGTGGGTGTCCCGGCCGAGATGATTCAGGGTGGTGGCTTCCATCTGCGGCAGCGCCGCGTTCCAGAAGAAGCTGAACAGCGACATCACCAGCGCCAGCCAGCCATAGCCGTGACCGAGGAACACCCCGGCGAAGCTCAGCGTGGCCAGCAGGCTGGCGACCTGCACCAGGGCCATGCGGCGACCGCTGTGATCGGCGACCCAGCCCCACAGGTTCGGCGCCACGATCTTGGTGGCCATGATGATGGCCACCAGCTCACCGATTTCGGCCGCCCCGAAACCCAGGTCGCGCAGGTACAGGCCCCAGTACGGCACCAGCGCGCCGAGCGCGGCGAAATAGAAAAAGTAGAACCCCGACAACCGCCAATACACGATAAAACACTCCCTGGTCAGGCGCTTGCCCTGATCGGTGGGTGAGCGTGGTGGCGCCGGGGATCTTCTACCGCGAAGGACGCGAAGGAAACAGCCCCCCGCCGGAAAAGCCCGGCCGTTGCCGATGCCGCGCCATGTGCCCGAATTCCGCCGGCCTGCAACCCCTTTTTCCCTTCGCGTCCCTCGCGGTTAATAAGGAATCCCCCTTCGTGCCCCCTCATGCGCCTTCGTGGTTGCATCGCGCCCTCTCCGACGAACCACCCCCGGCCAGGGAAACCCGCCCCCTCGACGAGGGCAGCCCCAATCGATGAAACGCCGGGTGGTGGCCGAAGGGAACGCCGCCCCGGCCGCTACCCGGCCATCTCCCGACCGGAGCGGTGTGGGCGTCCCGCTCGAACAGAGGGCCTGACATCCACGCTGCCGTACCGACGTCCCGGTGGGGTTCGCTGCGCTCACCCCACCCTAGGGGTGCGGGGGGATAACCGGGGTCCCGGGCTTCACGTCGGCGTTCTGGGCGCGGTGGCGAAGATAGTGATCCATGAGCACGATGGCCAGCATGGCCTCGGCGATGGGGGTGGCGCGGATGCCGACGCAGGGGTCGTGACGGCCGGTGGTGACCACCTCCACCGGTTCGCCGGCCAGATTCACCGAGCGGCCGGGCAGGCGCAGGCTGGAGGTGGGCTTGAGGGCGATACTGACGAGGATATCCTGGCCCGAGGAGATGCCCCCCAGCACGCCGCCGGCCTGGTTGGACAGGAAACCTTCCGGGGTGATCTCGTCGCGGTGCTCGGTGCCCTTCTGGGCCACCGATGCGAAGCCGGCGCCGATCTCCACGCCCTTGACGGCGTTGATGCTGACCATGGCGTGGGCGATGTCGGCATCCAGGCGGTCGAACACCGGCTCGCCGAGCCCCGGCGGCACGCCGCTGGCCACCAGGTTGATGCGGGCGCCCACCGAATTGCCCTCCTTGCGCAGGGCGTCCATGTAAGCCTCCAGCTCCGGCACCCGGTCCGGGTCGGGGCAGAAGAACGGGTTCTGCGCCACGGCATCCCAGTCCTTCAGCTCCAGCACGATGGGACCGAGCTGGGCCAGGTAGCCACGGATCTCCACACCCAGGCGCTCACGCAGGTACTTGCGGGCGATGCCGCCGGCGGCCACACGCATGGCGGTCTCGCGCGCCGAGGAGCGGCCGCCGCCGCGGTAGTCGCGGAAACCGTATTTCTGCTGGTAGGTGTAGTCGGCGTGGCCGGGCCGGAAGCGGTCGCGGATCTTCGAATAGTCCTTCGAGCGCTGGTCGGTGTTGTGGATCAGCAGGCCGATGGGCGTGCCGGTGGTGCGGCCCTCGAAGACACCGGACAGGATCTCCACTTCGTCGGCCTCGCGGCGCTGGGTGGTGTGGCGCGATGTGCCCGGCTTGCGCCGGTCCAGGTCGGCCTGCAGATCGGCCGCCGACAGTTCGAGGCCGGGTGGACAGCCGTCCACGATGCAGCCGATGGCCGGGCCGTGGCTCTCGCCGAAGCTGGTGACAGTAAAGAGTTTTCCGATGCTGTTTCCGGGCATGGCGGGGCATTGTACAGGAGATCCGCAGACTTCTCTAAAGCCCGCGGGCCCAGACGCCGCTATGCAGGGTGATTTTCGTGCAACCTTACCTTGAGACGGGGATACCACAGTGAGTCATCGCGGCAACGCCATCGGCAGCTACCTCGGCAAGCCGATCTTCGAATCCATCGAGGTGCAGGAGGATACCTACGTATTCGACCGCATCGCCTCCTACGGGGACGACGAGTTCCCCCTCGACCAGCTGGCAGAGAACGAACTGCTGGTCGAACCCGGCCTGATCTACCGCCACAAGGACTGAGGCGGCAGCCGCCAGGGACGGCGGCGCGGACAGGCGCAGCGGCGCTATTCAGATCATTTTCGAGAACTGCTTCTCACTTTCCCGGCGGTAGCGGTCGAACACCCGGCACAGGTTGCGGATCAGCAGCCTGCCCCGCGGCAGCACTTCGATGTGCCGCTCCCCCAGCTTCAACAACCCGTCGCCTTCCATGGTGCGCAGGGTGCGCAGTTCGTCCTCGAAGTAGTCGGCGAAATCGATGCCGTGGGTCTCGGCGATCTCTTTCATGTCCAGGCGGCCGTGGCACACCAGCTGCTGGATGACGTCGGCCCGCAGGACGTCGTCCGCGTCCAGCTCGTAGCCGCGCCGGATCGGCAGCCGGGCCTGTTCCAGGTCGGCGTAGTAGGCCTCCAGGTCGATGTGGTTCTGGCTGAAGCTGTCGGCCACGGCGCTGATGGCGCTGACGCCCATGGCGATCAGGTCGGTGTCGGCGTGGGTGGAATAGCCCTGGAAGTTGCGCCGCAACGTCCCCTCCCGCTGGGCCACCGCCAGCTCGTCGTCGAGCAGCGCGAAGTGATCCATGCCGATGTACTGGTAGCCGGCAGCGCTCAGCTTCTCGATGGTCATCTGCAGGATGGCCAGCTTGACCTCGGGCGCCGGCAGGTCGGCCGCATCGATGCGCCGCTGGGGCTTGAAGCGTTCCGGCAGATGCGCATAGTTGAACACCGACAGCCGGTCCGGGCGCGCCTCGATCACCTTGTCCAGGGTGTTCTCGAAACTGGCCCGGGTCTGCAGCGGCAGCCCGTACATCAGGTCGATGTTGATGGAACGGAAACCCAGTACCCGCGCGTCCTCCAGCACCCGCAGCGTCATGTCCTCGGGCTGGATGCGGTGCACCGCCTGCTGCACCGCCGGATCGAAGTCCTGCACCCCCAGGCTGAGGCGGTTGAAGCCGATGCCGCGCAGCACCGCCAGGGTGAAATCGCGCACCTCGCGCGGGTCGATCTCGATGGAGTATTCGCCGCTGTCGTCGTCGAGCAGGGTGAAGTTCTCGCGCGTGACGTGCATCAGCTCGCGCATCTGTTTTTCGTTGAGGAAGGTGGGCGTGCCGCCCCCCCAGTGCAGCTGGGTCACCGGCCGTCCCGGCTCCACCGCCGAGGCGCGCAGACGAATCTCGCGGAACAGGTAGTCCAGGTAGGGTTCGGCCTTGCCGCGGTCGGCGGTCACGATCTTGTTGCAGGCGCAGTAGTAGCAGACGTGGGCGCAGAAGGGTATATGGAAATACAGCGACAGCGGCCGGCCACTGGCATTGCTGGCCCGCAGCCGGCGCAGGTATTCGGCCTCTCCCACGTCCGGCGAGAACTCCACCGCGGTCGGGTAGGAGGTGTAGCGCGGTCCGCTGCTGTCGTAGCGGCGGATCAGGTCGAGATCGAATTCAACGGATTCGGACATGGAGGCTTCCCGGGTACCAGCGCCAACCCTACCGCGGCCGGCGCGGAGAGACATTGACCTGCATCAAACCCTGTCGCTTCCCTATGTAACTGAAAGCACACGACTTGCCGCCTACCGGCTCAATCGCCGTCCACTTCCAGCCCCTTGCGGTGGGTCTCGTTGATCTTGAGCAGCAGCAGGCGGAACGGCAGGATGCGATCGTCCTGGCGTTCCACCACTTTCACGAACGGCAGATCCTCGTCGCCGAACCGGTAGCTGCCGTCGCTCATGGCCTCGCGCAGCCGCTGCACGTCGCGCTCCAGCTCGTCCAGGAACTCGGTGGCCGCACCCAGCGAATCCATGTCGTACTCCGCCGCGGCGCGCAGGTCCTGGATCTCGAACAGGGCCTGGTCGACCAGGTCTACATACTCTTCAACGGTCCTGGGCCTGCCCAGCATGGTCTGCCTCCAGTTGTTGCAATGCGTCATGGAAATCCGGCTGGTATTGCCGCACCTGCTGGGCATCGAGCAGGAATACCCCGTGCCCGCCGCGCTCGAATTCCAGCCACAGAAAGGGTACCTCGGGAAAGCGTTCGGTCAAGGCATGCTGGCTGTCGCCCACTTCGACCACCAGGATGCCGTCGGTATCCAGGTGTTCACCGGCGCCGGCCAGGATGCGGATCGCCAGGTCCAGCCCCTCGCCTCCGGCGGCCAGCCCCAGCTCCGGTTCGTGGCGGTACTCGTCCGGCAGGCCGTCCATCTCCGCCTCCGGGACATAGGGCGGGTTGCTGATGATGAGCTGGTAGCGACGGCCGCCCAGCCCCGCATACAGGTCGGATTGCACCGGCTCGACCCATTCGGCCAGGTGATGGCGGTCGATGTTGATCCGCGCCACCGCCAGCGCATCCTCCGAAATATCCGCCGCATCGACGTGGGCATGGGGAAAGGCGTTCGCACAGGCGATGGCGATGCAACCGCTGCCGGTGCACAGGTCCAGCACCTGCTCCACGGTATCCGCCTGCAACCAGGGCTCGAAGCCGCGCTCGATCCATTCCGCCAGCGGCGAGCGCGGCACCAGCACCCGCTCGTCCACATAGAAGGGTAGGCCGGCGAACCAGGCCTCGCGGGTCAGGTAAGCGGCCGGCTTGCGCGTCTCGACGCGCTGGTTGAGCAATGACAACACCGCCTCGCGCTCGGCACGCGTCAGCGTCGCTTCCAGGTAGACGGACGGGAACTGCAGCGGCAGGTGCAGGGCATGGCACACCAGGGTCAGCGCCTCGTCGAAGGCGTTGTCCGTGCCGTGGCCGAAACAGAGCCCGGCCTGCCGGAAACGGCTGGCGCCCCAGCGCACCAGGTCGCGCAGGCTGTGCAGTTCGTCGACGATCTGTTCGTGCATGAGGACCCCGGCGTCTCCATCGGCGGCCCCTATCGGCCACCGCCAATCGATGTGATAATACGCGGCCATGCACGGACACAGACGACAGGCAGGCCGCAGCGAGATCTGGTGGATTATACCGGGCGTGGTGATCGCTGCACTGGCCTGGCACTTCTACCCGGTTTCCGAGCCGGCCGCCCCGCCCACGCTGCAGAAGGCCACGCTGCTGCCGCAGCCGCGGGCCATCGCCGATTTCCACCTCGTCGACCACCACGGGCGGACCCTGAACCTGGCCCGGCTGCGTGGCCACTGGAGCCTGTTGTTCTTCGGCTACACGCACTGTCCCGACGTCTGCCCCACCACCCTGCAGACCCTGGCGACGACCCTGAAGCGGCTGGATGCGGTGCCCACAAAACCGGAGCTTCCCCAGGTGATCTTCATCAGCGTGGACCCGGATCGCGACACGCCGGAGCGGTTGGCCGCCTATGTCCCCTATTTCGATACCCGTATGCTCGGCGCCACCGGCAAGCACCAGGAACTGGAGCACCTGGCGCGCCAGGTCGGTATCGTCTACGCCAGGAGCCGGGCCGGCAAAGATGGCAACTACCTCGTCGATCACAGCGCCGCCATCGTGCTGTTCGACCCCGACGGCCGCCTGCACGCCGTTTTCGGCGCCCCGCACGACCCGGCGACCCTGGCCGCCGACCTGCAGGCCATCCAGCGCCACTACCAGGACACGCGGCGATGAGGCTGCACACCCGTGGCCTGCTGGCGGCCGTATTGCTGCTGATCACCCGGGCCGTCGACGCCGCCGGCCTGCACGTCGACGGTGCCTGGGTACGGGAGGCGCCGCCAGGCGCCGCCATGCTGGCCGCCTACCTGGTGGTGCACAACGACGGCGATCGGCCACGGACGCTGGTGTCGGTGGACAGTCCGCGCTTCGATTTCGTCATGCTGCACCGCAGCCGGGTGGTGGACGGTGTGGCGCATATGGAACACGTGGAGCAGATCACCATTGCGCCGGCCGGCCGGGTGGCCCTGCAACCCGGTGGCTACCACCTCATGATGCCCGCCCCCGAGCCGCCGCCGCGGGTCGGTGAACGCATTCCCCTGCGCCTGCACTTCCAGGATGGCGAGACGCTGCAGGTCGAGGCGCCGGTACGGCGTGCGGGGGACGCTCCTTGAACGAGGCCCGGCCCGGCGCCAGCGCCGTCGACTACCTCAAGTCACTGCCGCTGTATCTGCTGCCGCACCACGCCCTGTCGCGCCTCATGTTTGCGCTGACCCGGGTCCGTACGCCCTGGTTCAAGAACGCCTTCATCCGCTGGTTCAGCCGTCGCTTCGACATCGACTGGCAAGAGGCTGCGTCGCCCCGGCCGCAGGACTACGAGCACTTCAACGCCTTCTTCACCCGCCGGCTGAAGGATGGCGCGCGCCCCGTCGAAGGCGGCGACGACTGTCTGGTCAGCCCGGCGGACGGCCGTGTCAGCCAGCTTGGCGCCGTCGAGGCAGGGCGTATCCTGCAAGCCAAGGGACGCCGCTTCACGGCCACCGCCCTGCTGGGCGGCGACCCCGAGCGGGCCCGTCGGTTCGGGGACGGCCGCTTCATGACCGTCTACCTGTCGCCACGCGACTATCACCGCGTGCACATGCCGGTCCGCGGCCGGCTGCTCGAGACCGTCTACATCCCCGGACGCCTGTTCAGCGTGGCGCCGCACACCACCCGCGTCGTACCGGGCCTGTTCGCGCGCAACGAGCGGCTGGTGTGCCTGTTCGACACCGACGCCGGCCGCATGGCGCTGGTGCTGGTGGGCGCCATCTTCGTGGCCGCCATCGAGACCGTCTGGGCCGGCCTGGTCACGCCGCCACACCGGCGCCGCATCGAGGTCACCGACTACCGCGACGCCGGCATCGAACTGCCGCGGGGGGCGGAGCTGGGCCGCTTCAACATGGGCTCCACCGTCATCCTGCTGTTCGAGGACCAGCGGGTGGCCTGGACAGACAGCCTGGCTGCCGACCAGCCGCTGCGCACCGGCCAGCGAATCGGCCGCATCCTGACCCCGCAGGCCGGTTAACCCCTGCCGCCCCGCCGCGTTAGTGGCCAGTGTACCCAGCCCACGGAGGACACGGCCATGAACAGGTTCACCCGCACCATCACAGGCGCGCTGCTGGCTACAGGCGCCCTGGCATTCCAGCCCGCCGCCCTGGCCTCCGGTGGAGGCTTCGGACACCCCTACCGCCCCCATGTCTACTGCCCGCCCCATGGCTACGGCTACGGCTATGGCCATGGCTACTACCGGCCGCCGCTGCATGGTCTGTACCCCCACCACGGCTATGGCGGCCACGGTCACTACCGCGAACGGCATCATTACCGCGCACCCCTCTGGCACGGTGACCGCCGCCACGAGGAGCGCCGCGAACGGCGCCACGAGGGCCACCACGACGGCAGGTGGCATCATACCGGCTATGCAAGAATCACCCGCTATTGAACCGACCGCCGGCGCGGCAGTCTGTACTTCGACATCGAATCGGGCAACCATGTGCGAACACACCCTGACCGTGGCGGACAAACTCTTGCAGCAAGAAGCTGACCAACCGGCCGCGCTGGAGCAGTTTCTGTCCGACGCCTCCGAACGCGCCTTCCACATCGCCTACGGCGCCTTGTGGAATCGTGAGACGGCGCTCGACGTGGTGCAGGAAAGCATGCTGAAGCTGGTGGAATACTACAGCGGCAAACCGCCCGCACAATGGCCGGCGCTGTTCCGTACCGTCCTCAACAGCAAGATCAACGACGAACGGCGCCGGCGCATGCTGACCCGGGGCAAGTACCGACTGCTGTCCCTGACCGGCTTCGGCAGTCCCGCCGACGAAGCGGCCGGGGCGCAGGTGGAGGCAGACCTGCCGGCGCGCCGGGCCAGCGACGGCATCAGCGCACCCGAGGCGGAACTGCAGGACCGGTTGCTGGCCGAGCACATCCACAACGCCATGCAGGCCCTGCCGGCGCGCCAGCGCCAGGTATTCCTGCTGCGCGAGCGCCAGGGTCTGAGCATCCGCGAGACGGCCACCACCCTGGGGTGTTCCGAGAATGCCGTCAAACAGCATCATTTCCGCGCCCTGCGCGCGTTGCGTGAACAACTTGCCGAGGTATGGGCAGATGAACGATCCGACCAGACATCCTGATACCGAACTGCTGGACCGGCTGCGCGCCGGTCTGCTCGATGACCAGCCACAGACGAAGCGGCGGCTGGAGGATCACCTGAGGGAATGCCGGCGCTGCGCGAGGCTGGCCGACTGGCAAGCGCTGGCCGCCCGCGTGGACGGGCCGGGGAACGCGGCACAGCTGGACGCCGCCCTGCGCCGGGCCCGGCAGCAGGCGCTCGGACGGCGCCGGCGGCCGACCCGCCGCCTGCTGCCGCTGGCGCTGGCCGCCAGCCTGGTGGCCGCCATCGCGGTGGGCCTGTATGCACCGCAGCCGGAGACGGGCACCGAACCGACCCGGATGGCCCATTCCGAAGAGGCGGGAACGCCGGACCTGTACGAGGATCTGGACTTCTATCTGTGGCTGGCCGACCATGGGCAGGGCAGCGGCGGACAGTCCGCCGACACCGACCAACACGGCTGAGACATGACACGAAAAGACCTGAACCTCATCCTGCGATCCCTGCTGCTGGTCGCGCTGGCCGGCGCACCGGCCGCGGCCAGCGCCCTGGACGAGGCGCGCCTGTACCTGGCCGCGCGGGGCGAGATCCCCTGGCAGTCGCTGTCGCCGCAGGAGCAGGATGCGCTGCGAGACTACCGCGACCGCTGGAACAGCTTCGACAGCGCCCAGCAGCAACGCATCCGCCGCGGTGCGCAACGCTACCTGGAACTGCCGCCCGGCAAACGCCGCGAGATCGAACAACAGCACCGCCACTACCGCCAGCTCTCGCCCGAGGAACGCCGCCGGCTGCGGGAAGAGTACCAACGCCACCGGCGCTAGGTTACAATGCGCTGCCCCGCGCGCCCTGCGCCGCCGGGATGGATCCAACCCGCAGCCAACAGCCGGAACCCCTATGCATCCCATGCTCAACATCGCTGTGCGCGCCGCGCGCAACGCCGGAAACCTTGTCGTACGCTACCTCGACCGGGTCGACCAGCTGACCATCACCAACAAGGAGCGCAACGACTTCGTCACCGAGGTCGACCGCGGCGCCGAGCAGGAGATCATTTCCGTCATCCGCAAGGCTTACCCGGATCACGCCATTCTCGCCGAGGAGAGCGGCGAACACCCGGGCGACGACTACCAGTGGATCATCGACCCGCTCGATGGCACGACCAACTTCCTGCATGGCTTCCCGCAGTTCTCCGTCTCCATCGCCCTGCGTCACAGGGGACGCCTGGAACAGGCGGTGGTCTACGACCCCATGCGCCAGGAACTCTTCACTGCCACGCGCGGATCCGGCGCCCTGCTCAACGACCGGCGCATCCGGGTGTCGAAGCAGCGCACCCTGGAAGGCGCCCTGCTCGGCACCGGTTTTCCCTACAAGGACCAGCAGCACCTGGACGCCTACCTGGGCATGTTCCGCGGCCTGATGAAGGACACCGCCGGCATTCGCCGCCCCGGTTCGGCGGCGCTGGACCTGGCCTGCGTCGCCGCCGGCCGCTTCGACGGCTTCTGGGAGATCGGCCTCAACATCTGGGACATGGCGGCCGGCGTGCTGCTGGTGCAGGAGGCCGGCGGCCTGGTCAGCGACTTCGCCGGCGGCCACGATTTCCTCGACACGGGCAACATCGTCGCCGCCACGCCCAAGCTGCTGCCGCCCATGCTGCGCGAGATCCAGCCGCATCTGAACGAGCACCTGCGCAAGTAGGTGCGTCGGCGGCCGCCGGACTGGCGTCGTGGTGGGGTTCGCTGCGCTCACCCCACCCTACCTGTGAGGGAGCCTCCGTAGGGTGGGGTGAGCGCAGCGAACCCCACCAGAACCATTCGTCTCAAGTCATCCCGCCCTCCCGAACTCATAAAGAAAACCCTTCCCCGGCCGCTACAAGAATCAACACCACAGCAACAAGAACCCACTGACCACAACCCCTGAACAACAAAGAAGATCAGCATCCCATCCCATGAAAATAAGCGACAAGGCTCTCGAGCTGATCGTGCGGGATGTGCTGGACGGCATGGAAGAGCTGGCGATTCACGAGGGTCTGAAAAGCGGTGCCAACGGCCTGGAAATCATCGCCGTGGAACCCGCGGATCCGGCAACGGACGATGCACCAGTCACATCGGCGAGAGTGCTCGAATTCCCACTGACGAAGACATGAATGCCGCGGCGGCGCGGACCGTGGCGGCGCAGGCCTTTCCCGCCCGGAAGGACTGTGGTATACCCTGTGTCAGACCAACGACACGACGGACGGGGAAACCATGAAACGCACGTTGACGACGCTGTTCGTGCCGCCGTTTGCCGCCTGCCGGTTCGGCTGCGCGGGTTGCTGCGCGGCACCCATCGCCGTGTTCTGGATCACCGGTATCGTGGGTATCGGCTACGGCCTGCTGGGCGGCCCCGCCAACCTCATGGGGCCGAGCTGGAGCACGGTCGGCCTGGGTCTCGCCCTGTGGACCATCGCCTCGGTATGGGCTGCCGTCACCATTCGCGGTGCCGACGAGGACAAGTGCGCGCGCCGCAACAGCACGCTGTGCCACACCATTCTTCCCGCGGGTGACGAAACCGACCCGCTGGACGAGGTCAGGAAGGCGCGCTGACCCACGCCTCCAGCCGGGGCACGCGGTACCACCCGCCGGCCGCGGCCTTGTTGTCGCCCATCCCGGTATCTCAGGGCCGGTCGTCCACGCCCTGGCCTTCCTTCGCCACCGGCATCAGGTCGCTCTTGCTGACGCCCAGCGCCAACGCCGTGGCGCCTGCCACGAAAATGGACGAATAGGTTCCCACCACCACGCCCACCAGCAGCGCCAGGGCGAAGGAATGGATGATCTCGCCACCGAGCGTGAACAGGGATATCAGTACCAGCACAGTGGTGAAGGACGTCATCAAGGTGC
Source organism: Thiohalobacter sp. (assembly GCA_026984835.1). Lineage (GTDB taxonomy): Bacteria > Pseudomonadota > Gammaproteobacteria > DSM-19610 > DSM-19610 > JALSRI01. The sequence continues at coordinate 86,867 of JALSRI010000178.1, read as the reverse complement.
GTGACAGCGTCTGGTTGATGGACACGTTCATGATGTGCTCTGGCGTGCCCTTGCGCATGCGCCGGAAATTCTCACGAATGCGGTCGAATACCACGATGGTGTCGTTGAGCGAGTAGCCGATCACCGCCAGGATGGCCGCCAGCACCGTCAGGTCGAACTCGATCCGGAAGAACGAGAAAATACCCAGGGTGATGATGACGTCGTGCACCAGCGCCGCCACCGCGCCCAGCGAGAAGCGGTATTCGAAGCGAAGCGCCACGTAAATCAGGATGCCGATCAGGGCGTACAGCATGGCCAGTCCGCCCTGCTCCGTCAGCTCCTCGCCCACCTGCGGGCCGACGAACTCCACACGCCGCATCTCGACCCCGGCCGTCTTGCCGCGCAAGGCTTCCAGAATGTGCTCACTGATCTGCGCGCTGGCCTCGCTCGCGCGCGGCGCCACCCGGATCAACACCTCGCGGGCATTGCCGAAATGCTGCACCTGGGCATCGGGGTAACCGGCGTCGGCCAGCACCTGGCGGATCTCGGCCAGGTCGGCCGCCTGCGGGTAGGCCACCTCGATCAGCGTACCGCCGGTGAAGTCGATGCCGAACGCCAGCCCGCGCGTGGCCAGCGACACCAGCGAGGCCAGGATCAACAGGGTGGAAAGCGCCATGGCCAGCTTGCGCTTGCCCATGAAGTCGATGGTGGTTGCTCCACTCAGAATCTGCATAACTCGTGTCCCGTTTTACCCTGGTCTTAGACCGGCAGCCGTTCCAGCCGGCGGCCGCCATACAGCAGGTTGATGATCGCACGCGTGCCCATGATGGCCGTGAACATGGAGGTGATGATGCCCAGCGACAGGGTCACGGCAAAGCCCTTGATGGGGCCGGTGCCGAAGCTGAACAGCACCACGGCTGCGATCAGGGTGGTGATATTGGCATCGGCGATGGTCGAGAACGCCTTGGCGTAGCCGGCGTGGATGCTGGCCTGGGGGCTGTTTCCGTTTTTCAGCTCCTCGCGGATGCGCTCGAAGATGAGCACGTTGGCATCCACCGCCATGCCCACGGTGAGCACGATGCCGGCGATGCCGGGCATGGTCAGCGTCGCCTGCAGCATGGACAGCAGCGCCACGATGAGCACCAGGTTCACCGCCAGCGCCAGGTCGGCGACCAAACCGAATACCTTGTAGTACATGGCCATGAACACCAGCACCAGGACGAAGCCGATCACCACCGACTGGAAGCCCTGCTCGATGTTGTCCTTGCCGAGGCTGGGGCCGATGGTGCGCTCCTCGATGATGCGGATGGGCGCCGCCAGCGCGCCGGAACGCAGCAGCAGCGCCAGCTCGTGCGCCTCCTGCGGGCTGTCCAGGCCGGTGGTCTGGAACTGCTTGCCGAACACGCCGCGGATGGTGGCCACGCTGATGATCTCCTCCACCTTCTTGTTGGTCACCACCGGCTTGCCGTTCACCCTGCGGGTGACCGACTTGTTCTCGATGAACACCACCGCCATCGGCTTGCCGACGTTCTCCTTGGTGAAGGCCAGCATCTTGCGCGCGCCCTTGCTGTCCAGCGTCACCGACACCTCCGGCGTGCCGCTCCGGGAGTCGAAGCCGGAACGGGCGTTGACGATCTGGTCGCCGGTGACGATGACACGGTTCTTGAGCAGGTAATACTGGCCGTTGCGGTGCCGGTACAGGCGCGAGCCGGCCGGCACCTTGCCCTTGAGGGCGGCCTCGACGTCGTGCTGCGTATCGACGGCCCGGTATTCGAGCGTCGCGGTGGCACCGAGAATGCGCTTGGCCGCCGCGGTATCCTGCACGCCGGGCAGTTGCACCACCACCCGGCGGTCGCCCTGCTGCTGGATGACGGGTTCGGCCACACCCAGTTCATTGATACGATTGCGCAGGGTGGTGATGTTCTGCTGCAGCGCCAGCTTGCGGATCTCGCGCTGCTCCTGGTCGCTGAGACGCACCTCCAGCACGGCGGCGCCCTTGCGGTCGACCTCCTTGAGCTCGAGGTCGCGGTACTCCTTGTGGATCAGCTCGGCACCGCGTTCGCGGTCCGCCGCGCTGCGGAACTTGACGACGATGCGGTCACTGGAGGGGCGGATGCTCACGTAGCGCACCTTGCCCTTGCGCAGCACGGTGCGCAGGTCGGATGAGTAGCGTTCCAGCGCCTTGGCGATGGCCGCATCCATGTCGACTTCCATGAGGAAGTGCACGCCGCCGCGCAGATCCAGGCCCAGGTACATGGGCAGCGCATTGATGGCCTGCAGCCAGGCCGGTGTCGAGGGCGCCAGGTTGAGGGCCACCACGTAGTCGTCCCCCAGCGCCTCGCGCAACACGTCCGCGGCCTCGAGCTGTTCATCGGTGTTCTCGAAGCGCACCAGCAGATTGTTGTCGCCCCGTTCGATGCGCTTGGGCTGCAGGGAGGCATCACCAAGCCTGGCCTGCACCAGGCCCTCGATGCTGTCGTCGATCTTCGCACCGCGCGCCGGCGAGATCTGCACGGCCGGGTCCTCGCCGTACAGGTTGGGCAGGGCATAGAGGATGCCGACCACCATGACGACGATCAGGAGAAGGTATTTCCAGGCTGGATATCGGTTCATCGTTGCTGCTTCCGCGCGCCGGCCGGCGCCGTTGTCAGGATTCCTTGAGGGTGCCCTTGGGCATCAGGGTGGCGATGGCCTGGCGCTGCACCTTCACCGTCACGCCGTCGGCCACCTGCAGTTCGACGAAATTGTCGCCGACCTTGGTGATGCGCCCCAGCAGGCCGCCGTTGGTGACGACTTCGTCGCCCTTGGCCAGGCCCTCCACCATCTTCTTGTGCTCCTTGGCGCGCTTGGTCTGCGGGCGGATGAGCAGAAAGTAGAAGACCACGAAAATGAGAATGAGCGGCAGAAAGCTCATGAGGGGGTCGCCCTGCCCCTGCGGGGCGGCGGCCATGGCGTCACTGATAAAAAAGCTCATAGCGGTTTCCTGAACTGTCCGTCGGGCCGATTGGAGGCGCGCTATTATGGCACATCGGCCGGCGTCTGGCCTCTTTTCGTATAGAAATCCGTCACAAAGCCCTGCAGCCGGCCACTCTCCACGGCCTCGCGCAGGCCCGCCATCAACTGCTGGTAGTAATGGAGGTTGTGCACCGTATTGAGGTGCGAGCCGAGGATTTCCCCGCATTTGTCCAGGTGATGGAGGTAGGCACGGCTGTAATGGCGGCAGGTGTAGCAGTCGCAGTCCGGGTCCAGCGGCCCGGTATCGTCGCGGTAGCGGGCGTTGCGCAGCCTGAGCGTGCCGGTGGACACGAAAATGTGGCCGTTGCGGGCGTTGCGGGTGGGCATGACGCAGTCGAACAGATCGATGCCGCGGCGCACCGATTCCACGATGTCCTCCGGCGTGCCCACCCCCATCAGGTAGCGCGGCCGGTCGGCCGGCAGCTCCGGCTCCAGCGCCGCCAGCACCCGTTCGCGCTCGGCGCGCGGCTCGCCGACCGACAGCCCGCCGATGGCATAGCCGTCGAAGCCGATGGCCTTCAGGCCGTCCAGGGAGGCGCGCCTGAGCTGCGGGTACATACCGCCCTGGACGATGCCGAACAGGGCCGCCGGGTTGTCGCCGTGCGCCTCGCGGCTGCGCCGCGCCCAGCGCAGCGACAATTGCATGGAGGCCTCGGCCTCGGCCTCGGTGGCCGGGTACGGCGTGCACTCGTCGAAGATCATGACAATGTCCGAACCCAGCGCCCGCTGCACGGCCATGGACTCCTCCGGCCCCATGAACACCTTGTCGCCGTTGACCGGCGAGCGGAAGTGCACCCCCTGTTCGGTGATCTTGCGCAACTCGCCCAGGCTGAACACCTGGAAACCGCCGGAATCGGTCAGGATCGGCCCGTGCCAGTTCATGAAATCGTGCAGGTCGCCGTGGGCGCGGATGATGTCGGTGCCCGGCCGCAGCATCAGGTGGAAGGTGTTGCCGAGCACGATCTGCGCCCCGGCCTCCGCCACCTGTTCCGGCCGCATGCCCTTGACGGTGCCGTAGGTGCCGACCGGCATGAAGGCCGGCGTGTCCACCACGCCGCGCCCGAACACCAGCCGGCCCCGCCGCGCCTGCCCGTCACGTGCCAGCAACTCGAATTTCACTGTGATTCTCCTGCCCGATTCGATTCAAACACACGCGACGCCGGACCGACGTCATGGTGGGGTTCGCCATGCCCACCTCCACCTACCCTGCTCGCCCTTCGAGGAACATGGCGTCGCCGTAGCTGTAGAAGCGGTATTGCCGTTCGATGGCGTGGCGGTAGGCGGCCATCACCCGCTCGCGGCCGGCGAAGGCGCTGACCAGCATCAGCAGGGTCGAGCGCGGCAGATGGAAGTTGGTCAGCAGCGCGTCGACCACGCGGAACCGGTAGCCCGGCGTGATGAACAGGCGCGTGTCGCCACTGAACGGCTCCAGGCGGCCGCCGGCCGCGGCGCTCTCCAGGCTGCGCACCACCGTCGTGCCCACCGCCACCACGCGGCCGCCGGCGGCACGGGTCTGTGCCACCTGTTCGCAGACTGCCTGCGACACGTCCAGGTGTTCGGCGTGCATGACATGATCCTCCAGGCGCTCGACGCGCACCGGCTGGAAGGTGCCGGCGCCGACGTGCAGGGTCACGCAGGTGCTGCGGACGCCGCACGCCTCGATGGCTGCCAGCAGCGGCGGGTCGAAATGCAGGCCGGCGGTCGGCGCCGCCACCGCGCCGGGCCGGCGGGCGAACAGGGTCTGGTAGTCGTCGCGGTCGCTGGCCCGGTCCGGGCGGTCGATATAGGGCGGCAGGGGCACATGGCCGTGCCGTTCCAGCGACTCCAGCACCGGCCCCGGGCCGGCGAACACCAGTTCGAACAGCTCGCCCCGCCGCCCCGCCACCTCCGCCTCCAGCGCCCCCTCGGCCAGGATCAGGCGCACACCGGGCCGGGGCGACTTGCTGGCCCGGACATGCGCCAGCACCCGCTGTTCGTCGAGCAGGCGTTCGACCAGCACCTCCACCCGGCCGCCGCTGGCCTTGCGCCCGAACAGGCGCGCCGGGATCACCCGGGTATCGTTGAACACCAGCAGGTCGCCTTCGCGCAGGCAGGCGGGGAAATCCACCATGCCGGCGTCACGGAAACCGCCGGCCGCCGGCACCACCAGCAGGCGGCTGGCGCTGCGCGGCTGGCTGGGGTGGTCGGCGATCAGGTGCTGGGGAAGACGGTAGTCGAAATCGCTGGGCTGCATGGCGCGGCATGGTAGCACAGGGGCGGCCGGGGGCCGCTTGCGGCAGGGGGCAGAATCCTTATACTGGCGCGCCTGTGCCGGGGTGGCGGAACTGGTAGACGCGCCTGACTCAAAATCAGGTTCCTTCGGGAGTGCGAGTTCGAGTCTCGCCCTCGGCACCATTCCTCGTGAACCACCACTGCGCTGCCGGGAACCCGTCACCCTGCCGGGATTACGCCGCGCCGAGCGCCTGCCCTATAATGGCGTCTTGCGAAAACCGGCGGCACTGCCCGAGCCGGCACGAAATGTGCGTGGCATGACGGCGTCCACCCCAACCCACAACCGATCTGGAGTCCTGTATGCCCGGAACACGATTCGCGCTCGAAGTTCAACCCAGCCTGCCGGAAAAACTGGCTCGGCTGAACGAACTGGCCAATGACCTGCTCTACAGCTGGGACCGGCCCGTGCGCCTGCTGTTCTACCGGCTCGACCCGCCGCTGTGGCACAGCTGCGGCCACAACCCCAAGCTGTTCCTGCGCCGCGTCTCGCAGATGCGCCTGGACGAGGCCGCCGAGGACCGCGTCTATCTGGAGGCCTACAACCGCGTCCTGTCCACCTACGACACCTACCTGCGGGAACGGCAGCGCCGCGGCATCGACGAGCATCTGGATCCCAGACACGACCTGGTGGCCTACTTCTGCGCCGAGTTCGGACTGCACGAGAGTCTGCCCATCTACTCCGGCGGCCTCGGCATCCTCGCCGGAGACCACTGCAAGGCCGCCAGCGACCTGGCCATCCCCTTCGTCGCGGTCGGCATGCTCTACCGCCAGGGCTACTTCACCCAGACCATCGATGAACACGGCAACCAGGTGGCGCACTACACCACCACCGACTTCGACCAGCTGCCCCTGCAGCCTTCGCGCGGACCCGATGGCGAGGAACTGAAGGTGCAGATCGAGTTCCCCGGCCGACTGGTGCACCTCAAGGTGTGGGAGGCGCGCGCCGGCCACATCCGCCTGTACCTGCTGGACAGCGACCTGGAGGAGAACCAGGAGGCCGACCGCGCCATCACCCACCAGTTGTACGGCGGCGACACCAACACCCGCATCCAGCAGGAGATCGTGCTCGGCATCGGCGGCGTGCGCGCGCTGCGGGCACTGGGCCTGCAGCCGACCGTCTGGCACATCAACGAGGGGCACGCGGCCTTCCAGGTGCTGGAACGCTGCCGCGAACAGGTGCAGGGCCACAAGCTGGCCTTCGCCGAGGCGCTGGAACTGGTCGCCGCCGCCACCGTGTTCACCACCCACACGCCGGTACCGGCCGGCCACGACATCTTCGACCAGAGCCTGGTGAGCAGCTATTTCGGTGACTACGTCGGCCAGCTCGGCATCGACATGGACCAGTTCCTGCGCCTGGGCGCCAGCCCCGCCAACCAGGGCGGCTTCAACCAGACCGTGCTGGCGCTGCGCGGCTCGCGCTTCCACAACGGCGTCAGCCGCATCCACGGCACCGTGGCGTCGGGTATGGAGGGCTACGTCTGGCCGCAGATCCCGCACGAGGAAAACCCCATGCGGCATGTCACCAACGGCGTGCATGCGGCCACCTTCCTGGCCAACGAATGGAGCAACCTGTACGACATGCGCTTCGGCATGGAATGGCGCAACGAGTTGCTCAACGAGGACTACTGGGAACGCATCGACGAAATCCCCGACCACAGCTTCTGGAGCCTGCGCCAGTCACTGAAATCGGACCTGCTGAACGAGGTCCGGCGCCGCATCATCCTGCAGCAGCGCCGCAACCGCTGCGGCGAGGCGCTGCTGGACCGCATCACGCGCTACCTGAGCCCGCACGAGTCCGACATCCTGACCATCGGCTTCGCGCGCCGCTTCGCCACCTACAAGCGCGCCACGCTGCTGTTCTCCGATCCGGAACGGCTGGCGCGGCTGCTCAACGACCCGCAGCGGCCGGTGCTGCTGATCTTCGCCGGCAAGGCCCATCCCAGCGACCTGCCGGGCCAGCAGCTCATCCAGGTCATCCATGAGTTCTCGCGGCGTCCCGAGTTCATCGGCAAGATCCTGCTTCTGGAAGGCTACGACCTGTCGCTGGCGCGCAGACTGGTGTCGGGCGTGGATGTATGGCTGAACACGCCGGAATACCCGCTGGAGGCCAGCGGCACCTCGGGTCAGAAGGCCGGCATCAACGGCGTCATCAACCTCAGCGTGCTGGACGGCTGGTGGGGCGAGGGCTACAACGGCGAGAACGGCTGGGCCATCACCCCGCACGACCAGCACTACGACGCCACCTTCCGCAACCAGGAGGAGGCCAACGAACTCATGGACATCCTGGAGCGCCGGGTGGTGCCGCTGTACTACGACCGCGACGGCAAGGGCTTCTCGGAAGGCTGGGTGCGCATGTCCAAGGCCTCCATGAAATCGATCCTGCCGCAGTTCAACTCGCAGCGCATGGTGATGGACTACATCCGCGGCTTCTACAGCCCGGCCTCCAAGCAGGGCCACGCGCTGGCGAAGAACCGTGCCCGGGGCGCGCGCGAGCTGGCGGCCTGGAAGGAGAAGGTACACCGGCTGTGGCCCGAGGTCGGGCTGCGGCTGGCGTCGGACGTCCCGCCGGCGGTGCACGCCGGAGACCGGGTGCGCATCGAGGTCGACGCGGACCTGCGCGGCCTGGCGCCGGAGGACGTACGGGTGGAATGCGTCATCGGCCGCGAGGATGAGCACCACGAGTTCTCCGCCAGTGACTACATCGGTTTCAGCGCCGCGGGCACCGGCGAGGACGGCACCACCCGCTTCGTCCTGGAGCTGGACCCGCCGCTGCCCGGCCTGCAGCACTACCAGATCCGCATGTATCCCTGGCACAGATTGCTGAGCCACCGCTTCGAGACCGGTTGCATGATCTGGTTGTAGTGGCGACCCGGGCGGCGCGCCCGGGGGCGTGGTGCAAGGCACGGACTCGAGTCCATGTGGCGGTGTACAGCGGACCGGCTTTCCGGTGGGGTTCGCTGCGCTCACCCCAGCCTACGAGTGACCCTGGCGGTTGTCACGGCCTCCGGAGGCTGGGGGGACCGGAAGGAACCCGATGACCGTCCGGCAAACGGAGCACGACGGCATGGGATGCCGCGTTGGAACGGGGGTTACAAACCTGTGCCGGCGTTCCGGTGGGGTTCGCTGCGCTCACCCCAGCCTACCGTGACCAAGGGTGGGGTGACCGAAGGGAACCCCACCATGACCGTTCGGCGCCCCCCGACCAACGGAGCGGGCGGGCGCGGGACGTCTTGTTCGAACGAAGGGATGCGGGGAAACGCCGTCGCGTCGCGCGCCCTGCTAGCGGCCGTAGAGCGAGACCAGGTCCGCCAACCTCCCGCTGTCCTCGTCGCCCAGCTGCTCCCAGTCGAAGCGCCAGCGCCAGTTGCCCTCCGTCACCCCCGGGGTATTCATGCGGTGGGCGCCGTCCAGGCCCAGCACGTCCTGCATGGGCACCACGGCCAGGCGCGCCACCGAGGCCAGCGCCGCCCGTACCAGCAGCCAGGGCATGGGGTCCGGGGGATGGCCGAAATACCGGTACAGTTGATGGCGCTGGGAATCCGACAGTTCGTCGTACCAGCCGAGCGTGGTGTTGTTGTCGTGGGTGCCGGTGTAGACCACCCCCAGGGGTTCGTGGTTGTAGGGCAGGTAGGGATTGTCGGCATTGCCGTCGAAGGCGAACTGCAGGATCTTCATGCCTGGCAGCCCGAACCGCTCGCGCAGCGCCGTGACCCGGGGCGTGATGATGCCCAGGTCCTCCGCCACCAGCGGCAGGTCGCCGAGGGCCTCCCGCAGCGCCTCGAAAAACGCCGCGCCCGGGCCCGGCACCCAGCGGCCGTTGACAGCCGTCTCTTCCCGGGCGTCGATTTCCCAGTAGGCCTCGAAGCCGCGGAAATGGTCGATGCGCAGCAGGTCGAACAGATCGAGCTGGGTGCGCAGCCGGTCGATCCACCAGCGGAAACCGTCCGCCGCCAGCCGGTCCCACCGGTAGTGCGGGTTGCCCCAGCGCTGGCCGGTCTCCGAGAAATAGTCGGGCGGCACCCCGGCCACCACCAGCAGCCCTCCGTCCTCGTCCAGCGCGAACCATTCGCGGTGCGCCCACACGTCGGCACTGTCATGGGCGACGAAGATCGGCACGTCCCCGAACAGCAGTATGCCACGGTCATTGGCGTAGCGGCGCAGCTGCTGCCACTGGCGAAAGAACAGGAACTGCTCGAAGCGAGCCTGCTCGATGGGGCCGGCCAGCCGCCGGTGTTCCCGCTCCAGCGCCTCGGGCTCGCGATCGCGCAGCGGCGCCGGCCATTCGAACCAGGGAGCGCCGTTGGCGTCCGCCCGCAGCGCCTGGTAGAAGGCGAAGTCCTCCAGCCAGTGGCCATGGCGGGCGACGAAATCGCGAAACGCCTCGCGCTCGTCGTCTCCGGCGTGACTGAGGAACCCGTTGTGGGCGGCCACCAGCCGCACCTTGCGCTGGGTATCGATGTCGGCGTGTGGATCCAGCGCCGCGTGGTCCAGCCAGCCCAGCTCGACCAGTTGCTGCAGGCTGATGAGGCGGAAATTGCCGGCATGCACCGACATGCACTGGTAGGGCGACAGGTCTTCGTGGGTGGGACCCAGCGGCAGCATCTGCCAGACGCGCACCCCGCAGTGGGCCAGCCAGTCGACGAAGCGGTAGGCGTCGGGTCCCAGTTCACCGTTGCCGATGGTGCCCGGCAGCGAGGTGGGATGCAGCAACACGCCGGCGCGCCGCTGCCGGAACACCCCGGCCGTAGCGTCATCGGTGCTCAAGAGCCCATCCCCGGCTCAGCGGTGGTCGCCGGGACAGCCGCGGACAGGATCACCCGGCACCCTGGCCGCGGCGCATGACGCCGCCCCCAGCCGGCGTCCCGGAACCGCGCGCGAAGGTGTGGGCCAGGTATTCCGGCGCCTCCACGCCCAGCAGCTGGTACAGGTTGGAAAGGTGCAGGCGGAACAGCGCCTCGAAATCGCTGACGGTGTCGGAGGGGTTGTAGTCGCCGAACCACCAGAACCAGTCCGAGCCCTCGCAGACGGCGAGCTGCAGCTGGGCGGCGAGGCGCTGGTCGCTGTCCAGCCGGCCGCTGCGAACGACCCTGTCGTAGACATTCTTGGCGTCCACCAGCATCTCCCAGCCCCGGTTCTTGTCACGGTCGCCGATCCAGGTGGAAAAGGTGCCATACACCCAGGAACCGCTGACCATGCCGCCCAGCCGGGCGGTCTCGACCCCGGCGTCCAGGCATTCCGAGAAGGTGGACAGGCGCAGCCGCGGATGCGCGGCCAGCTTTTCATACAGGGCGCGCAGGAAGTAGTAGCCGTTCTCCGGGTAATGCTCCCAGGCGTTCTCGCCGTCCAGGATAATGGGCACCACCAGCCGGCGCCCGTCTCGGCCTTCGGCCATCTGTTCCAGCCGGTGCACCAGGTTGGCGACCGCGTCGTCGGCGTGCCAGTCGGAATAGGTGAAGCCGATCTCGTCCGACAGGCCGTCGTGGCGGAAGAAGCAGGCGATCTTGCGGCGTGTCAGCTGATAGGCCTTCATGACCGCATCGGGCGCCTGAGCCGCTTCCTCGCTGTCGTACTGGCGCAGGCTGTTGCGCAGCACCGATTCACCCGTCGCCGCCCAGCGGAACCCGTATTCCTGCAGCAACCCCAGGGTCGGGGCGCTGACACCGCCCTCGGCCGGCCAGCAGCCATCCGGCTTGCGGCCGAAATACTGCTCGAATACCGTGATGCCTTCCTGGATGTGCCAGCGCGCCCGCTCGCGGCCGCCGGGGTAGCGCCTGACCCCCGGCAGCTCGACCTCGGGCATGGCTTCACGCGCGCAGTGCAGATCCAGCAGCAGCGGTGCGATGGGGTGGGCATAGGGCGTCACCGACAGCTCCACCTGGCCCCGTTCGGCCAGCGCCCGGTAGCGGTCGACGATGCCCGACAGCAACTCCCCGATCAGGGTCAGGAGTTCGCGCCGCTCGTGCAGGGTGAAGCCCTGGCCCTTCTCCTGCAACCGTTGCACACGCAGATCGTCGCGCCGCACGGTCTCGGCCATCCAGCCCAGGTGGTACCACACCAGCAGGTCGGCGATGAACTGGTCGCTGGCGTAGGCCACCTCGTCGCAGTGTTCGAGGAAGGCCTCGGCCAGCCTGGCCAGCCGCGCATAGGCGGGGAAGCGCTCGATGACGCGCTGGCGGTTGACGCGCAGGCAGGCGTTGATCAGTTCCATGCGCGGCTCGACGTGGGGCGGCAGCACCGGGTCGGCCAGCGCCGCCAGCAGCGGGTCGCGAATGGGCTTGCTGTCGCGCAGGTGGCCGCTCACCTGGGCGGCGTAGTCGTCGATCTGCTCCAGCAGCACGGGCGCGAAGTTGACCACCGCCTTGGCCCCCGGCACCGCTTCCAGGTGCGCCGCCATGTCGACGTAGTCCTTGACGGCGTGCAGGTAGGTCCAGGGCAGTTTGTATTCCCCGCTGATGAGATCGCAGTACTGGGGCTGGTGCATGTGCCAGCACAGCACGACGTCGAGGACACCTCCTTCCCGCGCGCCTTCAGCGGACATGATGCAGTTCCTGCCCCAGCATCTCCGGCGTTACCAGCACGATGCCTTCGGGCGTGACATGGAAACGCCCGGCATCCTGCACCGGGTCCTCGCCGATCACGGTTTCGGGCGGCAACCGGCATCCCTTGTCGATGACGGCCCTTCGCACCCGCGAGTAGCGCCCGATCTCGACATTGGGCAACACCAGCGAATCGGTCACCTGCGCCCAGGAGTTGACCTTGACGTTCGAGAACAGCAGCGAGTGGCGCACCGTGGCGCCCGAGATCAGGCAGCCCCCGGAGACCATGGAATCCACCGCCATGCCGCGCCGGTCCTCGTCGTCGAACACGAACTTGGCCGGTGGCAGCTGTTCCTGGTAGGTCCACACCGGCCAGTCCTCGTCGTACAGGTTGAGCTCCGGCGTCACGCCGATGAGTTCCTGGTTGGCCTGCCAGTAGGCGTCGACCGTGCCCACGTCGCGCCAGTAGGCCTGCTGGCCGCTCTCCATGTCACGGAAGGGGTAGGCGAAGACGCGGTATTTTTCGATCACCGAAGGAATGATATCGTGGCCGAAGTCGTGGCTGGAATAGGGCTTGTCGGCGTCCTTGATGAGCTGTTCGAACAGGAAGCCGGTATTGAAGACATAGATGCCCATGGACGCCAGCGCCACGTCGTCCCGGCCCGGCAGGGGCTGGGGCTGATCCGGCTTTTCGTTGAAGTCGGTGATGCGGTCGTCGGCATCCACTGTCATGACCCCGAACTCCCGCGCCCGCTGCAGGTCCACCTCGATACAGCCGATGGTCATGTCGGCCTGGCTCTCTACGTGCTGGGCGATCATGGGACCGTAGTCCATCTTGTAGATGTGGTCCCCGGCCAGGACGAGTACGTATTCCGGGTTGTGATTGCGCAGGATATCGAGATTCTGGTAGACGGCGTCGGCGGTACCGGCATACCAGGACGACTCGATGCGCTGCTGGGCCGGCAGCAGCTCCACGAACTCGCCGAACTCGCCGCGCAGGAAACCCCAGCCGCGCTGGATGTGCTGGATCAGCGAGTGCGCCTTGTACTGGGTCAGCACGCCGATGCGACGGATGCCCGAGTTCACGCAGTTGGACAGCGGGAAGTCGATGATGCGGAACTTGCCGCCGAAGGGCACCGCCGGCTTGGCGCGCCACAGGGTGAGCTGCCGCAAGCGCGAGCCACGCCCCCCGGCCAGGATCAAGGCAATGGTATCCCGCGTCAGGCGACTGACGAAGCGTGCCGAATGGGTAGGGTTCATGAAACGACGTCTCCCTGCAGGCGCTGGCAGCCTCGTCCCGCTGGTGGCCGCCTTCGTTGCCGCCTATGGTACCATCTATGCGCCGGTGTTGAAGACCCGCCGGCCGATTCGTTTCCGTCCATCCACACGACAGGGTTTCATCCGTGACACGTGCGCTCCAATCCGCCCCCCCCCTGCCCGACGGGCTGCTGCGCATCCAGCAGGCACGCCACCACGACCCCTTCGAGGTACTGGGCCGCCACCAGGACGGCGACCAGGCGCTGGTGCGGGCCTGGCTGCCCTACGCCACCGAGGTGTGGCTGGAGGAGGCCGGCGAGCCCCTGCAACGGCTGGGCGACAGCGGCTTCTTCGAATGGCGCGGCGCCGCCGAACGGGTGCCGGAGCGCTACCGGCTGCGCTGGATCGACGACGCCGGCATCGAGTGGACCAACTGGGACCCCTACTGCTTCCCGCCGCAGATCGGCGACTTCGACCTGCACCTGTTCGGCGAGGGACGCCACCTGCACGCGCACCGCTTCCTGGGTGCGCACAGGGTGGAGGTCGACGGCGTCCGGGGCGTGCGCTTCGGCGTGTGGGCGCCCAACGCCGAGCGGGTCAGCGTGGTCGGCGACTGGAACCGCTGGGACGGCCGCTGCCACCCGCTGCGGGTTCGCGGCGGCAGCGGCGTCTGGGAGCTGTTCGTCCCCGGCCTGGGCGACCACGAATACTACAAGTTCGAGCTGCGCAACCGCGCCCACGGCAGCATACACCTGAAGGCCGACCCCTATGCCCGGCGCTACGAGGTCCGTCCCGGCACCGCTTCCATGGTCACCCGGCCCAGCGAATACGCCTGGTCGGACGAGGCCTGGATGCAGGCGCGCCGCGGCGGCGACTGGCTGCATGCGCCCATGTCCGCCTACGAGGTGCATCTGGGTTCGTGGCAGCGTGACGAGGCCGGCCAGTTCCTGAACTACCGCGCCCTGGCCCACCGGCTGGTCGACTACGTCAAGCCGCTCGGCTTCACCCACATCGAACTGCTGCCCGTCACGGAACACCCGTTGGACGCCTCCTGGGGCTACCAGAGCACCGGCTATTTCGCCCCCACCAGCCGCTTCGGCGACCCCGACGACTTCCGCTACTTCGTCGACCACTGCCACCGCAACGGCATCGGCGTGATCCTGGACTGGGTGCCGGCGCATTTCCCCCGGGACGATTTTGCCCTGGCCCGCTTCGACGGCACACCCTTGTACGAACACGAGGACCCGCGCCGCGGCGAACACCGCGACTGGGGCACCTACATCTACAACTACGGACGCAACGAGGTGCGCAACTTTCTGCTCGCCTCGGCGGTGTTCTGGCTGGAAGACATGCACATCGACGGCCTGCGCGTGGATGCCGTCGCCTCCATGCTGTACCTCGACTACTCGCGCGACCCGGGGGACTGGATCCCCAACGAATTCGGCGGCCGCGAAAACCTGGAAGCCATCGACTTCCTGCGCCACCTCAACGAAGTCACCCATACCGAACAGCCCGGCACCCTGGTCATCGCCGAGGAATCCACCGCCTGGCCACAGGTCACCCGGCCGGTGGATGCCGGCGGCCTCGGCTTCAGCATGAAATGGAACATGGGCTGGATGCACGACACCCTGGTGTACATGAGCAAGGACCCGGTACACCGCAAGTTCCACCACAAGGAACTCACCTTTGGCCTGCTGTACGCCTTCACGGAGAACTTCGTGCTGCCCTTCTCGCACGACGAGGTGGTGCACGGCAAGGGTTCCATGCTGGACAAGATGCCCGGCGACGCCTGGCAGCGCTTCGCCAACCTGCGCCTGCTCTATACCTACATGTACGCCTACCCCGGCAAGAAGCTGCTGTTCATGGGCAACGAGTTCGGCCAGTATGCGGAGTGGGATTTCGACCGGTCACTGGACTGGCACCTGCTGGACGAGTTCCGCCACCGCGGCCTGCAGCAACTGGTGCGCGACCTCAACCACCTGCACCGCAACCAGCCGGCCCTGCACCACCACGACTTCGAATCCGCTGGCTTCGCCTGGCTGGACTGCGACGACGCCGACAACTCGCTGCTGAGCTTCATGCGCCTGGCGCCCGACCAGATCCTGCTCGCCACCTTCAACTTCACCCCCGTGCCGCGTCCCGGCTTCCGCCTCGGCGTACCGGCGCCCGGCAGCTACCGCCTGCTGCTGAACTCCGACTCGGAGTATTACGCCGGCAGCAACCTGCACGTGGACGGCGTGCACCAGAGCGAAGACGTGCCCTGGATGGGGCAGCCCTGCTCCATCGTGCTGGACCTGCCGCCGCTGGCGGGGCTGTTCCTCGTGCTCGAGGACTGAAGCACCGGCGGGTGGCTGCCGGACAGTCATGGTGGGGTTCCCTTCCGTCACCCCACCCAACGGAGGCCGCGACAACCGTCAAGGTCACCCGTGGGGCGAGCGCAGCGAACCCCACCGGAACGCCGAGTTTTTCGGAGTCAACCGTAGGCCGCCAGCCGCACCGGCAGGCGCTTGGCGCCCCAGTCGCCCGGCCGGGCCTCGATGACACCGGGCAGCTTCTCGCCGCAGGACTTGCAGCAGCCGTTCTCGTCCAGGCCCCATTCGCCCAGCACGTACCAGTCGCGCTCGATGAGCAGGGCGCCGCACTTGTGGCACCAGGTGCTGCCGCCGGCCTTGTCGTGCACGTTGCCGGTGTAGGCATAGCGTACGCCGCTGTCCATGGCGATGCGCCGTGCCCGTTCCAGCGTCCCGGGCGGGGTCAGTGGGTAGTCCATCATCTTGTAGTCGGGATGGAAGGCGGTGAAATGCATGGGCACGTCGGGCCCCAGTTCCTTCACCACCCACCGGGTCATCTCCTCGAGTTCCTCGTCGCTGTCGTTCTCGCCCGGGATCAGCAGCGTGGTGAGCTCGAACCAGACGTCGGTCTCGTGCTTCAGGTAGACCAGGGTATCCAGCACCGGCTGCAGGTGGCCGCCGCAGATCTTCCAGTAGAAGCGGTCGGTGAAGGCCTTCAGGTCGACGTTGGCGGCATCCATGTGGGCGAAGAACTCCTTGCGCGGCTCGGGCTCGATATAACCGGCGGTCACGGCGACGGTCCGGATGTCGCGCTCGTGACAGGCACGGGCGATGTCGATGGCGTATTCGTGGAAGATGACCGGGTCGTTGTAGGTGAAGGCGACGCTGCGGCAGCCCAGTTCCTGCGCGACTTTCGCGATGCGTTCCGGGCTGGCGTGGTCGGCCAGGGTGTCGATCTCGCGCGACTTGCTGATATCCCAGTTCTGGCAGAACTTGCAGGCCAGGTTGCAGCCGGCGGTGCCGAAGGACAGCACCGGCGTGCCGGGCAGGAAATGGTTGAGCGGCTTCTTCTCGATCGGGTCCACGCAGAAGCCGCTGGAGCGCCCGTAGCTGGTCAGCACGATCTCGCCTCCCTGGTTGGCGCGGATGAAACACAGGCCGCGCTGGCCCTCGTGCAGCTTGCACAGCCGGGGACACAGGTCGCACTGCACGCGGCCGTCTTCCAGCTTGTGCCAGTAGCGGGTGGGCACGGTATACCTGGGATCGAATTCGTCGCTGTGTTCGTTCATCGGCTGTCCACTCCCCTTGCAATTCCTGCCTTGCAGTCCTATTGATAATAGTATAGAAGCAGACAGGGGCGATGACAGTGATCCAGATCAGACAACCCGCGGTCGCCGGCATGTTCTATCCCGACGACCCGGCGCTGCTGCAGCAGCAGGTGGCGGACTTCCTGGCCGGGGAAGAGGCGCCGGCCGGCCCGCCGCCGAAGGCGCTCATCGTGCCGCACGCCGGCTACATCTATTCCGGCCCGGTGGCGGCCCGCGCCTACGCCCGGCTGCAACCGCTGCGCTCGCGCATCCGCCGGGTGGTGCTGCTGGGGCCGGCGCACCGCGTCGCCTTCCACGGTCTGGCGGCCAGCAGCGCACGCTATTTCGCCACCCCGCTGGGGCTGGTGCCGGTCGACCAGGCGGCGCTGGAGCAGATCCTGTCACTGCCCCAGGTCCAGGTACTGGACGAGGCACACCGCGACGAACACAGCCTGGAGGTGCAGTTGCCCTTCCTGCAGACGGTACTGGAGGACTTCAGCCTGGTGCCGCTGGTCGTGGGCGATGCGGAGCCCGGGGAGGTGGCCGAGGTGCTGGAGCCACTGTGGGACGGTGACGAGACCCTGTTCGTCATCAGTTCCGACCTGAGCCACTATCACGACTACGAGACGGCGCGCACCATCGACTCGGCCACTTCGCGTGCCATCGAACAGCTGCACCCCGAAGCCATCCACCACGAGCAGGCCTGCGGTCGCAACCCCTTGAACGGGCTGCTGCTGGCGGCCCGTCGCCACGGCCTGCAGGCGCACACGCTGGACCTGCGCAACTCCGGCGATACCGCCGGCCCCCGTGACCGCGTGGTCGGCTACGGGGCCTACGAACTGCATTGACCATGCTGAGCGAGGACGAGCGCGCCACCCTCATCGACACCGCATGGCAGTCGATACGCAACGGCCTGCAACAGGGTCGCCCCCTTGCGGTATCGCCGACGGACTACGGGGAACGCCTGCGCGAACCCGGTGCCAGCTTCGTGACCCTGCACCGGCACGGGCAGTTGCGCGGCTGCATCGGCAGCCTGGAGGCCCACCGCCCGCTGATCGAGGACGTGGCCTACAACGCCTTCGCCGCCGCCTTCCGCGACCCGCGCTTCCTGCCGCTGGAAGCGAAGGAACTGGATGGGCTGGACCTGGAGATCTCCGTGCTGAGCAGGCCCGAACCGATGGAATTCGATTCGGAACAGGATCTGTTGCGCCAGCTTCGGCCCGGCGTCGACGGCCTCATCCTGCAGGAAGGCGGCAACCGGGGCACCTTCCTGCCCAGCGTGTGGGAATCGCTGCCGGAGCCGCGCCTGTTCCTGCAGCAGCTCAAGCTGAAAGCCGGCCTGGCGCCCGACTACTGGTCCGACAGCGTCCGGGTGTGGCGCTACGGTACCGAATCATTCCGCCGCTGAGCGCCGGCACACGCCCACCGAGCCGCGTGCGCAGACGCGGCGGTCGACCCAGATGGCCTGGTCGAGCACGGCGCCGCGGAAATCCGCTCCCTCGATGCGCGCGCCGCTGAGATTGGCATAGGCCAGGTTGGCCTGGCGCAGCCGCGCGCCGCGCAGGTCGGCGCCGCGCAACACGGCACCGACCAGCGCCGCCCCGGTGAGGTCGGCGTGCCGGAGGTCGGTCAGCGCTAGGCTGCTGTAATCGAGCCGCGCGCCGCCGAGTGCGGCACGCCTGAGGCTGGCGTGATCCAGCCGGGCGTTGCGGATGCTGGCGCCAGCCAGGTCGGCGCCGCTGGCGCGCATGCCGGACAGGGTGCAGTTGTCCCAGTTGACGCCGGCGGCCGCGACCGCGGCGCAATCGGGTGCCGCGGTCGCGGCACTGTCGACGTCCCCCATCAGGTAGCCGGCGGCGAAGGCGACCAGCACCAGCACAGCGAACAACAGCGGATAACGGTATGAATCGGCCCCGGCCGGTTCAGCGGCAATGACCTGCTGCTTGAGTTCGCGGTGGCGCTGCATGGTCTCGGTCTCGGGCTGGCGCCGCTCGTCGCTGCGGCGCCGCTCCAGCACCTCCGCCGGTGGACGCGGCTGACGTTCGCGCCGATCGCCGGGCCGGCGTTCGTCCTCGCGCATGCGCGCCATGGCCAGCTTCTGCAGGTTTTCCTCGGTGGGCGGCAGCTTCATGACCTCGGGCACCAGTTCCTGGCGCTCAGCGAGCGGCAGCCAGGGGCCGCCGCTGTCGGGTCGCAGCTCGTCGTCCATGCGAATGCGCCCGAGCAGAACGTAGCGGCTGATCTGGCCGGCCGGATAGGGGCCCCGCTCCACGCCGCCGCGTCGCGTATACCACAGAGTCTGTTTCGAATGCCGAGCGTCCATAACCTGTCCTGAGGGGAGGGACCGTTCCCTTGCCGGGTAAAATACTGCAGTATAGATGCCAGTTTTGCGCCAGCAGCCGCCATGAAGCCCCCTTCACCCACATCCGGCATTCCCGGCCAACCCGCCGGCCCGGCCACCGGCAAATCGCCGGCCTGGACCGCCGGCCAGCTGCTGCAGGCGACGGTCGGCCGCAGCGAGGCCGGCCGGGTACTGCTGCAGATAGGTCATCGGCAGGTGATGGCGGAGACTTCACTGCCGCTGCAGCCGGGCCAGCGCATCGATCTGCGGGTCCAGGAGACGGGCCGCCTGCCGGTACTGCGCATCCTGTCGGCGCTGGCCGAAGACGACCCGGTGGCAAGCGCCTTCCGGCAGCTGCTGCCACGTCAGGCGCCACTGGCGCCGCTGCTCGGAACCCTCGCCGCGCTGACGCGCCAGTCGCGTCCCGCCCTGCCCGCCGCCCTCGACGCAGCAGTACGGAAACTCACCGCCGATCTGGCCGACAGCCGCGAAGTGGCCAGGGCGCCGGGGCTGAAAGAGGCCCTGCGCAACACCGGCCTGTTCCTGGAGCCGCGGCTGCTGGCCGGCAGCGGCGCCACTCCGCCTGGCGGCGACTTCAAGGCCAACCTGCTGCGGCTGGTGCGATTGCTGCGCGCCAGCCTGCCTGGCGCCCCCCGGGGATCCGCGCCGCCGGCCGCGGCAGCGGCTCCGCCCGGACGCGCCCGGCCAGCAGCCGGAGCGGACCGTCCGGCAGCGGAAGCAGTCGATGCACGTGGCAGCCCCCTCCCCCTGCAGGTGCTGGCGCGGCTGCAACAGAGGATGGCGCCACCGCCGCTGCGCCCGGCGGCTGCCGCCCTGCCCCTGCCACCGGCGACACCCGGCCGGTCGATCGGCGTCCGTCCCCCGGCATCCCCCCCGCCACCGCCGCTGCCAGGCCGGCCGCCCCGCCCCCAGGCGGTGGTCGCGCGCGACCTCGAACAACTGGTCCGCCTCGGCAGCCTGCGCACGGAACTGCTGCAGCAGGCCGAAGCGGCGCTGGCGCGTCTGCACCTGTCGCAGCTGGCGGCGGTGCCCAGGGAGGGCGACCGCGGCCTGATCGAATGGCTGTTCGACCTGCCGGTGCGGCGCGGCGACGACATCGACCTGTGGTCGCTGCGCGTCAGACGCGAAGGCGGCCGGCCCCGGGCGGGCGGGCGGCGCCAGCCGGCCATCTGGACAGTACAGCTGGCGTTCGACCTGCCGGCACTGGGCCCGGTACAGGCGCAGGTGCAACTGCAGGACGACACCGTGTCGGCGCGTTTCTGGGCCGAGCGGCCGGATACCGTACCGCTGCTGCGGGATCACCTGCACGAGCTGCGCCGCACGCTGCGGGATACGGGCCTGGATGTCGGGGACATCGAATGCCACCGCGGCAGCCTCCCCGCGGCGGATACGGCCAGCGCCGCTCCCCTGATCGACGAGCAGGCATGAAGGACGCCGATCCGCCGCTGCTGGCCGTGGCGCTGGAATACGACGGCAGCCAGGCGCCGCGCGTCACCGCCAAGGGCCGCCATGCGCTCGCCGAACGCATCGTCGAGCTGGCCCGCCGCCACGATATTCCGTTGCAGGAGAACGAGGCGCTGGCGGAACTGCTCGCGCGCGTCGACCTGGGTGAGGAAATCCCCGAGAACCTGTATCTCGCCGTCGCCCAGGTCATCGCCTTCGCCTACCACCTGTCCGGCAAGACGCCCGGATGATGTCCGCACCACCCGCGAACGGCCGCCACCACCGAAACCCCTTTCCCACAGAACGCCCGCTTGAAACGGCCGGCGCCGCCCTCAATATCAGTTTCTGCTAATATCCACGGCCGGGATCCCGCCAGGAGGCGCAGCATGTCACGTTCGATCACCGTCATCGGAGCCGGCTTTGCCGCACTCACCGCCGCACGGCGGCTGCGCCGCAAGGCACCGGACGCCGACATCACCCTGGTCGCACCGCGCGACGAGTTCCTCTACTACCCGGGCCTGATCTGGATCCCGTCGGGTCTGCGCCGCGGCGAAGACCTGCGCGTCCCGCTGCAGGGCTTTCTGCGCAAGCACCGGCTGAACTTCCACGCCGGCACGGTGACCGGCCTGTCCGGGGGCGGGCGCGTGGTGCATACCGACCATGGCGATCTGCACAACGACGCCCTGCTGATCGCCAGCGGCGGCCGCTTCATCAGGAAGCTGCCCGGCATCGAACACGCGCTGACGATCTGCGAGGGCGTGGAAGCAGCCGAACGGATCCGCGACCGGCTGGCCGCGCTGCAACAGGGCACCATCGCGGTGGGGTTCGGCGGCAACCCGAAAGAGCCCTCGGCCATGCGCGGCGGCCCCATGTTCGAAGTGCTGTTCGGCCTCGACACCCAGTTGCGTCGCGAAGGCCGACGGGAGCGATTCCGGCTGGTGTTCTTCAACCCGGCGCCGCAGCCGGGCAAGCGCCTGGGCGAAAAGGCGGTGCGCGGGCTACTGGCGGAGATGCGGCGGCGCGGCATCGAAACGCACCTCGGACACAAGATCAAGGGCTTCGCGGAGAACCGGGTGGAGACCGAGGGCGGCGACATCGAAGCCGACCTGATCCTGTTCATGCCGGGCATGACGGGTCCGGCCTGGGCCGCCGACAGCGGCCTGCCCCTCTCGGAGGGCGGCCTGTTCCGCGCCGACGCGCAGTGCCGGGTGGTCGAAAGCGAGCGCGTCTACGTGGCCGGCGACAGCGGCAGCTTCCCGGGCCCGGACTGGATGCCCAAGCAGGCCCACATGGCCGACCTGCAAGCGGTGGCCGCCGCCGACAACCTGCTGGCGGAGCTAGATGGAAAACCCGCCACCGCGACCTTCCGCGCAGAACTCGTCTGCATCGTCGACACCCTGGACTCGGGCATCCTGGTTTTCCGCAACCCGTCTCGCACCTTGGTGCTGCGCAGCCGCCTGTTGCACCTGGCCAAGCGTTTCTTCGAGTGGCTGTACCTGTACCGCTACCGGCACGCGGGCTGAGCGCGCATCACGCGGGCGAAGAGCCGCGGGCGGCGTTGCGCCGGCGCGGCCGGGATGCAACACTGGCACGACTGCACGGGGAGACCTTTCGCGTGGACCAGAACACCACCCATTCGCTGCAACTGCGGCGCGTCGCCATCGACACCTACCGCGAGAACGTTGCCTACCTGAACCGCAACTGCCGGGTCTACCGCAGCGAGGGCTTCCAGGCCCTCAACAAGGTCGAGATCCGGGTCGAGGGCAACGGCGCGCCGGTGCTGGCGGTGCTCAACGTGGTCGACGACGACGCCATCACCGCGCCCGGGGAACTGGGCCTGTCCGAACAGGCCTTCGAACAACTGGCGTTGCCGGAAGGCAGCGCCGCCTGCGTGGCCCACGCCCAGCCGCCCGCCTCCCTGCACGCGGTGCACCGCAAGATCGCCGGCGAGCGTCTGGGCCGTGACGACTATACCGGCATCACCCGCGACATCGTCGAGAACCGCTATTCCAAGATCGAAATGGCAGCCTTCCTGGTGGCCTGCGCCGAGACCGGACTGGAGCGCGAGGAAGTGCTGCACCTGACCCAGGCCATGGTCGACAGCGGCGAACGCCTCAACTGGGGTGAACCGCTGGTGGCCGACAAGCACTGCATCGGCGGCATTCCCGGCAACCGCACCAGCATGCTGGTGGTGCCCATCGTGGCGGCCCACGGCATGCCCATTCCCAAGACCTCCAGCCGTGCCATCACTTCCCCGGCCGGCACCGCCGACACCATGGAAGTGCTGGCCGAAGTGGAACTGCCGCCGGACCGGCTCAAGGAGATCGTGCACATCCAGCGCGGCTGCCTGGCCTGGGGCGGCACCGCCAGGCTGGCGCCGGTGGACGACATCCTGATCTCGGTGGAACGCCCCCTGTCCATGGACTCGCCCGGCCAGATGGTGGCCTCCATCCTGTCCAAGAAGCTGGCCGCCGGCGCCACCCACCTGCTGATCGACATCCCGGTCGGACCCACCGCCAAGGTGCGCCGCCAGCAGGATGCGCTGCAGCTGCGCAAGCTGTTCGAGTTCGTCGGCGACCGCAGCGGCCTGCACCTGGAAGTGGTCCTCACCGACGGTCACCAGCCGATCGGAAACGGCATCGGCCCGGTGCTGGAAGCGCGCGACGTCATGCGCGTGTTGCGCCGCGATCCGCAGGCGCCGGCCGATCTGCGCGAGAAAGCCCTGCAACTGGCCGGCCGCATCCTCGAATTCGACCCCGATGTGCGTGGCGGCCAGGGCTATGCGCTGGCCCGTGACATCCTCGACTCCGGCCGCGCGCTGGAAAAGATGCAGGCCATCGTCGCCGCCCAGGGCCCACGCCGGGAGCGGCTCGAACCGGGCCGCCTGTGCCGCAAGGTCGTCTCGCCGCGCACCGGCACTGTGTCAGCCATCGACAACCTGCGCATGGCCCGCATCGCACGCCTGGCCGGCGCCCCCATGGACAAGGGTGCCGGCGTGGACCTGTACCACAAGGTGGGCGACAGCGTGAAACGCGGCGAGCCCCTGTATGCCATCCACGCCGAGTTCGAGGCCGATTTCCGCTTCGCCTGCGCCGCCGCCGAACGCGACAGCGGCTTCAGCGTAGAAGGCTGAGGCCGATATCAATCCGGCATCCCTGCCCACAATCACTCCAGGGTGACGTGATCGCAGCGAACCCCACCAGATCGACGGAACACACAGATGGCAGATCCCAAAGCAGGCTCCCGCACCCTTCTCGGCTTCCCCGACTACCGCGACCCCGCCCGCCGCCTGGCCGGGGCGGCCGGCCTGCCCTACGCGGAAGTGGAGGTCCACCACTTCCCCGACGGCGAGAGCAAGGTGCGCCTGCCGCTGCCGCTGCCCGAGCAGGTGATCTTCTGCCGCAGCCTCGACCGGCCCAACGACAAGCTGGTGGAACTGGAGCTGGCGGCGGTCACTGCGCGCCAGCTCGGCGCCCGTCACCTGACCCTGGTGGCGCCCTACCTGGCCTACATGCGCCAGGACATCGCCTTCCATCCCGGCGAGGCGGTCAGCCAGCGTGTCGTCGGCGCCATGCTGGCGCGCCACTTCGACGCCCTGATCACCGTCGACCCGCACCTGCACCGCGTGCACCGGCTGCAGGAGGCCGTGCCGGTGGCGCGCGCCGTCACCCTCAGCGCCACCGCGCCCATGGCCGACTACCTGGCCGTGCACGGCGACCGCCCCTTCCTGATCGGGCCCGACGAGGAATCCGAACAGTGGGTCGCCGCCATCGCCGCGCGCGGCGGCTTCGACTACCGGGTCGCCCGCAAGGAGCGTCGCGGCGACCGCGACGTGCGCATCTCCCTCCCCGCGGCCGACTACGGCGGCCGCAACCTGGTGCTGGTCGACGACGTCGCCAGCACCGGACGCACCCTGGAAGAGACGGCGCGCGCGCTGGCCCGCCACCGCCCCGCCTCGCTGTCGGTGCTGGTCACCCACGCGCTGTTCGTGGGCGACGCCGAGCAGCGCCTGGCGGCGGCCGGCGTCACCCACGTGTGCAGCACCGACAGCGTGCCGCACCCGAGCAACCGCCTGCCGCTGGCGCCGCTGCTTGCCAGTGCACTCGAACCTGGGTCAGTATTGGCGTCTCACGAACCCGCCTGACAGCCCTGGTGCGCCACATCCGCCGGCGGGCCGGCCAGGCCCGGAGCGCACCCCATGATCAACGAGAACATCACCTCGATTGTCGCGAAGATCCGCGAGCTGGAGAAACAGCTCGAAGAGGAGCTCAACGCCCGCCAGCAGGCGCTGAGTTACCAGCTTCGCGGCCACCACGTGCGCTTCGCGCGGGCCGTGCGCCGCCTGCACCGGCGCCAGAAGATCAGCCTGCTGCGCTACCTGCGCGAGGCCCGCCCCGCCCACATCCTCACCGCCCCCGTCATCTACAGCCTGGTGGTGCCCTTCGCGCTGCTCGACCTGATGGTGGTGATCTACCAGCACACCTGTTTCCGCGTCTACGGCATCCCGCGGGTGCGGCGCGCCGACTACGTCATCATCGACCGGCACCAGCTCGCCTACCTGAATGCCATCGAGAAACTCAACTGCGTGTACTGCGGCTATGGCAACGGCGTCATCGCCTTCGTGCGAGAGGTGGCGGCCCGCACGGAACAGTACTGGTGCCCCATCAAGCACGCCAGCCGGGTGCTGGAACCGCACAGCCGCTTCAGCCATTTCATGGACTACGGCGACCCGGAAGCCTGGAGAAAGGAACTGGACAAGATACGCCACCGGTTCGACGACCTGGCGCAAGACCCTCCGCAGGACTAGTGGAGCGTCTGCACGTCAACCCCCGGGGCAGCCGCCTCCGACACCGCCGGTGGGGTTCGCTGTGCTCACCCCACCCTGCCGCAACGAAGCCCGTAGGGCGGGGTAACCGAAGGGAACCCCACCATGACCGGCCGGCAGAACCACCGACCGGGAGGCAACGACGTGGATGGTGTGGTGGAGCGGAAGCACTCGATCCCCCGCGGCGGTATCCACCGCACCGGTGTCGTGGTGGGGTTCGCTGCGCTCACCCCACCCTGCCTGTGCCAGAGCCTCCGTATGCCAGAGCCTCAGTGCTCCACCGGCATCACCAGCACCGGGTCGGCGCCGGACCAGCCCAGGCGCGAGGCGCAGTGTTCGGCCTCCGAGGGCTGGCAATGCAGAATCAGCACATAGCGGTCCTGCTCGATGGCCTCGTGGATCTGCTTGATGTCTTCTGCGGGAATGCCCATGCGGTGCAGGGCGCTGGCCAGCTGTGTCAGGGCGGCGCCGGCGGCCATGGCGCCGCCGGCCACGGCCGCCCCGGCGATGGCGCCACCCAGGGCCTCGACCACCGGCCCGGCCGCCAGCAGCGGCCCGATGCCGGGCAGCACGAACAGGCCGGTGGCGCCGGCCAGCAGTCCCCACAATGCCCCCCACGCGGCACCGTGCCGTCCCCAGGTCTTCACCCGCTCGGCGGTGTTGGTGTAGGCCAGCCCCAGCATGTCGTCACCCAGGCCGCCGCTCTTGCGCAGCAGGGAGATGCGGTCCATGGGAAAATCGTCGGCGATCAGCCGTTCGATGGCCCGGGTGGCCTTGTTCTCGTCGTCGTAGATGCCGATGGCGAGCACCAGACGCCCGGACGGCGTCGGCTTGTCCTGCTGTGCATCGCTCACGTCTCGTCCTCCATGTCCGGCGTATAGGCGCCCCGCATCGCCAGGCTGTTGAGGCGGGCGCGCTTGAGCAGCGCCTGCTGGGCAGCGGCGACGTTCTCCGCCCTGCCGGCCCAGGCATGCAGGGCCGGCTGCTGCAGGGCGCGGCCGTAGGAAATGCTCAGCCGCCAGGGGGCGCCGACGTCCTTCGCCAGGCGGTTGATGGCGTCGAGGTTGACGGTGGCCTCTTCCGGCCCCTGGCCGCCAGACAGGAAATTGACGCTGGGCACGGCCGCCGGCACGGTGCGTTTCAGCACCCGCAGCGTCGCCTCGGCCACCTCCGCCGGCCGGGCCCTGCCGGTCTCCTTGCCCGGCAGCACCATGTTGGGCTTGAGCAGCATGTACTCCAGTGCCACGTGGTGGCGGTGCAGGGCATGGAACACCGCGTGCAGCACCGCCTCGGTGACCTCGGCGCAGCGCTCGATGTCGTGGTCGCCGTCCATCAGCACTTCCGGCTCGACGATGGGCACGAAGCCCTCTTCCTGGCAGACGGCCGCGTAGCGCGCCAGCATTTCCGCATTGGCCTTGATGCCGTGCCTGCTGGGGACGTGCTTGTCGATCGGATAGACTTCGCGCCACTTGGCGAAACGGGCGCCCTGGTCGCGGTAGGTCCGCAGCCGCTCCGCCAGTCCGTCCAGCCCCTGAGTGATGAGATCGCCCGGCGACAGCGCCAGCGGAATCTTGCCCTTGTCCACCTTCACGCCCGGCACGATCTTCTGCTGCCAGGCCACCGCCGGCAACAGGGTGCCGTCGTCGCTCTTCTGGCCCAGCGTCTCCTCGAACAGGATGACGCCGCTGATGTATTCCCCCAGACCCGGCGTGGTGAGCAGCAGCGAGCGCCAGCTGCGGCGCGTTTCTTCGGTGGATTCCACACCGATCGGTTTGAATCGCCTGGCCATGGTGGGCAGGCTTTCGTCGGCGGCCAGGATGCCGCGTCCTTCCTGCACCATGTCCGCGATGGTGTCCTGCAGACCTTGCAACCTCTTGTCCATGTTCGCTCTCCGTGACCGCCCTGCGGTCGTTGACCGACTAATCAGGATTATCGTGCGAGTCGCGGCAGCCGCGCTCGATGATTGCCACGTCGCGGAACACGCGCTCCCCGAACCACAGCCCCGCATGACCCGGCTCCACGTGCGTCACCAGCGCGTGCTCCCGGGGCGGCCAGCCGTCTGCCCTGAGCTGTTCAGGGAATACGACTTCGACCATTTCGTTGCGCCTCAGCTCGAGCCCGGTGCGTATGCACAGCCCGTCCGGGCTGACATTGAGTGTGACCGCGGGGCCCGCGTAGACGCCACGCCGGTACAGGGCGACATCGAGCGAGCATGGGATGCGCTGGTCACGCCGGTGCTCCATCAGAGCGCGACCCGCGCTGTGATCTGCTTCGGAACGTGGCTTTTCGGTTCCAACCGGTGGTGCCTCCTGGTGCGCGGTTGCGGGACGGATCGGGCATCGAACTGGAACAGTTAGTGGGGCCACGCAATTCCATTTCAAGCCCGCCCGGCAGATTCCTCACTCTGCCACGGATCGCGGCCACGGTGCTTGACCTGGGTCAAGCAATACATGGCGGCCTGGCCCTATCATGAAAGCGCACCCACACCGGACGGAAGAACGCACCATGGACATCTACGGGAATATCCTCCTGGCCACGGACTTTTCCGAGGCCTCCCGGGCCGCCGCCCGCAAAGCGCGCGAAATCGCCGACTGCTGCCACGCCAGGTTGCGGCTGCTGCACGTCATCGACTATTTCCCGGAAGACCTGCCGATGGACTGGATACCGCCGGAAAACCTCGACCCCGCCAGCTGGTTCGAGCAGGAAGCGCAGCAACGGCTGCAACGACTGGCCGGGGAACTGGGTGTTGAGGCCGACGACACCGAGATCCTGTTCACCAACCGCTCGGCGGCCGTCGAGATCGCCCATGCCGCCGAACGTCACGGCGCCGACCTCATCGTCATCGGCAGCCACGGACGCCGCGGCATCGGCCGCCTGCTGGGATCGACGGCCCACGGCGTCCTGCACCGCGCCCCCTGCGACGTACTGACCGTCCGCAGCGGCTGAACCCTTCGCTCAGGGGAAGGCCGGGATGGTCGGCTCGGTGCCCTCGAAGTCCACGTCCGGATGATGCTTGCGGACCAGGTTCTGGATCTCCTCCACCCGGTCCTTGGGCACGTCGACCAGCACCAGGATCTCGCCCGCCTGGATTGCCGACTCGAACTGCTTGATGCGGGTGTTCTCCACGTCGAGGCCGATCATGCCGCCCAGCCAGGCGCCCATGCCGGCGCCCAGCAGGCCCATGGCCAGCAGCGCGCCGCCGGCCACCACCACGCCCGGCATGGCCAGCGCCGCCAGGCCCGCCAGCACGCCGGTGGCGCCGCCCAGCGCGATGCCGCGCTCCATGGCCGGCACGAAATCGCTCTTCTGCACCAGCGATGCCTGCGGCAGGTCGCCCAGGGGCACGCCCTCGCGGGCGATGACATGGATATGACGCTCCTCGACCCGCGCCAGCAGCAGCTCGTCCACCACTTTGTGGGTGGTCTCCAGATCGGGCAGCAGAAAATACAGACGTCTCATGATAAATACCTCCTTTTTGCGGTTAGGTTATAGTTGTACCCTTCGGGACCACGACAGGCCGCCAGATTGAAATCCCGGCAGCGGGCCTACACTTCTATGACAAATATAGTTCAATTTGGTTGTTTTCAAATTGATCCCAGGCAAGGCGAAGCGACTGCGGCGCACCAGGCGCGCGGCGCCGCCCGCCGGCCTTCATGACACGAACCGACGGAGATCTGTCCGAATGAGCAGAAAAGACCCCCTACGCCACGACCCGGTGGACGTGCTCGGCGAAGCCTACGAACTGATGCTGGAACGCGTGATGGCGGATTTCCGCAAGGCGAAGGAGAAAAGCGCGCCGGTCCTGCACAAGCTGATCGACGAAGCCAAGGAAAAGGCCCTGGAGCTGGAAGAGCTGACGCGCGAAGAGGCCGACAAAGTTGCCGGGTACCTCAAGCGCGACCTGGTGGACGCCGGCGAGTACCTGGCCGAGACCGGCGGCGAACTGAAGGACTGGCTGGGATTCGAGACCGAGCTCATCGAGAGCAGCCTGCTGGACCTGATCCTGCAGGCCAGCGACAAGACCACCGTCGAGCTGCTGAAGTTCAAGGAAGACCTGGAACTGGGTCCGACCTACCATACCGGCGAGATCGCCGGCCCCGGCACCCTGATCTGCGACCAGTGTGGCGAGCAGCTCCATTTCAAGCGCGCCGGCCGCATCCCGCCCTGCCCGAAGTGCCACGGCACCAGCTTCCACCGCGTGCGCCCGCAATGAGTCTTGCGACCGGCGGCGCTGTCCCGGAGTGAGTCGGGCCCCCGGTGTCCTGACGCGGCTGCGGCGCTGGTGGCGCAGCCGCATCCTGCTGCACCGGCGCATCCCGGCCCGGCTGTGGGCGGCCTGCGTCGCCGAGGTGCCGGTACTGGCCGCCCTCGACCGCGACGCGCAGCACCGGCTGCGCCTGCTGGCCTCCCTGTTCCTGCACGAGAAGACCGTCAACGGCGCCGGCGGCCTGGAAGTGGACGCACGCATGCGTGTGCTGATCGCCGCCCAGGCCTGCCTGCTGATCCTGGAACTCGACCTCGACTGGTTCGACGGCTGGAGCGAGGTCATCGTCTACCCCGACACCTTCGTCGTCACCCACGAAGAGATGGACGCCGCCGGCGTGGTGCACGAAAAGCGCCGCGCCCTGGGCGGCGAGGCCTGGGGCCGCGGTCCGGTCATCCTGTCCTGGGACGACGCACGCCCGGACGCCAGTCCGCACGGCGCCGGTTCCAACGTCATCCTGCACGAGTTCGCCCACAAGCTGGACATGCTCAACGGCGCCGCCAACGGCATGCCGCCCCTGCACCCCGGCATGGTGCGCGAAGACTGGACCCGGGCCCTGTCGCAGGCCTACCGGGACCTGTACGACAAGGTCGAACGCCACCACCATACGGCCATCGACCCCTACGCGGCGGAAAACCCCGCCGAGTTCTTCGCGGTGCTGAGCGAGCTGTTCTTCGAGTTGCCGCAGCGCCTGCACCACACGTATCCTGACGTCTACCGGCAACTGCAGCTCTTCTACCGCCAGGACCCGCTGCAACGGCAGCCCGACCCACACAGGGAGTACGCCCCATGAATCCGCTCAGACGACTGCAAAGCCTCGGCCAGAGCATCTGGCTGGACGACATCCACCGCGGCCTGCTGACCGGCGGCGGGTTCCGCCGCCTCATCGAGGAGGACGGCATATCCGGCGTCACCTCGAACCCCGCCATCCTGCGCAAGGCCATCCTGGACCACGACGACTACGACGCCGCCATAGAGCAACTGGCGCGCGAAGGCAGCGACGCGCGCGCCGCCTACGAGGCGCTGGTGCTGGAGGATCTGCGCCAGGCCGCCGACCTGCTGCGCCCGGTGTACGAAACCAGCGGCGGCCGCGACGGCTATGTCAGCATGGAAGTCTCGCCGCACCTGGCCCACGACAGCGAGGCCACGGTCATCGCCGCGCGCCGCCTGTGGGGCCTGCTCGACCGGCCCAACGTCATGATCAAGGTGCCGGCTACCCGGGAGGGCCTGCCGGCCATCCGCAGCCTGATCTGCGAAGGCATCAACGTCAACGCCACGCTGCTGTTCAGCCTGGCGCGCTACCGCGAGGTGGCGCAGGCCTTCATCGACGGCCTGCAGGATCGCCAGCGGCTGGGCAAGCCGCTCGACGGCGTCGCCTCGGTGGCCAGCTTCTTCATGAGCCGCATCGACGTGCTGGTCGACAGGCTGCTGGAATCGGTACGTGACGAGAGCCTGCGCCGGCGCGCCCTGGCCCTGCGCGGCAAGACCGCCATCGCCTCGGGCAAGATCGCCTACCAGGAGTACAAGGCACGGTTCTCCGGCCCCGGCTGGGAGGCTCTGGAAGGCGCCGGCGCCCGCAGCCAGCGGCTGCTGTGGGCCAGCACCAGCACCAAGAACCCGGCCTACAGCGACGTGCTGTACGTCGACGCCCTGATCGGCCCGGACACCGTCAACACCGTGCCGCTCAAGACCCTGGCCGCCTACCGTGACCACGGCCGGCCGGCGCTGCGGCTGGAGCAGGACGTCGACGCGGCGCGCGCGCAGCTGCAGGAACTGGCCGCCGTCGGCATCGACCTCGACAGCGTAACGGAGCAACTGCTGCGGGAAGGCATCGACAAGTTCATCCAGCCTTTCGACGAACTCCTGGCCACCCTCGCCCAGCGCCTGGAAACCCCCGCCCCCCTGTAGGAACGGCCCTGGCCGGGATGCTACCGGATCGGCGTTTGTAACAGAACCGCCAAGGCGTGTACCCTTGGGGCTCCACCGTGCATACGGCATCGAGCGGCTGGCATGTCCATGTCCTGCACCCTGTCGAGAAGGAGTTTCATCGCCATGCTGATGGCAGGCGCAGCCTCGCGTTCACTGGCCACTGGCGACGGAACGGGCCAGCCGGCCAGGCCGGCGCCGCGGGTCGGCCTGGCGCTGGGCGCCGGCGGCGCCAAGGGCCTGGCGCACATCCTGATGCTGGAGGTGTTCGACGAACTGGGCATCAAGCCCTGCGCCATCAGCGGCAGCAGCATGGGGGCGGTGATCGGCGCCCTCTATGCCAGCGGCCTGTCCGGCAGGCAGATCCACCGCTTCATCAACGGCCCGGTGGCGCCCGGCAAGCGCGGCTGGTCCAACTCCCTGTTCCGCTCGGATGTATTCAAATGGATCGATTTCATCGATCCGGAACTGGGCAGCGGCGGCCTCATCGACGGCGAGAACTTCATCCGCTACCTGCGCCAGGCGGTCCACGCCAGCCGTTTCGACCAGCTCGCCATCCCCCTCAAGATCGTGGCGGCAGACTTCTGGGAGCGGCGCCAGGTGGTGCTGGACAGCGGACCGGTACTGCCCGCCATCCAGGCCAGCATGGCGCTGCCCGGCCTGTTTACGCCGGTGCGACTGGACGACCGCGTGCTGGTGGACGGCGGCACGGTCAACCCGGTGCCCTGGGACCTGCTGCCCGACGACTGTGACATCACCGTCGCCATCGATGTCATGGGCACTGTTTCACCCGAGAACGGTGACGCCCGCCCCTCCTTCTTCGACGCCATCTTCAACTCCGTGCACATCATGCAGCGCGCCATCGTCGACGAAAAACTGAAGCTGCGACGTCCGGATATCTACATCCGGCCGCCGCTCAGCAATATCCGCATGCTGGAATTCTTTCGCGCCGACGAGATCTACCGCCAGGCGCGGCCGGCCAAACGCGAACTCAGGGACGCGCTGGCGAAACGGCTGGCTTGATCGCCGCACTCAGCGCTCGGGCACCCGTACGATGTGCACGTCGCAAGGCGCGTGCCGGGTGAGGTGCTTGACGATGGAGCCGAAGCGGCTCTCGGGCTGGCCAACCACGATCACCCGGGCGCCCGTCTCCCGGGCATGGTCTTCCAGCTTGCCGGCCGGACGCCCCGTCAGTATCTCCAGGGTGGCGCATTCACTGCTGATGCCCTCGATGCGCGATTCGATATAGCGGCGCGCGAACAGCTCCGCCTCGATCTCCTGCTCCTCGAACTCCCCCGCCACCAGGCCGCCGAGGCTGAATTCGTTGGCCGGGTTGACGATCGCCGCATCGTCGACGATGTGCACGAGGCGGGCCGGGACTTCCAGGCAGGACGCCAGCAGGCAGGCACGTTCCGCTACTGCATGGACGTCGTCGGAGAGATCCAGGGCGGCGATGACACAGGAAGGATTGTCAGCATTCATGATAGCGTCTCACAGAAAGTTAACCTCCGGGCCAACGTGGCCCCTCGACGGGGATGATAACAGCAAACCGGCGCGTCCACGCCGCCCGCCGGCTGTTACCGACGAATTCGGGGCCGTGCCAGCCGGCTTGAATTGTGCAGCCTGGCCGCCTAGGGTACGCATGATCCGTCCGGCCACGCCCGCAGGAGGAATGAGCATGTCGGCACGCCCCGCCCCGGAGTTCACCCGGCCCGCTGCGCCGGTCCCGCCTGCCCGGCCACTGTGGAATACCGCTGCCGGGGGCCGTACATGAGCCGGCGCGGCCATAACCCGTGCACCTGCCAGGTCTGCCACCAGACCAAGCCGCGGCGCGAGATGCTGTCGGCCGCACTGGTCCGCCAGGACCTGCTGCCGATGATCCGCCAGGAGGTGCCGGACTGGTCGGAGGACGGCTGCATCTGTTTTTCGTGCCTGAACCGCTTCCGCACCCGTTACATACGCCAGTTGATGGAAAAGGATCTGGGCGAACTCGACGAGCTGGAACAGGAGGTGGTGAAAAGCCTGCAGAACGAGCAATTGCTGTCGGAGAACATCAACGAGCAGTACGAGCAGAGTCTCGGCCTGGGTGACCGCATCGCCGACAAGGTTGCGGAATTCGGCGGCAGCTGGAGTTTCATCATCTCGTTCAGCCTGTTTCTCGCATTGTGGATCGTCATCAATACGTTTCTCATCCTGAAAACGCCGTTCGACCCCTACCCCTATATCCTCCTCAACCTGGTGCTGTCGCTGCTGGCCGCCCTGCAGGCGCCGGTCATCATGATGAGCCAGAACCGGCAGGAAGAGCGCGACCGACTGCGCGCCGAGAATGACTACCAGGTCAACCTGAAGGCCGAACTCGAGATTCGCATCATCGACGAGAAGCTGGACCAGATTCTGCACCACGAGCTGCCACGGCTGCTGGAGATCCAGACCCTGCAGGCGGAGATGCTGAGCGACCTGCACAAGAAATACCGGCGATGACACCGCACCCAGCCATCGGAGACTGGCTGCTGCACAGTCCCTGGCCGTGCCCGGCCATCGCCCTGCTGGTGAGCCTGGAATCCAGCCCGGTGCTTGGCCTGCTCATCCCCGGCTTCATCCTGATCCCGGCCATCGGCTCACTGTCGGCCCAGGGCCTGCTGGATTTCCGGCACGTGCTGGCCTGCGCACTGGCGGGTGCGCTGTGCGCCGACAGCCTGGGCTACTGGCTGGGTCGGCTGGGCCATACGCAATGGCAGGAGCGGCTGGGCTGGCACCATTCCCGCCGCCTGCAGCGGCGCGCCCATGCCCTGTTCGAGCGTCACGGCCGCCTTGCACTGTTCGCCGGCCGCATCATGTGGGTGATTCATCCCATGGTCCCCATGGCGGCCGGCGTGTTCGGTGTACCTGTACTGACCTTCTATGCCATCGATGTCGCTGCGGCCTTCCTGTGGCTGCTCGTGCACCTTGGCAGTGGACACTGGCTGGGGGTATTGTGGCTGCAGCTGGCGCCTGCGCAGCGGCCCTGGATGCTGGTCGCCCTGACGCTGGCGGCGCTGCTGGTGATCTGGGTCACACATCGCAACGGCAACCGGGACTGAATCCAGGCGGGGTCCGGGCGAACCCCGGACCCGGCGTTACGACCATTGCAACCCGGCAAGGAGGTATCCCGTGGGAACCATGAAAGACAAGCTCGGCGAAGTCATGCAACTCACCCAACGGCTGGAAGAGGACTATCCCGTCGAAACCAGCGGCTTTCTCAGCTTTCTCAAGCGGGCCGAGGGAGGCAAGGCGCTGGACATCCGCCAGAAGGAACTCATCAACGTGGCGCTGGCGGTGGCCGCCCAATGCGAATGGTGCATCGCCTTCCACGTCGAGGAAGCGGTCAAGGCCGGCGCCAGCCGCGACCAGATCGTCGAGGCCGGTTTCATGGCGGTCATCATGCACGGTGGCCCGGCCTACATGTTCATGACGCCGCTGCTGAAAGCGGTGGACGAGTTCGCTCCACCGGCGACGACGGCCTGACAGCGCCATGGCGCACCTCGTCCTGGTCCGTCATGGCCAGTCGGTCTGGAACCTGCAGAACCGCTTCACCGGCTGGATCGACGTCTCCCTGAGCCACGGCGGCACGGCGGAGGCACAACGGGCCGGAGAACGGCTGGCGCAGGAACATTTCGATGTCGCCTTCACTTCTGCCCTGCTGCGGGCGCAGGACACGCTGTACGAGATCCTGAAGCGGAACCGTTTCTGCGAACAATACGTGCGCGTCCACGAGCACGAGCGGGACTGGTACGAGCGTTTCACACCGGCGCCGGGCGATGCCGGAGAACTCAAGGTCTATGTCGCCGAGGCACTCAACGAGCGCTACTACGGGGACCTGCAGGGCATGAACAAGGACCTGGCGCGCAAGCGCTTCGGCGCCGATCAGGTGCACCGCTGGCGGCGCAGCTACGACGAACCGCCACCGGGCGGCGAGAGCCTGGCCATGACCGCCGCGCGCGTCATACCCTACTACCAGGAACGCATCGTGCCGCAGCTGCGCGCGGGGCAGCGGGTACTGGTATCGGCGCACGGCAATTCGCTGCGCGCGCTGGTCATGCACATCGAGGCATTGTCTCCGCAGCAGATCGTGCAGCGGGAGATTCCGACAGGAACACCGCTGGTCTATGAATTCACGGCCGATCTGCGCCTGCGGGAACACCGGGTGCCGGCACCCGGGGCCTGATCGGCCGGGCTTGACATTCCTGCAGCCAGCCCCAATTTATCAACTTCGACACGATTGTCGTGGCCCGTTGGGCCGTGGGGCCGTGGGTCACTGACAGCCGGTCGGTACCCGTTCATGGAGGGCAGTATGGATTACACTCCCCACATCAATGGCGACCTGAACCCGGGCGCACCCGCCGCAAAGTCGGCTGCCGCCCCGCGGATACTGGTCGAACTGCTGGCAGAGGCAGACGTGCGTCTGAACGGCCACCGCCCCTGGGATATCCGTATCCACGATCCCGCCACCTACCGCCGCGTCCTCAGTCGCGGCTCGCTCGGCTTCGGCGAGGCCTACATGGACGGGTTGTGGGACGCCGGGCAGCTCGACGTACTCTTCGAGCGCCTGCTGCGCGCCGACATCGACCGCCGTATCCGCCTCCTGCCCCGCCTGCGGCTGTTACTGGCCGGCGCGCTCAGCCTGCTGCACAACCTGCTCGTCAATCGCCAGGCGGGCCGGCGCGCCTTCGAGGTCGGTGAGCGCCACTACGACATCGGCAACGACATCTATCAGGCCATGCTCGACCCCACCATGAGCTACAGCTGCGGCTACTGGGCCACAGCCGACAACCTCGCCGATGCCCAGCTGGCCAAGCTGGACCTGATCTGCCGCAAGCTGGACCTGCAGCCCGGCGAACACCTGCTGGACATCGGCTGTGGCTGGGGCGGCCTGGCCAGCCACGCCGCCCGCCACTATGGGGTCCGGGTGACGGGCATCACCGTGTCGCGCGAACAGCAGCGGCTGGCGCAGCAACGCTGCGCCGGCCTGCCGGTGGAGATCGCGCTGCGGGACTACCGCGAGCAGCGCGGCCGGTTCGACAAGATCGTCTCGGTCGGCATGTTCGAGCACGTCGGGCCGAAGAACTACGACACCTATTTCGACACCGTGCACCGCCTGCTGGCGGAGGACGGGCTGTTTCTGCTGCACACCATCGGCAACTTCGAGACCAGCCGCGGCAGTGACCCCTGGATCGACCGCTATATCTTCCCCAACGGCGTGCTGCCCTCGGCGCGCCAGATCAGTGCCGCGATCGAACCGCAGCTGGTGATCCAGGACTGGCACAACTTCGGCGCCGACTATGTACCGACCCTCATGGCCTGGTGGCAAAACTTCGACGCCGCCTGGCCCGAATTGCGCCACCGCTACGACGTGCGTTTCTATCGCATGTGGAAATACTACCTGCACCTCTGCGCCGGGCTGTTCCGCTCCGGCCAGGGCCAGCTGTGGCAGCTGGTGCTGTCGCGCCGCGGCCAGCACCTGGGCTACCGTTCCCTGCGCTGACGCGGGCGAGATCATCATATTTTCCGTGCGCCCGCGGCGATAGCGCGGCACGGCCAAGCACAACCGCGGTGTTACCGGTTCGCAGGCGCGCCCACGAGCAATGGCCCGGGGCGGTTGCCGCCTGGGCGCCTGTCGTCCGCTCGCCCGGTCACAACTGGTAGGCGCCCAGCAGTACCAGCCCCTCCAGGATATCCCCGAGTACGCCGGCCGGCGGCGGACGGTGGCGCCGACAGCGGTCACGCAGCGACTCCAGCCAGCTTGTCAGCCAGACGATATCGGCGGGGCTATAAAAAGCGCACACCACCTCGTAGTTCAGGAACAGGCTGCGAATATCCATGTTGGCGGTACCGGCCATGGCAAAGCCGTTGTCCACCACCACGGCCTTGGCGTGAATCATGACCTCGGGCAGAAACCAGAGAACCGCACCGGCCGCCGCCAGTTCACGCAGGTAGCGATTGCGGGCAATGTCTGCCAGGCGATGATTGGAACGCAGCGGCAGAATCAGCTCGACCCGCACCCCACGCAGTGCGGCCAGCCGCAAGGCCTCCTGCACCCCGGGGTCCGGTACGTAGTAGGGCGTGACGATCAGGATCCGCTGTCTCGCCTCGAAGGCAGCCGTCAGCAGGGCGGCGTAGATCGGGTCGTCCCGCACGTCCGGCCCCGAAGGGATCACCTGCACGCGGCTCGCCCCATCGGCGGCGGGTACGGGCACGAGCCCGACGTCGCTCCGGTCACCGGTCGCAAACCGCCAGTCCGCCTCGAACACAGCACGACAAACGGCCACCCCGGGGCCTTGCAGGCAGAAACTCAGATCGATCCAGCAACCACCGTCACAACCGGGGCCCAGGTACTCGGTGGCGAGATTGCGCCCGCCCGTCCACACCTGCCCACCGTCGACGATGACCAGCTTGCGGTGGTTGCGCAGGTTGGTCCTGCCCCGCAACGGGCGGTGCACCACCGGCATGAACCAGGCCACCCTTCCCCCCTGCGCCCGCAATGGCTGCAGCGCGTGCCGCGGCAACTGGAACGATCCCACCCCATCCAGCAACAGCCGCACCCGCACCCCCTGGCCGGCCTTGTGCTCCAGGCGTGTCAGGATCTCCCGCCCGACCCGGTCGTCGCCCAGGATGAAGATGGCGATGTCGATCGACTGCCGGGCGCCATCCAACATGGCGAACAACGCCTGGCGGGCCTGTTCTTCATCGGCATGGAAAGCGACCCGGTTGCCGGGACTGGAGGACGGAATTCCCAACGACACCAGCAGGCTGTGCAGCGGGTGGTCGTGGGTATCAGGCGTGTCCGGCAATTCGATCCTGGCCTTGCGCCGGATCTGTGCCCGCACCTTGCGCTCGCCGAAGGCGAGGTAGAGCGGAATACCGGCCACCGGCACGACCAGGATGGCGAGCAGCCAGCCGATGGTCGCGGCCGGCGTCCGCGGGCTGCGCAGCACCTGCGCCACCAGCAGCAGTGCCAGCAGGACGCCCACAACCGTCGCCAGGTGCAACAACGCCGCCCAGATGACCTCCAGCGTGGAACTCAACTCCGTCATTTGCCGCCCTCACTGGAAGAACCGCCGGTCTCCCTGCGCCGCAGCCACCAGCGCAGCAGCATGAGCCCACCGACCACCAGCAGCAGCTGCTCGATGTGGCGGACACGCCCGAACAGCTGTTCGGCACCCGCACCGACGAGGTAACCGGCGCCGACCACCGCGACGGCCCACAGCAGCGCGCTGAACGAATTGACGAGGAGGAAACGCGGGGACGGATAACCGTGCATGCCCAGCAGCAACGGCGCCACGGTGCGGGTCCCGTAGACGAAACGCGACGTGGCGGCGATCCAGTCGGCGCGCTGTTCGACCCAGGGCCGCACCTGCGCTGCGCGTCGCGCCAGCCATGGAAAACGGGACAGGGCACGCAGACCGTAGCGGCGCCCCAGATGAAACCAGGTCTGGTCTCCCGTGAAGGCACCGGCAGCCGCCAGCACGACCGTCCACTCCAGCGGCAGAAGCCCGCGATGGCAGAGCACCCCCGCCAGCAGCACCACCGTTTCCCCCTCCAGCAGGGCGCCCGCGAACACGAGCGGCAGACCGAACTGCGACCACTGCGGCGAGGTGCTGTACACCAGTGCGTGGAGATCCATACGCCATCCTCGTTCCGGGGTGATACCCTGCCATTCCGGCGTGCGGCAGCAGTCCATCCCCCGCGACGGCCGCCGCCGGCGCAGCGGTGGTTGACACACCCCGCCCGCCCTATACCATCGATCGCCCCAGTGCGACGCAGCACGGAAAGTCCTGCCCACACGACAGAGGCCAAGCCATGACCAGCACGATTGTCTCACTTCATGCCCGTGAAATCCTCGATTCGCGCGGCAATCCCACCATCGAGGTCGAGTGCACCCTGGCATCCGGTATCGTGGCACGGGCCGCCGTCCCTTCCGGCGCCTCCACCGGCAGCCGCGAAGCGGTCGAGTTGCGGGATGGCGATGCCGGCCGCTTTCGCGGCAAGGGCGTCAGCCGTGCCGCCGCCAACGTCAACGGCGAGATCGCCGCGGCGCTGGCGGGCCAGGACGCCCGCCAGCAGGTCATTATCGACCAGGCCATGATTGCCCTGGATGGCACCCCCAACAAGGCCCGGCTTGGTGCCAATGCCATACTCGGTGTCTCGCTGGCCGTAGCCCGTGCCGCCGCCATGGCCTGCCAGCTGCCCCTGTATCAATACCTGGGCGGCCCGGCAGCTACCCGGCTGCCGGTTCCGCACATGAACATTCTCAACGGCGGCGTCCATGCCCACTGGCAGGGGGCGGATTTCCAGGAATTCATGATCGCACCCTTCGGAGCCACCGATTTCCGCCAGGCCCTGCAGTGGGGCAGCGAGATCTACCAGGCCTTGCGCGACCTGCTGGAAGAAGACGGGCTGTCGGTGGGCGTCGGCGACGAGGGCGGCTTCGCCCCGCGGGTAGCGTCCAACGAGGCGCCTTTCGAACTCATCACCCGGGCCATCGAACGGGCCGGCCGCAAGCCGGGCCTCGAAGTGGGGATCGCCTGTGATCCGGCGTCGAGCGAATTCTGCGAGGAAGGCCGTTACCGTCTG
Source organism: Thiohalobacter sp. (assembly GCA_026984835.1). Classification (GTDB taxonomy): domain Bacteria; phylum Pseudomonadota; class Gammaproteobacteria; order DSM-19610; family DSM-19610; genus JALSRI01. The sequence goes on along the minus strand of JALSRI010000178.1, from coordinate 46,781 downwards.
CGCCGCGAGGACCGGCTGCTGAGCGCGGCCGAGATGGTGGACTACTACGACAGCCTGGCGCACAAGTACCCGCTGGTACTGCTGGAAGACGGCATGGCGCAGGACGACTGGGCGGGCTGGAAGCTGCTCAACCAGCGCCTCGGTTCGCGCATCGAGCTGGTCGGTGACGACGTGTTCTGCACCAATCCCGCCCTCATCGCCCGCGGCATAGAGGAAGACATCGCCAACGCCGTGCTGATCAAGCTCAACCAGATCGGCACCCTCACCGAGACCATCGCCGCCACCCGGCTGGCGCGCAGCCATGGCTGGGGGGCGTTCGTCTCGCACCGCTCGGGAGAAACGGTGGACAGCTTCATCGCCGACCTGACCGTGGCCCTGGATACCGGCCATCTCAAGAGCGGGGCGCCGGCGCGCGGCGAGCGGGTCGAGAAGTACAACCAGTTGCTGCGTATCGAAGAACGCCTGGGCGCGGCAGCCCGTTACGCCGGCGCCGATGCCTACGTGCGGCCGCCGGCGGCGGGCAATACGGGGTAACATCCTGGTAACATTTGCCCGTCATACTCGAACCGGGTATGGCCGGACCCGGAGAACAGGGACATGAAGGCGAGAAGACTGCTGAACACGCTGCTGCTGCTGGCCACCACAGCGATACTGCCGGCGCACGCCGGGCCGCTGGTCGCCGGCCCGCTGCAGCTCGGCGGTTCGCTGACACTGGCCGACCTGGTCACCGCCTGGGTCGACGGCTTCCGGCGCTACGCGCCCGGCATCAGCGTGGCGGTGGCCGACACCGGCACCGAGGCCGGCTTTGCCGCGCTGGTCAACGGCAGCGAAGATGCCGTGCTGGTGGCGCTGCCCGCGAGTGCCGGTCAGCGTGCCGCCTTCGAGGCGCGTTTCGGCTACCCCCCCACCTTCTACCCCGTTGCCATGGATGCCGTCGCCGTCTATGTGAGCGACGGCAACCCGCTCCGGCGTATCACGCTGGCCCAGCTCGACGCCGTCTACTCCGATACCCTGCGCTGTGGCGCACGCGCTGGCATCGAGACCTGGGGCGCCCTCGGGGTCGGGGGCTCACTGGCATCGCGGCGCATCCGCCCCTATGGGCTGACCACCAATACCGGGGCCAGCCGCCTGTTTCGCAAGGTCGCCCTGTGCGGCGGCGATTTCGGCCCCGGTTTCCAGGCCGTGGCGGGTCCGGATGCACTGGAGGCGGCGCTGACGAGCCAGCCTGACGCCATCGGCTTCTCCTCCAGCGCGCTGCGTTCGGCCGGCCTTCGGGCGCTGGCCGTGGCCAGGGACGCCGGTGCCACCGCCGCCCTGCCCGACGCGGCCGCCATCCGCAGCCAGCGGTATCCCATGAGCCGAAAGCTCGCCATCGCCGTCAACCTGCCGCCGTCGGGACGGCTGCCAGCGGCCCTGGCAGCCTTCGTCCGCTACGCGCGCTCACCGGCCGGCCAGGCGGTGGCCGCCCGCGCCGGGTATGTCCCCCTCGCGGCCGCCGGGAAAGCGGCGCCCTGAACGCGCCCGTCCCCGCATCGAACCGTCACCCGTGACCGTTGCCGCCGATACGTCGCCACCACAGGCCGACAACCTGGCGCTGCCGCCCGCCGGTTGTGCATCAGCGGGCATTCGCTCTGGCCCGAAATCAGGCAATACACAATCCGCCGGCCGGCAGGTTATCCATCCAACAGCCGTTTGAGATCGGTGGCGATTTTTCCGGCACCGTCCGTGCCGGTTGCCAGCAGGCGTGCGGCGCCATCACGGTCGAAGATGAACACGGCGCTGCTGTGCGAGACTTCGTAGCGGCCATCAGCGTCGGGCTTGCCGAGACCGTAGCTGACGCGATAACGCCGTGTCAGCTCGCGCAGCTGCGCCGGTGTCCCGCTCAGGGCCGTGACCCGTGGACCGAACGCCTGCTGGTAACGCTGCAGCACCGCTGGACTATCACGGGCCGGGTCCACGGAAACAAACAGTATCCGGGTCCGGTCGGCTGCTGCACCCAGCCTTCGCGTGGCGCTGACCAGGCTGGCCAGCGTGGTGGGGCAGATGTCCGGGCAGTGGGTATAACCGAAGTACAGCAGCACGACCTCACCCCGGAAATCATACGCATGCCGGATGTGGCCGCTGCCGTCGTGCAGCGTGAAGACCAGGGGCGGCATGAGTCCGCTGATATCGTGCAGTCCCCAGGGTGACGGCGAGCGGGCACAGCCGGCTGCCAGCATCAACAGCACGGCCACCGCCCACAGATTGTGCCGCGGTCGTGTCACCGTCCGCTCGCGTCGCGCAGGAGAAAGCTGACCGGCAGACGGGTCCCATCCGAAAACTCGAGCGTCACCGGCACCCGTTCACCCGGTTGCAGGTCGCCGCTCGGCCCGGACAGCATCAGGTGGTAACCACGGGGTTCCAGCACCAGGGTTCCGCCCGCCGGGATCGCCAGGCGCTCCACCCGGCGCATGCGGGCGACACCGCTCTGCTCCGAGCTTTCATGCAACTCGATCGTGCCAAAGCCCGGACTCTGCGCGCCTGTCAGCCGCACGCTGTCCGCCCCCGTGTTCACCAGTTCCAGGTAACCGGCTGCAGGCAGGTCTCCGGGCAGCAGGCGTATCCAGGCATGCCGGGCGGAGAGTCCGGCCGCTGCAGCAGCTCCGCAGCAGACAAGCAGCAACAAGGTCGCCGCTGTCATGCGCATGCCCGGCATGTCAGGACAGCCCCGCTGCCGGCAGCGCGGTATTCTGACTCTCATTCATCCAGCGCCGCACCAGCAGCAGCACCCCGATGACGCTCATCATGCTGGCCGGTATCCAGGTCACCAGCCCGGCGATCTGCTGGTCGACCAGCGGACTGATCGGCCAGGCGCGTCCGCACACGTTGTACACCGGGTACAGTGAAACTTTCGCCAGTGCCATGTGCGCGCCGATCAGAATCTGCGGCGGCACGATCAGGGTCAGGATGACAATGCGCGCCCCGTAACCGAGCCGGCGCGCCGCGTGCCGCGGGCGCGGATCGAGGATCAGCCACCAGAACAGCAGCGCATCGATCAGCATGCTCCAGTTCATCAGCTGGTAGCGTCCGGCACTCAGCATGGCAGTGAAGTGAACGTCCGGCAGCAGCCAGAACCAGATCAGCCCGACGAACAGCAGCGGCGCCACCACCGCGTTCTGCAGCAGCGCATACAGCGCCCGGACCGGCGGGAAGCGCCACAAGGGCGCCAGCACCGCCGCCTGGAACCCTGCCGGCACGCCCTGGGCCAGGACCTTGCCGGGATTGCCCAGCATCATCAGGAAAGGCCCGAGGTGGTGCAACACCAGGTGCTGCAGCCGGTGGATCCACAGCATGTGTTGCGACAGGTAATCGAACCGGGTCTGCATCACCAGGTAAACGATCAGCAGCCCGGTCATATAAGACGCCAACGGCCAGTAACCGACTGGCTGGGCGGTGCGTCGGCAGCGCGACCAGCCACGCAGGTAGACACCGCCTGCCAGCAGGCAGAACAGGACGACGAGGGGGGAAAACTCCCAGGGCAGAAGATAGTGCACAAAGGACGTCATGGTTCGGCTACCGGAGACTGAACGGCCCGTATCGCAACCTGGCTGGCGACCATGATAACGATTCTCCCCGAGCAAAACGACTCCCTCACAGCCTGGGCCCGCATGAAGTCCAGCGCGCACAACGGGCAACAAGAGGCTTCTGCAATGCCCTCCCGATTCCCCGCCGCGCATCAGTCGGCGTCATCCCGGGCAAGCCGGATCGAGCAGCGAGTGCTATCATTCAATAACTTGACTCAACAGCCGGCGCACTCCTGCAAACCGGCGCGGACAGGCAAGGAATTCGTATCGTGGAAGCACATGAAAGCGTCAAGACGGCCCTGGCCATCCTGATCCTGGTCTCACGCCTGGGTGATATCGGGTCGACCTACCTGGCCTCACCCAGGCTGGAGCTCGAATCCAATGCTGTGATCCGGCGCCTGCGCTGGCCGTTTGCCGTGCTGACGACATTGGTATTCCTCATACCCTGGTGGGATGTCGGTTCGGGTATCGTGATCATGGTGGCTTCATTGCTGGTGGCCGCGTCCAACAGCAGCAAACTGTGGCTCATCCGCGCCATGGGTGAAAACGAATACCGTGCACTGCTGGTGCGCATGGCGGCTGCCGCCAGCCCCGTCCCGAGCCTGATCTTCAGCCTGATGCCGGCCTTGTTCATGGGTATCCTGGGCGCAACCGTCATGTATCTGTATCCCAGCGAAACCACCGATCCCGGCTACCATGTGGGTCTGGGTATCATGGGCTATGCGCTGGTCGTCGCCTGTTACGGCCCATTGACTTTCCTGCGCTACCGAAAGGCCGGCCTGACGCAACCGGCGTCTGACGGGCGGGTTCATCCATGAACGGCCGCTTCAGCCTGCTGAAAGAAGTCCTGGAAGCGCCTTGTTCCGGCAGAGTCTCTCTACCTTGTCGACCCGGCAACCAGCTATGCCGGCTCAACAGGAGATCCGTTCTCTGGAAAAGATCGGGGACCTTCGCGCCGCAGGCCCGTGGTGCCGCAGGCATACCGCCCCTCAGCGGGTGGTGCGCTCCGCCACCACCGGCACCAGGTCCTGCAGGCGCACGCGCTCCGGCTCTCCGACCAGTACGTAGCGGGTGTTCGCCCGCCGCCACTGCGCCGTCGCCGGACCGTCGTCGACCCGTTCGAAGCGCGGCCGGGTGTCCGGCCCGCTGTCCAGCGCCACCAGCAGGCTGACCAGGTTGCCACCGGCATCCTGGTAGAAGATCTGCGCCAGCGGCCGCGCCTGTTCCACCAGCAGGCGGGCACCCAGCGGCCGCAGGCCCAGGTCGGAGAGATCCGGGACGACGACCCGCTGCTGAAGCGTCCGGTTCAGTTCCACCTGCAGCCGGGCCGGCTCGCTCCCCTCCACATCCAGCACCAGGGGCCGTGCATGGGTCCGCCGCTCGGCGGCCAGGTGGTGGAACCAGGCGGCTTGGCGAGGCCAGGCCGTGGCAACGGCCGCCGCTTCCCCGGCCAGCCGGGGGGATGACGGGAACAGCCAGGCGCCGAGCCCCATCCCCAGTAGCAGCACCAGCGCACCCGACAGGATCGTCATGGCACGGCCGGTTCGTGCTGCAGGACAGTCGGGTTCCGGCTTCGGCAACGGCCAGACCCGTTCCTGCAGTGATTCGTCCACACTCAAACGGCTCAACTCGTCCACCGCCGTCCGGCCCAGCAGGGATACGCGCCGCAGCGCCTCCAGGCGCGCGCGCGCCTCCGCATCGCGGGCCAGCGCCGCTTCCACGTCGGCGCGCACGACCGGATCCAGTTCACCGTCCAGGTAGGCGTTCAGCGTTTCATCGTCCAACTGCATCATGATTGCCTCCCCACCGCTGGCTTCAATGCCTCCACCAGCGCCGCTCGCGCCCGGGACACCCGGCTGCGCACCGTACCCACCGGCACCCCCAATATACCGGCCGCCTCCCGGTAACTCAGACCCTCGACACTGACCAGTAACAGCGCCGCGCGCTGTTCGGGCAGCAACGCCACCATGGCCGCCAGCGTCTGTTGCAACTCCGTATGCCCCTCGGCGCCGGGCGGATCCGCCAGCACCGGGTCGTCCTCGGGCAGCGGGTCCGTGGCCCGCACCGCCTCGGCGCGCAGGCGGTCGTACCACAGGTTGTGCATGATCCGCAGCACCCAGGCGACCAGCGAACCACTGCCGTTCCACTGCCGCCAGCGCAGCAGCACCCGCTCACAGGTGTCCTGCAACAGATCGTCGGCCCGATCCGCCGCCCCCGTCAGCGCCAGAGCATGGCCGCGCATGCGTGGCAGCAGGGCCAGGAGCTCGCGGCGGAAACGCGACTCCCCAGAGGAAAGACGGCCCCGCGGCCGCGCCAGTTCCCCGCGCCGCAGGCGCCCCAACCAGCCTGCCGGGAACCGACTGGCATCCTCATCCGTCATTCAATCAACTCCCAGGGAGTGGACAGGTCATCGCGTCGTGGAGACGCGCCACCTGTCGATTGTTCACAAACGAAAAAAAGGAGTATACCCATGCACAAGACCCATCTCACCAGCGCCGTGATCCTGGCGCTCGCCCTCGGCACCGGCCCCGTACTGGCCACACCCCGCATCGCGGCCAAGATCGACACCCGGGCCGAACATACATTGACACCGGCCGAGCAGCGCGCCGTCTCCATCGCCGCGGGGCGCCTGCTGCGCCACACCTACAATGCCCGAACGGCGCTGAAACACAAGGACAGCAAGCAGGCCGCCGCGGAGATCGCCAAGGCCCGCAAGCTGGCCGCCATCATCGCAAAGGCGGAACCCGTCTACCATGTCAAGGCAAAGATCACGGCCGGCGAGCTGAACTACGAGGACGAGGACGAGGTCAAGGATACCCTGGTGCCCGTCTTCGACGAACTGGATGAAGTATCGCTGCTCACCCCGCTGCACCGGGCCATGGCTGCGCGGCGCCGGGCTGGCCGGGCCACCGGTGCCCCGGGCGCCGAGATCGTGGCGAACGACGAATTGCGGGACGTGCAGATCCTGTTCGACGTCGGCCTGGCCAGCGATGCACTGGACCTGGCGGCGACGCGGCTGGCCAAGAACGACACCAAGGGCGCCGACCAGGCGCTGGCATCGGTGTCGCAGGGCCTGTATTTCGTCGAGCTGGACGTGACCTTGCCGCTGGAGCGCGCCCGCGACAACCTGATGCTGGCCAAGGCCGCCATCGACAAGGGTGACAACGAGGAAGCCCGCGCGGCGCTGGCGGCGGCGAAGCGGGAGCTGGACGCCTATGCGAGGAAGGCCGGCGAGGACGAGAAGAAGGCCATCGCCCAATTGCAAAAGGAGATGAGAACCCTGTCCGACGAACTCAAGAAAGGCAAGAAGGACAAGGGTGCGGGCGCCACCATCGAGGGCTGGTGGGACCGTATCGGCCAGTGGATCAAAAATCGCTGAGGCAGCTGGCGCCAGCACCGGCCTTCGGCTACGCCGGACCGGTGCTGGCGGTACTGTTCGACGGCAGCGCGCAGCCAGGCATCGCCCTGCGCAAGGCGAAGACAGCATGATTCCTGGAGCGAAGCCGGCCCCCTCGGCCTGCCGTTGATCCGCATCAAGGCACGCGGCGGCGTATGCGCTAGAATGGTTCGTATCCCCCGGAACGTCTGCGCCGGCCTACCAACCACATGGCAAGGAAAGAACCATGGCAGCGACAAAAGACAGGCCAGCCTATACTCGCTGGTTCGGCGAAATCGGTATCGACGACATCCCCGAGGTGGGCGGCAAGAACGCCAGCCTGGGGGAGATGTACCGCAATCTCACCAGCGAAGGCGTTCGCGTTCCCAATGGATTCGCGGTAACCGCCGCGGCCTACCGTTATGTGCTGGATGCCAACGAGGCCTGGCCGAGGCTGCACCAGGCACTGGACGGGCTCGATCCCGACGATGTCAGGGACCTGCAGACGCGCGGCGCCAGGGCCCGGGAGATCGTCTATGGCTGCACCCTGCCCGACGATCTGAAAGCGGACATCCTTGCCCAGTACGCGCGGCTCAGGCAGGAATACGGCGACGACGTGTCACTGGCGGTGCGTTCCTCGGCGACAGCGGAAGACTCGCCCGAAGCCTCGTTCGCTGGCCAGAACGATACCTACCTGCACATCAGCGGAGACGACGCCCTGCTCGACGCCTACAAGCGCTGCCTGGCCTCCAATTTCACCGACCGCTCCATTCATTACAAGTACGACAACCGATTCGACTACTACAGGGTCTACCTGTGTGTCGTCGTCATGAAGATGGTCCGCAGCGACCAGGGCGCCAGCGGCGTCATGTTCTCGCTGGACACCGAAACCGGCTTCCGCGACGTGGTGTTCATCAACGCGGCGCTGGGGCTGGGCGAGAACGTGGTCCAGGGCACCATCGATCCGGACAGCTTCTACGTGCACAAGCCCACCTTCGAGAAAGGCTGCCGGGCGGTACTCAAGCGCAGGCTCGGCGCCAAAGAGCAGAAAATGGTGTTCACCGACACCCTCAACACGGACAACATCGCCGTCGAGTACACACGCAATATCGACACCACGCCCACAGAACGCGCGCGTTTCTGCATTTCGGACGACGATGTCATGGTGCTGGCCGACTACGCCATCAAGATCGAGAAGCACTATTCCCGCCAGGCCGGTTTCCACAAACCCATGGACATGGAATGGGCCAGGGACGGCATCGACGGCCAGCTCTACATGGTGCAGGCGCGCCCGGAGACGGTGGAGTCCCAGAAGAAGGACAGCATACTGCGCCTCTATCACCTCAAGGCGAGATCCCGTGTGCTGGTCCAGGGCCGGGCCGTCGGCACCCGCATCGGCGCCGGCAAGGTGCACGTCATCGCCGACGTCGGCCATCTCGCCGATTTCCGGCCCGGCGAGGTGCTGGTGGCCGACACCACCACCCCGGACTGGGAGCCGGTGATGAAGACCGCTGCCGCCATCGTCACCAACCGCGGCGGGCGCACCTGTCACGCTGCTATCGTCTCGCGTGAGCTCGGCATTCCCGCCGTGGTGGGCGCCGAGGACGCCACCAGGGTGCTTGGCGACGGTCAGCCGGTCACCGTCAGCTGCGCCGAGGGCGAGACCGGCAAGGTCTACGAAGGCATCCTCGACTACGACATCGAGGAGACCGATCTCGGCGAGCTGCCGCGACCGATGACCAGGATCATGATGAACCTCGGCGACCCTGACCAGGCCTTCAGCCTGGCCGCCCTGCCGGTGGACGGCATCGGCCTGGCGCGCATGGAATTCATCATCAATGAATACATCAAGGCGCACCCGATGGCACTCAGGCACCCGGACCGCGTCGATGCCCGGACCCGCGAGGCGCTGGGCGTCCTTAGCGCTGCCTACGACGACCCGGTCGATTTTTTCGTCAAGACCCTTTCCGAGGGGGTGGCCACCCTGGCCGCGTCGGTGTGGCCACGGCCATGCGTGGTGCGCATGAGTGATTTCAAGACCAACGAGTACGCCACCCTGCTGGGCGGCAAGACCTTCGAACCGGTCGAGGACAACCCGATGATCGGTTTCCGCGGTGCGGCCCGCTACACGCATCCGGACTATGCCGACGGCTTCGCCCTCGAGTGCGCCGCCATGAAGCGCGCCCGCGAAGTGATCGGCATGGACAACATCATCCTGATGATCCCCTTCTGCCGGCGCGTACCGGAGGGTCGCAAGGTCATCGACAGCATGGCTGCACACGGCCTGGTACGCGGCGACAATGGCCTGAAGATCTACGTGATGTGCGAGATACCCAACAACGTGGTCGAGATCGACGAATTCAGTGAACTGTTCGACGGCTTCAGCATCGGTTCCAACGACCTCACCCAGCTCACCCTGGGCGTGGACCGTGACAGCGAGATCCTGGCCTTCGACTACGACGAACGCGACCCCGGTGTGTTGAAGATGATCCGCTGGGCAGTCGAGGGTTGCCGCCGCAACCGGCGCCACAGCGGCATCTGTGGCCAGGCGCCCTCGGACTACCCCGAGGTGGCGGAATACCTGGTCGGTATCGGTATCGACTCCATCAGCCTCAATCCGGACACCGTGCTTGCCACCCTGCGCCGCGTGGTGGAGGCGGAAGCACGCCTGCAGACCGCGAAGCAAGGGCCCGGGGACACCTGATCGTGTCCGCTCCGCCACGGGAACCAGCCACTCCGGCCGCTGCCCGGGCCTGCCCGCGGCTGCAGGCCTACCTGGAGCGGGCCCGCCGCTACGGCCCCATCCCCGTCGCCGTCGTCAACGCCGAGGAAAGTCACGTCCTGCAGGGCATGATGGAGGCCCATGATGCCGGCCTGGTGGAACCGGTACTGATTGGCGACCCTCGGCGCGTCCGCGCCCTGTGTGGGACGCTGGGGCGCTCCCTCGACGCGCAGCGCCTGATCGCGGCCGATACGGAGCAGGAAGCCGCGCGCCTGGGCGTCGAACTGGCTCAGCGCGGCGAAGTCGCGGCGCTGGCCAAGGGCTGGATCCACACCGACGCCCTGATGCATCCGGTACTGGCCGGACTGCGGACCGGCAAGCGGGTCAGCCACGTGTTCGTGACCGAACTGCCGAGCTACGACAAGCTGCTGTTCATCACCGACGCCGCCATCAACATCGCCCCCGATCTGGCCATCAAGGCCGACATCCTGCGCAACGCCATCGACTTGGCACGCCTGCTGGGCGTCGAACGCCCCAAGGTGGCCGCCCTGTCCGCCGTGGAGGTAGTCAAGCCCGCCATCGCCTCCACCATCGACGCCGCCTGCCTGAGCAAGATGGCCGAGCGCGGTCAGATCCTGCACGCCGTCGTCGACGGCCCGCTGGCCTTCGACAACGCCATTTCGGCGGAAGCGGCCCACATCAAGCACATCGACAGTCCGGTGTCCGGCGACGTGGACATCCTGCTGGCGCCGGACCTGAATGCCGCCAACATCCTCGCCAAGGACCTGGAGTACCTGGCCGGCGCCACCCTGGCCGGCATCGTGGTCGGCGCACGGGTTCCCATCATGCTACCCTCACGGTCCGACCCGCCGGTCGCGCGGCTGGCTGCGGCGGCACTGGCCGTGATCATGCATCACGAGGGGGAGGAACGAGCTTGAGCAAGCAGCCACCACCGCGGGACGATCTGTCGATACCGCCGCCACCCCACCCGATCCGACGCCACGAGAAGCTTCCCTGGCAGACGCCCAAGGCAATCGAGGACGATGCCGGCGCCCATGACCGGGTGCAGGCACTCATGGAAAACCCGTCCTACCGGCCAGCCGACGCGGATATCGACTTTCTGCGCCAGGGCGCCACCCGCGGAGTCCGCCTGCAACTCGACTACAGCAAGCCGGAACTGCTGCTGGAACAGCACAGTATCCGCCACACCATCGTCGTGTTCGGCGGCACCCGCATTCACGAACCGGCCATGGCGCGCCGCAGGGTAAAGGAACTCGAACGGGCGCTGCAGGCCAGCCCCGCCGACGCCGCGCTCAAACGTCAGTTGGATATCGCCCGGCGCATTCTCGACAAGAGCCGTTTCTACGACATCGCCCGGGAGTTCGGCCGCCTGGTGGGCGACAGCGGCAGCGGCCCACAGGATTCGCGCGTGGTGCTGATGACCGGCGGAGGGCCCGGCATGATGGAAGCGGCCAACCGCGGCGCCTGGGAAGCGGGCGCCAAGACCATCGGCCTCAACATCACCCTGCCCCACGAACAGTTTCCCAATCCCTATCTCACCCCCGGGCTGTGCTTCCGATTCCATTACTTTGCCCTGCGCAAGCTGCACTTCCTGCTGCGCGCCCGTGCGCTGGTCGCCTTCCCCGGTGGCTACGGAACCCTGGACGAGTTGTTCGAGACGCTGACACTGATTCAGACACGCAAGATAAAGCCACTGCCGGTGGTGCTGATGGGCGAGGCCTACTGGCGACGCGTCGTCGACTTTGACTTCCTCGCCGCGGAAGGCGTCATCGACGACGAGGACCGGGACTTGTTCTGGTTCGCGGAATCGGCGCTGGACGCCTGGGAAGGCATCCAGCGCTGGCACCAGGCCAACGGAACCCCGCTGTTCGATTGACCCCCTGCACGACGAGGAACAACAGACCATGAAAATCTCCTTCCACGGCGCCGACCACGAAGTCACCGGCTCCTGTCACCTGCTGGAATGCAATGGCAAGCGTATCCTCATCGACTGCGGCCTGTATCAGGGCGGCCGCGAACTGGCCGAGGAAAACGCGGCACCCTTCGGCTTCGAGCCGGCCGACATCGACTACCTGCTGCTCACCCACGCCCACCTCGACCACTGCGGCCGCATACCGCTGCTGGCCAAACGCGGCTTCCAGGGCGAAATCATCACCACCGCGGCCAGCCGCGAGCTGGCACGCCTGGTCATGCTCGACGCTGCCCACCTGCAGGAGGAAGAAGCCGAGTACCAGTCGCGCAAGGCCCGGCGCGCACACGGCCACCACCACCCGCAACGGGAAGTCGACCCCCTGTACAACCTGCTCGATGCCTTGAACGGCATGGAGTTCTTCGGCCGCAGCGCCGTCTACGGCAGTCCGCTGGAGATCGCTCCCGGCATCCGCGCCACCTTCCTCGACGCCGGCCACATCCTGGGCTCGGCCAGTATCTTCCTGGAGCTGGAGGAAGGCGGCCGTCGCCGCAGCGTGCTGTTCTCGGGCGACCTCGGCTACTCCGGCCGCGCCCTGCTGCGCGACCCGGCCACGCCGCCGCACGCCGACGTGGTGGTCATGGAGACCACCTACGGCGACCGCCTGCACAAGCAGCTCAAGCCCTCCATCGAGGAACTCTACAGCGGCATCGAGGACACGTTCCGCCGCGGCGGCAACGTGATCATCCCCACTTTCGCCCTGGAACGCGCCCAGGAGATCCTCTACTTCCTGCACGAAGGCGTGGATCAGGGCCGGCTGCCGGCCAGCATGCAGGTGTTCCTGGATTCCCCCATGGCCATCTCCGCCACCCGGATCTTCGAGCGCCACCCGGAATGCTACGACGCCCGGACTGCCGAACTGTTCCGGGAAGGCAACGACCCCTTCTCGCTGCCGGGCCTGCACTTCACCCGCGAGACCGCCCAGTCCATCGCGCTGAACAACATCGGCGGCGGTGCCGTCATCATGGCCGGCTCCGGCATGTGCACCGGCGGCCGCGTGCGCCACCACCTGCGCCACAACCTGTGGCGCGATGATTCCAGCGTCATCTTCGTCGGCTACGCGGCGCGCGGCACCCTGGCGCGGCGCATCATCGACGGCGCCGACAAGGTGCGGATCTTCCACGAGGACATTCCGGTACGGGCCCGCCTCTATACCATAGGCGGTTTTTCCGCGCACGCCGACCGCGACGAACTGCTGGCCTGGTACCGCCAGACCGGCGGCCCCGAGCACTGCATCCTGGTACACGGCGAGGAAGAGGTGATGCGGCATTTCGCCAGCCACCTTCAGGACACCCGGGTACACATGCCCGGCCTGAACGACGTGTTCGAGCTGTAGCGTCCCCGTGGCCCGGGCTGATTCCATTCTGGTACTCAACGCCGGCTCCTCGAGCCTCAAGTTCGCCTTGTTCAGCACAAGCGGGCGGGAACCGCTGCGCCGCTGCCATGGCCGGTTCCAGGGTCTCGGCGCGGCGGCGCGCTTCCGGGTCTTCGACGCCGGCAGCAAGCCGCTGCTGGACGAACCCGCGGCGGTCGCCGACCACGAACGGGCCCTCGACCGGCTGCTGGACTGGCTCGGACGACAGGCCGACTACGGCGAGCTGGCCGCCGCCGGCCACCGCGTGGTACACGGCGGCCACCGCTTCGACCGGCCGGTGCGCATCGACGCGGACATACTCGACGCGCTGCGCGCCTTCGTGCCGCTGGCGCCGCTGCACATGCCGCACAACCTGGCCGCCATCGAGGCGCTGCGCAGGCTCAATCCCGACCTGCCCCAGGTGGCCTGCTTCGATACCGCCTTCCACTGCAGCATGCCGCCCAACGAGCAGCGCTATGCCCTGCCCCGCCACTGGTTCGACCGCGGCATCCGCCGCTACGGCTTCCATGGCCTGTCCTACGAATACATCGCGTCGGTACTGCCAGCGCATCTCGGCGCCGCGGCCGGGGGAAAGATCGTCATCGCGCACCTCGGCCACGGCGCCAGCCTGTGCGCGCTGCGCGACGGCCGCAGCGTCGCCACCACCATGGGCTTCACGCCGCTGGACGGCGTGCCCATGGCCACCCGCCCCGGCCAGCTCGACCCGGGCGTGGTGACCTACCTCATCCGTGAGGCCGGCCTGTCGGTGACCGAAGTGGACGACCTGCTCAACCACCACAGCGGCCTGGCCGGCCTGGCCGGCGGCAACGGCGACATGCGCGAACTGCTGGGCAACCCGCGCCCGGAGGCGGCCGGGGCCGTGGACTATTTCGTGCACCACACCAGCCGTGCCATCGCCTCGCTGGCGGGCGCGCTGGGCGGCCTGGACGCGCTGGTGTTCACCGCTGGCATCGGCGAGAACGCGCCGGCCATACGCGAGCGTATCTGCCACCAGACGGCCTGGCTGGGGATCATGATCGACGCCGGCGCCAATAACCGCAACGCGACCTGCATCGGCGCACCGGACAGCCGCGTGTCGGTATTGCGCATTGCCACCGACGAGGAGCACGTCGTGGCCCGACACACCCATTCACTCGTCTGTGTCGGGCCGCGGGATGAACAGACCAGGAGACAGGAATGAACCACGCGACAATACAAGCGCAGCAGCAACCACGGGGACTGGATTCCCGCGAGGCCGAACGACGCCTGCAGCAATACGGCCCCAACGCCCTGGCAGAGCAAAAGATATCTCCCTTGCTCAAGTTGCTGGGCTATTTCTGGGGCCCCATTCCCTGGATGATCGAGATTGCCGCCGTACTGTCGGCACTGGCCCGACACTGGGCGGATCTCGGCATCATATCCGCCCTGCTGATATTCAACGCTCTGGTCGGTTTCTGGCAGGAGTATACCGCAGGTAATGCGGTCGAGGCGCTGAAGAAGCAACTTGCCCTGAAGGCACGGGTATTGCGGGACGGTCTCTGGCAGGAAATCGATGCCCGGGAGCTGGTGCCCGGCGATATCGTCCGGATCCGTCTCGGTGATGTGATTCCTGCCGATGTCAGACTGGTCGGTGGCGACTACCTCAGTGTCGACCAGTCGGCGCTGACCGGCGAATCTCTGCCTGTCACCGTACGCGCCGGAGATACCGCCTTCTCCGGCACAGTGGTCAAACAGGGCGAAGTGCTGGCCGAGGTGACCGCTACCGGCACCCGCACCCGCTTCGGGAAAACCGCCGGCCTGGTACAGCAGGCCCATACCGCATCACACTTTCAGAACGCCGTACTCTCCATCGGAGACTACCTGATCTATGTCAGCCTCGGCCTGGTGACCTTGCTGCTGCTGGTACAACTGCACCGCCATGCACCCTGGCTGGACCTGGTCCAGTTCGCCCTCATCCTGACCGTGGCTTCCATCCCGGTCGCCATGCCGGCGGTTCTGTCCATGACCATGGCCGTGGGTGCTGTGGCGCTGTCACGGCTCAAGGCCATCGTCACCCGCCTGGAATCAATCGAGGAAATGGCCAGCATGGATGTCCTGTGCTCGGACAAGACCGGCACACTGACGCAGAACCGGCTGACCCTCGGCGAAGTGGAGCGCTTCGTGGCCAGTGACGAGCAGGAGGTCCTGCTGGCGGCGGCACTGGCCTCCCGCGAGGAAGACCGGGATGCCATCGACGAGGCGGTGCTGAGAGGGCTGGAGAACAAAACCGGCCTGGATGACTACCGGCAACTGGAGTTCGTCCCTTTCGACCCGGTGCGCAAGCGAACCGAGGCCACCCTGGAAGACAGCTCCGGACAACGGTTCCAGGTGGCCAAGGGGGCACCGCAGGTCATCATCGAAATGACCGGACTGGACGCCAGTCAGCGCCAGCACGCGCAACAAGTGGTGGAACGTTTCGCAGATCAGGGCTACCGTGCGCTGGCCGTGGCGCGCAAGCCGGCTGGAGGGGAATGGACCCTGCTCGGCATCCTGTCGCTGTTCGACCCGCCGCGCGAGGACTCGGCTGATACCATCGGCCGGGCACGGGCTTACGGTGTCGGAGTGAAAATGGTGACTGGCGACAACCTTGCCATCGCCCGGCAGATCGCCAGCCGCCTCGGGCTTGGCGCGAACATCCTGCGCGCCGATGCGCTGCCTGCCATCGGAGATCGCAACGCAGCAGACCCGGCAACGGCCGATCGGGTGGAGCAGGCCGACGGCTTTGCCGAAGTCTTCCCCGAGCACAAGTTCGCCATTGTCAGGATCCTGCAGGCCCGCGACCACATCACCGGCATGACCGGTGACGGTGTCAACGATGCGCCAGCCCTGAAACAGGCCGACGTGGGCATTGCAGTCAGCGGTGCCACCGACGCCGCCCGTGCGGCGGCAGACCTTGTGCTGACGGCACCGGGACTGTCGGTCATCATTGGCGCCATCGAGGAGGCGCGGCGCATCTTCGTGCGCATGAACAGCTATGCCATCTACCGTATCAGCGAGACCATCCGCATCATGTTCTTCGTGGTCCTGGCCATGGTGTTCTTCGACTTCTATCCCATCACCGCGGTCATGATCATCCTGCTGGCCTTCTTCAATGATGTACCCATCATGACCATCGCCTACGACCACACCGGCCTGTCCCCGCGGCCGGTGCGCTGGAACATGTCACAGGTGATCACCGTGGCCACCGCCATGGGCGTGGTGGGCATAATCGGCAGCTTTGGCATGCTGCTGCTGGCCATGGACTGGCTGCAACTCGACACGCCCCAGGTCCAGACCTATGTCTTTCTCAAGATGGCAGTGGCGGGCCACCTGGTGCTGTTCGTCGCCCGCTCGAAGGGGCACTTCTGGGAACGGCCCTGGCCTGCACCTGTCATGGTCTGGTCTGCGGTGGTCACCAAGCTGGCCGCCACGCTGATGGCCGCCTACGGCTTTGGCCTAATCACGCCGATCAGTTGGCCTGAGATTGCCCTGATCTGGGGCTACTCGGTGGCCTCGGCCTTCGTCACCGACCTGGTCAAGGTGCATGTGTACCGCCATCTTGAGCACCACAACCCGCGGCACCGCAGATTCCTGGACACCCTCAAGCAATCACTGCACAGCTCCTGGCATAAGGCACCTCCACCGGCAACAACTCTTCAGAACCAGGATGCAAAAGGAGAAAGGAAATGAACGGAAATCCAGACACCCCGCTCGACGAGCACGAGGTATGGCAATTGCACGCCTGGTGGCGCGCCGCCAACTACCTGTCCGCCGGCCAGATCTTCCTCATGGACAACCCGCTGCTGAAGGAACCGCTGAAGCCCGAACACATCAAGCCGCGTCGCCTCGGTCACTGGGGTACCACGCCCGGCCTGAACCTGCTGTACGCGCACATGAACCGGATCATCAAGCGCGACGACCTCAACGCCATCTTCATCACCGGGCCCGGCCACGGCGGCCCGGCGCTGGTGGCCAGCACCTGGATGGAGGGCACCTACAGCGAGCTGTACCCGGAGGTGTCGCGCGACGAGGCCGGCATGAAGCGGCTGTTCCGGCAGTTCTCCTTCCCCGGCGGGGTGCCCAGCCACTGCGCGCCGGAGACGCCCGGCTCCATCCACGAGGGCGGCGAGCTGGGCTATTCCATCGCCCACGCCTTCGGCGCCGTGTTCGACAACCCGGACCTGGTCGCCCTGTGCGTGGTCGGCGACGGCGAGGCCGAGACCGGGCCGCTGGCCACCGCCTGGCACTCCAACAAGTTCCTGGATCCGGCGCGCGATGGCGCCGTGCTGCCGGTGCTGCACCTGAACGGCTACAAGATCGCCAATCCCACGGTACTGGCGCGCATCGACGCCGCCGACCTGATCCGGCTGTTCGAAGGCTACGGCTATCAGCCGCACCTGGTGGCGGGCGACGAACCCGAGGCCGTCCACCAGCAGCTTGCGGCGGTCTTCGACCGGGTGATGGCCGACATCCGCGCCATCCAGCAGCGCGCGCGCGAGGGGGGCGAGGTGCGCCTGCCGCGCTGGCCCATGATCATCCTGCGCACCCCCAAGGGCTGGACCGGGCCCAGGGAGGTCGACGGCCTGAAAGTGGAAGGCTACTGGCGCGCCCACCAGGTGCCCATCCCGGATGTGACCCGGCCCGAACACCTGAAGATTCTCGAAGACTGGATGAAGAGCTACAGGCCGGAGGAACTGTTCGACAACAGCGGCTGGCTCAAACCGGAGATCGCCGGGCTGGCGCCGCAGGGCAGACGGCGCATGGGCGCCAACCCGCACGCCAACGGCGGCCTGCTGCTGAAACCGCTGCACCTGCCCGACTACCGCGACTACGCACTGGAAGTGAAGCAGCCCGGTGCTGCGCAGGGCGAGGCCACGCGGCGCATGGGCGACTACCTGCGCGACGTCATGAAGCGGAATGAAGAAGCAGCCAACTTCCGCATCATGGGGCCGGACGAGACCGTCTCCAACCGCCTCGGCGCCCTGCTGGAAGTCACCGACCGGACCTGGCTGGCCGAGCGCTACGACTACGACGACCACCTGGCACCCGACGGCCGCGTCATGGAGATCCTGTCCGAGCACACCTGCCAGGGCTGGCTGGAGGGCTATTTGCTGACCGGCCGCCACGGCCTGTTCTCCTGCTACGAGGCCTTCATCCATATCGTGGACTCCATGTTCAACCAGCACGCCAAGTGGCTCAAGGTGTGCAACGAGATCCCCTGGCGCGCCGACATCGCCTCGCTCAACATCCTGCTCACCTCGCACGTCTGGCGCCAGGACCACAACGGCTTCTCGCACCAGGACCCGGGCTTCATTGACCACGTGGTCAACAAGAAGGCCGACATCGTGCGCGTCTACCTGCCGCCGGACGCCAACTGCCTGCTGCACGTCACCCACCGGTGCCTGGCGTCGCGCAACCTGGTCAACGTCATCGTCGCCGGCAAGCAGCCGGAACCACAGTGGCTGGACATGGATGCCGCCATCAAGCACTGCACGGCCGGCATCGGCATCTGGGAATGGGCCAGCAACGACCAGGACGGCAAGCCCGACGTGATCATGGCCTGCTGCGGCGACGTGCCCACCATCGAGACCCTGGCGGCGGTGCAACTGCTGCGCGCGTTCGCACCGGAACTGCGCATCCGCGTCGTCAACGTGGTCGACCTCATGACCCTGCAGCCGCACGAGGAGCACCCGCACGGCCTGCCGGATGCCGATTTCGACGCCCTGTTCGGCACCGACATCCCGGTCATCTTCGCCTTCCACGGCTATCCCTGGCTGATCCACCGGCTGACCTACCGGCGCCGCTTCCACGACCACCTGCACGTGCGCGGCTACAAGGAGGAAGGCACCACCACCACGCCCTTCGACATGGTGGTGCGCAACGACCTGGACCGCTTCCACCTGGTCATGGACGTGGCCGACCGGGTGCCGGCGCTCAGCGACCGCGCCGGCCACCTGCACCAGGCCCTGCACGACAAGCTGGTGGAACACCGCGAATACATCACCACCCACGGCGAGGACATGCCGGAGATCCGCGACTGGACGTGGTCGCAGCCGGACACCGGACAGGACTGAACCATGGATCACATGCCCTACGAAGCACGCCCCGACCTGCCGCAGGAACTGGCAGACCTGCGCCTGCTGGCGCTGGACCTGCGCTGGTCCTGGAGCCATGTGGCCGATGCCCTGTGGCGACGCATCGACGAACCGCTGTGGCGCCATACCCGCAATCCCTGGCTGATACTGCAGACGGTCAGCCTGGGACGGCTGCAGGCGCTGGCCGGCGATGCAGACTTCCGCACCCTGTTGCGGGAACTGCGCGAGGAACAGAAGGCGGCCCTGGGCGGCGATACCTGGTTCTCACAAAAGTACGGCGCCGGCGGACTGGAGCCGGTGGCCTATTTCTGCATGGAGTATGGCCTCAGCGAGGCGCTGCCCCTGTACTCGGGCGGGCTTGGCGTACTGGCCGGCGATCATCTCAAGACCTGCTCCGAACTGGGTGTGCCGCTGCAGGCCATCGGCCTGCTCTACCAGCAGGGTTATTTTCGCCAGGCGCTGGACGCCGACGGCAACCAGCTGGCCTTCTACCCCTACAACGACCCCACCCTGCTGCCGGCGACCCCGATGCGCAACGCCGACGGCGAATGGCTGACCGTCCGCCTCGAATTCCCCGGCCGCGAACTGCTGCTGCGCGTCTGGCAGGTGCAGGTGGGCCGGGTCCGCCTTTACCTGCTGGACAGCAACCACCCGCTCAACGACGCCGCTGACCGCGGCATCACCAGCGAGCTCTATGGCGGCGGACCGGAACTGCGCCTGCAGCAGGAACTGGTGCTGGGGGTGGGTGGCTGGCGACTGCTGGAACAGCTGGGGGCAACGCCCGGGGCCTGCCATCTCAACGAGGGCCACGCCGCCTTCGCGGTGCTGGAACGGGCGCGCGCCTTCAAGGCACGCCAGGACACGGATTTCGCCACCGCCCTGGTGGCGACCCGTGCCGGCAACCTGTTCACCACCCATACGCCGGTGGATGCCGGCTTCGATCGCTTCGCACCCGGGCTGGTGCGCCACTACCTGGCGCCCTGGTGCGAACGGGCCGGGCTGGCGCCGGACGCGTTGCTGGCCCTGGGCCGCGCCAACCCGGACGATGCGAACGAGCCCTTCAACATGGCCTGGCTGGCCATCCACGGCAGCGCCGCCGTCAACGGCGTGAGCCGCCTGCATGGCCAGGTCAGCCGCCGGCTGTTCGAACCGCTGTTTCCGCGCTGGCCGAACGCTGAAGTGCCGGTCGGCCACGTCACCAACGGCGTGCACGTGCCGAGCTGGGACTCGGTGGAGTCGGACCGCCTGTGGACGACCGCCTGCAGCAAGGACCGCTGGCGCGACGAACTGCAGGAAATGAAGGACGCCATCTACCGGGTGTCGGATGCCGAGCTGTGGGAAATGCGCACCCGCAACCGCCAGCGGCTCGTCGAATGGCTGCGCCGCCGCAGGGACTATCAACAACCGGCCAACCGTGGCCCGGGCGACCTGCTCGATCCCAACATCCTGACCCTCGGCTTCGCGCGCCGCTTTGCCACCTACAAGCGACCCAACCTGCTGCTGCACGAACCGGCCCGGCTGGCGGCGCTGCTCAGGCGCAGCGAGCAACCCGTACAACTGGTCATCGCCGGCAAGGCGCACCCCCGGGACCACGAAGGCCAGGCCATGATCCGTGAGTGGTTCAGTTTCATCCGCGACCACGACCTAGGACGCCACACGGTGTTCCTGGTGGACTACGATCTGCTCGCCGCCAGTCACCTGGTGGAAGGCATCGACGTCTGGATCAACACCCCGCGCCGGCCCTGGGAGGCCTGCGGCACCAGCGGCATGAAGGTATTGGTCAACGGCGGTCTGAACCTGTCCGAACTGGACGGCTGGTGGGCCGAGGCCTGGCAGCCGGGGCTGGGCTGGCGCCTCGGCGACGGCCGCGAACACGACGCCGACCCGGCCTGGGACGCCAAAGAGGCAGAGGCCCTGTACCGGCTGCTGGAACAGGAGATCGTGCCGCTGTTCTACCACCGCGACGCCCAGGGCATACCACGGGAGTGGGTGGCACACATGCGCCGCAGCATGGCGGAGCTCACGCCGCGCTTCTCCACCAACCGCATGCTGCGCGAATACACGGAAGCCCACTACCTGCCGCTGGCCCGCGCGGCGCAGGCGCGCTCGGCAGATGACGCCGCCCTGGCCCGCGCCATCCGTGACTGGCAGCGCCAGATCGAGTTGCACTGGCCGGCCCTCCATTTCGGCAATGTCGTGATCGAGGAGGACGATCTGAAGATCGGCGTCGAGGTCCAGCTGTACCTCGATGACCTGGATCCGGACAGCGTCCGCGTGGAACTCTATGCCGACCCCCACGACGCGGAGTCGATGCCGGAACGCTATCCCCTGCAACGCATGGAGGAACTCGCCGGCGCGGTGAACGGTTACCGCTACTCTGCCCTGATTCCCGCCCAGCGACCGGCCCGTGACTACACGGTGCGGGTGGTACCGGCGCACCCGCATGCCAGTGTGCCGCTGGAGGCCAACCGCATTCTCTGGCAGCGTTGAGCGCGCCGTGCAACCGCAACGCCCGTCCTGGCTCAAGGGTCTCGGCATCGGTTTCGTCGCCGGCTTCGGCGGCGGCCTGGTCAGTCTCGGCGGCGGTACGCTGGTGATCCCGCTGCTCATGGGCTGGGCCGGACTGGCACCGCTGGCGGCGCGCGGCACGGCCATCACGGTGGCGGTCTTCTCGGCCGCCACCGGCACGGCCGTCTACGGCTTGCGCGGCCAGGTCGACCTGTGGACGGTACTGTGGGTGGCCATTCCGTCGATGATCGTCACGCCGCTGGCGGCGGCCTGGTCGGAACGCCTGCCGCCGGACACGCTCAAGCGCGAATTCGGCGCCGTGGTGGCAGTGGGCGGCCTGCTGGTGATCTTCCGGGAACAGTTGCCGGCGGGCTGGGTGATACAGGAACCCTGGTCGGCACCCTACCTGGTCGGGGTGGGCATCGTCGAGGGTCTGGTCGCCGGCGTTGTCGGCATCAGCGGCGGACCGGTGCTGGCGCCGCTGTTCGTGCTGGGGCTGGGCATGCCGCAGCAACTCGCCCAGGGCTGCTCGCTGGCCGCGCGGCTGCCGGCGACGCTGGCCGGCAGCTGGGAGAACTGGCGGCTGGGCAATGTCTGCCGGCCGCTGGTGCTGCCGCTGGCCATCGGTGCACTGGCCGGCGCCGCCGTCGGCAGCCACCTGGCGCTGGCGCTGCCGGAGGCCCGGCTGCGGGCCTTCTTCGGCCTCTTCCTGGTGCTGCTCGGCCTGCGCTACGTGCTGATCCATGCCCGCGCAGGCGGCGGCCGCGCCTGAATGTCCGGGCCACCGCCGCAGCTTCGCAGGGAAAGCCCCTACAGGTAGACGCCTTGCCGGCCGGTCATGTACATCCAGTGCACCTCGCCCATCATCAGCCACTGCAGCAGGATGAAGCCGGCCAGGCCCAGCAGCGCCATGACCAGCGCCGCCAGCAGCGCCGAAGCGAAATCGCGCACCTCGAAGCCGTTGACCACGGCGCCGGTGAACCAGAGGGTGAAGGCATTGATGACCAGCGCGAACAGGCCGAAGGTCAGCACCGTGAGCGGCAGGGTCAGCAACCAGAGCAGCGGCCGGATGAAGGCGTTGACCAGGCCCAGCACCAGCGCCGCCAGCAGCAGGCTGCCCGTCGAACGCGCCGTGACGCCGGGCACCACCAGGGTGACGATCCACAGGCCGAAGGCCGTGACCAGCCAGATGAACAGGATTCCAACGAGCATGACGGCTCCTTGCGGGAAACGGGCTTGAATCGCGCCGGGTCGGGCACCATTATGCGGTGTATCCTGTCCGCTGACCACTGCGGCACGCACGCCAACCCGACGAGGACGCCATGAAGAAGAGCCATTTCAAGGTCGGCAGCAACAAAAAACCGGAAATCGAGATCAACAAGCCGGCCGAACGCAAGTTCTGGCAGCGCCCCGACTTCACCCTCTGGCTGTACATCATCTTCCTGGTGGTGTCCTTCTACCTGTGGCAGGGCTACCGCGAGGTGCGCCGGACCGAGATCCCCTACAGCGAGTTCCTGGAACACGTCGAGAAAGGTGAGGTGGCGGAGGCCGTCGTCACCCGGAAAGTCATCACCGGCACCCTGACCCTCAAGGACCCGGCCACCCAGGAACCCAGGCGCTTCGTCACCATTCCGCTGTGGGACAACGACCTGGCCAGGAACCTGGAAAAGCATGGCGTCAAGTTCGTCGTGCGCCAGGGCGACAACTGGCTGAGCAATTTCTTCTTCAACTGGGTGCTGCCCTTCGGCCTGCTGTTCCTGTTGTGGGGCTGGATGGCCCAGCGCATGGGCGGCATGGGCAGAAGCTTCCTCAACATCGGCAACAAGGTGCGCATCCATTCGGAGGAGGACGTCAAGGTCACCTTCGACGACGTCGCCGGCGCCGAAGAGGCCAAGCAGGAACTGGCCGAGACCATCGCCTTCCTCAAGGACCCGGCCCGTATCCAGCGTCTCGGCGGCCACATGCCCAAGGGCGTGCTGCTCATGGGCCCGCCCGGCACCGGCAAGACGCTGCTGGCGCGGGCGGTGGCCGGCGAGGCCCGGGTACCCTTCTTCAGCATCAGCGGCTCGGAGTTCATCGAAATGTTCGTCGGCGTGGGCGCGGCACGGGTCCGCGACCTGTTCGAGCAGGCGCGCCAGAAGGCTCCCTGCATCATTTTCATCGACGAGCTGGACGCCATCGGCGGCGCGCGGGGCATGGGCTCCCCGGTGGGCGGGCACGACGAGCGCGAACAGACGCTGAACCAGCTGCTCACCGAAATGGACGGCTTCGACCCGTCGGTGGGCGTGGTGGTGATGGCGGCCACCAACCGCCCCGAGATCCTCGACAAGGCGTTGCTGCGCGCCGGCCGCTTCGACCGCCAGATCGTGGTCGACAAGCCCGACCTGGAGGCGCGCGAGGCCATCCTCAGGGTCCACACCCGCGGCATGAAGCTGGCCGAAGACGTCGACCTGCGCGTGGTGGCGCAACGTACGCCGGGCTTCGTCGGCGCGGACCTCGCCAACATCGCCAACGAGGCCGCCATCCATGCCGTGCGCCTGAACCACGAGGCCGTCACCATGGACGACTTCGAGGCCGCCATCGACCGCGTCATCGCCGGTCCCGAGAAGAAACACCGGGGTCTGGGCGACGAAGAGAAGGAACGCGTGGCCTTCCATGAATCCGGCCATACCCTGGTGGCCGTGACGGTGCCGACCGGCGAACCGGTGCACAAGGTCTCCATCATCCCGCGCGGCGTGGCGGCGCTGGGCTATACCCTGCAACTGCCGGTGGAAGAGAAGTTCCTGTCCACGGTCAGCGAGCTCAAGGACCAGATCGCCATCCTGCTGGGCGGCCGGGTGGCCGAGGAGATCGTCTACGGCGACGTCTCCAGCGGCGCCTCCAACGACTTGGAACGCGCCACCGAAATCGCCCGCTCCATGGTCACCCGGCTCGGCATGAGCGACAAGCTGGGCCCGCTGACCTTCGGAAAGCACCAGCAGCTCATGTACCTGGGCGTGGAACAGGAAGAACGCAACTACAGCGAGGAGACGGCGCGCCAGATCGACGAGGAAGTCCGCGCCCTGGTCGATGAGGGCCACCGGCGGGCGCGGGAGATCCTCACTGCGCGGCGCAATACCCTGGACGCGCTGGCCGCCCGCCTGCGCGAGAAGGAAGTCATCGATGGCGAGGAAGTCCAGCAGGTGGTCAGGGAAACCGAAGGCGGCGGGAATGAACCGACAGACGGATGACTACCTGGGGCAGGACGTCGACCGCACCCTGCGCGAACTCGACGTTGACGCCGACAGCGGCCTGCGCAGCGACGAGGTCCGGGCCAGGCTTCAGCGCTACGGCTACAACGAGAGCGAGGAAAAGGTCGAGCCGCTCTGGCATCGCATCTTCCGCCGCTTCTGGGGCCCCATCCCCTGGATGATAGAGACCGCCGCGGTACTCTCGGCGCTGGTGGGGAAATGGGAGGATTTCAGCATCATCGTCGTGATGCTGCTGGTCAACGCCGGCCTGGATTTCCTGCAGGAGCACCGGGCGATGAATGCCCTGGAAGCGCTCAAGCGCAGGATGGCGCTGGAAGTCACCGTGCTGCGCGACGGTGACTGGCAGGTGGTCCCGGCGCGCGAACTGGTGCCCGGCGACATCATCAAGCTGAAGATCGGTGACGTGGTGCCCGCCGATGTACAGTTGCTGGATGGCGACTACCTGGCCATCGACCAGTCGGCGCTGACAGGCGAATCCCTGCCGGTGACCCGGCGTCGCGGCGAGGTCGCCTACACCAATACCATCGTCAAACAGGGCGAGATGCGCGCCGTGGTGGTCAACACGGGCGCCAGCACCCGCTTCCACTCTGTGGTGGCGCTGGTGGCCCGGGCCTCGCTGGAGGAGCGCAGCCACTTCCAGCAGATGGTCATCAGGATCGGCAACTTCCTCATCATCGTCACCATCGCGCTGGTACTGCTGATCCTCATGGTGGCGCTGTTCCGCCAT
Organism: Thiohalobacter sp.; assembly: GCA_026984835.1. Lineage (GTDB taxonomy): Bacteria > Pseudomonadota > Gammaproteobacteria > DSM-19610 > DSM-19610 > JALSRI01. The sequence continues at coordinate 21,177 of JALSRI010000178.1, read as the reverse complement.
GAGGATTTCCTGGAGATCCTGCGCTTCGCCATGGTGCTGACCGTGGCCGCCATACCCGTGGCCCTGCCCGCCGTGCTGTCCGTCACCATGGCGGTGGGGGCGATGAACCTGGCGCGGCGCCAGGCCATCGTGTCACGCCTGACGGCTATCGAGGAACTGGCCGGGGTGGACGTGTTCTGCTCGGACAAGACCGGCACCCTGACCCGGAACGAAATGCATGTCGCCGAACCGGTTGTGCTCGACGGCCATGACGAGCGGGAATTGTTCCTGTATGCCGTGCTGGCATCACGCAAGGAGAACCACGACCCGATCGAGCTGCCGCTGTTCCACTACATCGACGAGCACTTCCCGGACAGCGACTGGCAGGCGTACCGTCAGCTCGGGTTCACGCCCTTCGACCCGGTGCGCAAGCGTACCGAGGCGGAGATCGAGCGCGACGGCCGGCGCTTCCGGGTGTTCAAGGGCGCCGCCCAGGTGCTGCTGGAAATGGCCGAGATGCCGGACAACGAACGCATCGCCATCAGCCGCACCATCGACCTGCTGGCCAGCAAGGGCTACCGCACCCTGGTGGTGGCACGCCAGGAAGACAAACAGCCGCCCGAGATCATCGGCCTGATCCCGCTCATGGATCCGCCGCGCGAAGACTCGGCCGCCGTCATCGAGGCCATGCGCGACTACGGTGTACGGGTCAAGATGGTGACCGGCGACAACATCGCCATCGCCCGCGAGATCGGTCGCCTGCTGGGCCTGGAACCGCGCGCCATGCGCTCGGAGCAGCTGTCCGGCAAGTCCGGCAGTGAACTGATGGCCTTGGCCGAGGCGCTGACGACCGCCATCTATCACAAGCTCAACCCGCAAGTCTCGGTCAAGGAGGCGCGCCACTTCGCCAGCGAAGTCATCGAGGAGCTGGACCACCTGTTCGATACCCGCTTGCTGGAGCAGGAGTTCGTGCACACCCACGAATCCGCCCTGGTGGAGATGATCGAATCGGTCGACATCTTCGCCGAGGTGGTACCCGAGGACAAGTACGCGCTGGTGGAGACCCTGCAGAAAGCCGGCCATATCGTCGGCATGACCGGCGATGGCGTCAACGACGCGCCGGCGCTCAGAAAAGCCGACTGCGGCTTCGCTGTCGCCAACGCCACCGACGCGGCGCGCGCCGCCGCCGACATCATTCTCACCGCGCCTGGCCTGTCGGTCATCGGCCACGCCATGGAACAGGCCCGCATCACTTTCGAGCGCATGAAATCCTATGCCGTCTACCGCATCGCGGAAACCATCCGCGTGCTCTTGTTCATGACGCTGTCCATCGTGGTGTTCAACTTCTACCCCATCACCGCCATCATGATCGTCATCCTGGCGCTGCTCAACGACATCCCCATCCTGGCCATCGCCTACGACAACACCCGCGTGCAGCAGGAGCCGGTGCGCTGGAACCTGCAGGAGCTGATGATCGTGTCGAGCGTCCTTGGCGTGGCCGGCGTCGTCAGTTCCTTCCTGCTGTTCTTCATCCTCCAGCAGCTCGACTATCCCGAGCCTTTCATCCAGTCGGTCATCTTCCTCAAGCTCATCGTGGCCGGCCATACCACCATCTTCGTCACCCGCACCGAGGACTGGATGTGGAAGCGCCCGCTGCCGGCTCCGGCCCTGCTGCACGCCAGTTTCTGGAGCGCCGTGCTGGGCACGCTGATCGGTGTCTATGGCTGGTGGGTGGAACCGGTCGGCTGGCAATGGGCCGCTTACATCTGGGCCTACGCCCTGGCCTGGGGTCTGTTCAACGACGCGGTGAAGAAAGGCACCTTCGCCCTGCTGCGCCGCGAGGGGCTGTATGCCTGAGCCCCCGGCTGCCAACCGGCGTGGCTGAACCCTGGCGGGAGTACTCCGTCGGGGCAATGCCCTGCTGCCGGAGCCCTGCCAGGAGAAACAGGATAGATGAGTGAAAGCGAGACAGGCTTGCTGCTCCTGCTGCTGGCGGTTCTGTTCGGCCTGACCTTCGGCCTCGCAGGCCTGCTGGAAAGGCTGCGCATCCCCGGCATCCTCGGCGCCCTGTTCGTGGCGATGGCGGTGCACTACACCCCGCTCCACGTCGAACTCGTCCGGGCGCCACTGGGAGATGCGTTCGCGTTCCTGGCCCAGCTCGGGGTCCTGTTCCTGCTGTTCTTCATCGGCCTCCAGATCGACCTGGGAGAGATGCGCAGGCTCAGCCGGGACATCGTCTGGGCCACGGTGCTCAACACCGGCGTACCGTTCCTGCTCGGCGTGCTGGTGATGTGGGCGCTGGGCTACGGCTGGGGCATCGCCTTCATCATCGGTCTTACACGCATGCCGACAGCGGAGGCGGTGATCGTCCCCATCCTCGACGAATTCCAGCTCGTCCGCACGCGGGTGGGCGAATTCATCGTCGGCGCCGGCGTGCTGGACGACGTGATCGAGGTATTCCTGGTCGCGCTGGTATCGGTGTGGATCGGCGAAAAGAGCGGCGCCATCATGGCCACGGAGCGCGAGGTACTCGACGTCGTCGTCAGCCTGCTGGTGTTCGCCCTGGTGGCATGGCTCGGCTACCGCTGGATCCTGCCGCAGCTCGCCCGCTGGCTGGCGCCACGGCCGCGCAACCTGATCCTGCTCACCATGCTGGTGCTGTTCGGCCTCGGTGGCTACTCCCAGCACTCCGAACTCGGCACCGTGGTCGGCGCCATCACCGCCGGCGTGCTGCTCGGTCCCGTGTTCCGGCACGCCGGCGAGGGCGGTGCCCAGGCCACGCGTGCGGTGCGCGCCATCAGCTACGGCTTCTTCGGCCTGGTATTCTTCTTCTGGGTCGGCCTGAGCGTGGACCTGGAGGGCATGCTGCGGCAACCGGAGCTCGCCCTGCTGCTGTTTCTCGCCGCCTTCGTCGGCAAGCTGCTGGGGATCTTCGTCATGGTGCCGATGGGCAAGATCGATGTGCGCGAAGCCTGGACCATCGGCATCGGGCTGAACGCGCGCCTGACCACCGAGATCATCGTCGCCAAGCTGCTGCTCGACGCGCGGCTGATCGATATCAAGCTGTTCACCGCCCTGGTCGCCGCCTCCTCGGTATCGACACTGGTGGTGCCGCTCGCCTTTACCCTGCTGGTGCGCAGCTGGGGCGAGGAACTGCGGCGAAAGCCGCAAGCACTGCCCGGGAAGGGTGAGCGGCATGGCGACTGAAGTGCCGGCCGGCGACTGGCACGCGCAGCCCCTGGCCGTGCTGGCGTCCGCGCTGCGGACCGATCCCGCCCACGGCCTCGATGCCGCCGACGCCGCGCGGCGCCTGGTGGAACACGGCCCCAATGTGCTCGAGGTCGCCAGACGCGAGCACTGGTATCAGGTGCTGGCGCGCCAGTTCGTCGACGTGCTCATCCTCATCCTGCTGGTCGCCGCCGTCATTTCCTTCACCATCGGCGAGACCGGCGACGCCCTCACCATACTCGCCATCGTCGGTCTCAATGGTGTCCTGGGTTTCGTTCAGGAATGGAAGGCCGAAAAGGCCATGGCCGCACTGCAGCGCATGCTGTCTCCGCGCTGCACCGTGCTGCGCAATGGCAACGAGCTGGAGATCGATGCAGGCGAACTGGTGCCCGGTGACCTGGTGCTGCTGGAGATCGGCGATCGCGTGCCCGCCGACCTGCGCCTGGTCGAGGCCGTCAATCTCAAGGCCGACGAATCGGCACTGACCGGCGAGTCGGTCTCGGTGCACAAGGCCGTGGAGCCCGTGCCCGCCGACACGCCACTGGCCGGGCGGCGCAGCATGGCCTGGATGGGCACCAGCATCACCAACGGACGCGGACGCGGCCTGGTCGTCGCGACCGGCATGGACACGGAATTCGGCCGTATCGCCCGCCTCACCCAGAGCGTCGGCGAGGAAACCACGCCGCTGCAGCACAAGCTGGCGGTGCTGGGCCAGCAGCTGGGGCTGTTCTCGGTCGCCGTCTCCGTCGTGGTCGCAGCGACCGGCTGGCTGCTGGGCAAGCCGCTGCTGGAGATGTTCCTCACCGGCGTCTCCCTGGCGGTGGCAGTGGTGCCGGAGGGGCTGCCGGCCGTGGTGACCATTACACTGGCGCTGGGCATCCGCGCCATGGTGCGCCGCAAGGCCCTGCTGCGTCGCCTGCAGGCGGCCGAGACCCTGGGCGCGGCTACCGTAATCTGCACCGACAAGACCGGTACCCTGACCAGGAACGAGATGACCGTGCGTCGCATCTGGCTGCCGGCCGGAGAAGTCGAGGTCACGGGCAGCGGCTACGACCCGGCCGGCCATTTCGAAGTGGACGGCAGGAAGATCGACTACCGGCGGCGCACCGATCTGCTGGCGCTGCTGGAAACGGGCCTGCGCTGCAACCACGCCCGCATCGAACGCGACGAGCGCGGCTGGCACCAGATCGGCGAACCCACCGAGGCGGCGCTGGTGGTCGCCGCCTGCAAGGCCTGGCTGTCGCCGGATACGGAGGCGCACACGGTCACCGAATTCTCCTTCAATTCCCTGCGCAAGCGCATGACCCTCATCGAGCACCGCCCCGGGGGCATGGTGGCCTTCGTCAAGGGGGCGACCGAGGTCATCCTGGAACGCTCGACGCGCATGCTCGTCGACGGCGTCGAGCGGGAACTGGACGACGCCGGCCGCGCCGCCGTCACGCAGGCCTACACGGCCATGGCCGAATCCGGGCTGCGCACCCTGGCGCTGGCGCGCCGCACCCTGCCCCCCGATATCCACCTCGACGAGGACGCGGTGGAGAACGAACTCACCCTGCTGGGCGTGGTCGGCATCATCGACCCGCCGCGTCCGGAAGTGCCGCGGGCCGTCGAGCTGGCGCGCGGCGCCGGCATCCGCCCGCTCATGATAACCGGCGACGCCGCCGCCACCGCCCTGGCCATAGCCCGGCGCATCGGCCTGCCGGTGGAACGCGCCATCACGGGCCGGGAACTGGATACACTGGACGACGAGGACCTGAAGCAGGCACTGAGCGGCCACGTCCTGTTCGCCCGCACCACGCCGGCCAACAAGCTGCGCATCGTCACCCTGCTGCAGGGACTGGGCGAGGTGGTGGCCATGACCGGTGACGGCGTCAACGACGCCCCGGCGCTGAAGAAGGCCGACATCGGCATCGCCATGGGCCTGCGCGGCACCGACGTGGCCAGGGGCGCCGCCGACATGGTGCTCACCGACGACAACTTCGCCTCCATCATCGGCGCCGTCGAGGAGGGCCGGCGCCAGTACGACAATATCCAGAAGTTCGTGCGCTACCTGCTGTCCTCCAATACCGGCGAAGTACTGGCCATCTTCGTCAACATCGTGCTGGGCGGCCCTCTGGTTCTACTGCCGGTGCAGATCCTGTGGATGAACCTGGTGACCGACGGCATGACGGCCGTGGCCCTGGGCCTGGAGCCGGCCGAGAAGGGCGTCATGCAGCGCCCGCCGCGCGCCGCACGCCAGCCCATCCTCGACCGGACCGGCATGCTGATGATCCTGGCGCTGGGGGTCTACATCGCCACCGGAACCCTGTGGCTGTTCCACCATTACCTGCAGACCGGCGGGGAAGAGGCCGTCGCCCTGGCCCAGACCGTGGCCTTCACCGGCATCATCGTGCTGGAGAAGATGAACGTCTTCAATTTCCGCGCCCTGGCGGAACCGGTGGCGGTGATCGGCTTCTTCACCAATCCCTGGGTGCTGGGCGCCTGGCTGGCAACCGTGGGCCTGCAGGTAGGCGCCGTCTACCTGCCCGTGCTCCAGGACGCCCTGCACACCGTGACGCTGGGCTGGGTGGACTGGGCCCTGATCTTCGCCATCGCGCTACCCGTGTTCGTTTTCATGGAAACCTGGAAATGGCTGCGCTGGCGGCGGCAGCATTGATACGACGGAAGGAGGAAAACAGTGGACTACACCAGGAAATACCGCGTGGAACCGGGTTCGAAGCTCAGGCTGGACCGCATCGACCCCGGCGACACCGACGGCAAGAGCGACAAGCAGCAGGCCCGCGCGGAAATCGTGCAGGCCAACCAGCGCCTGCGCGAACTCCAGTACCTGCTGTATGCAGAGAACCGCCATGCCCTGCTGATCTGCCTGCAGGCCATGGACGCCGGCGGCAAGGACGGCACCATACGCCACGTACTCGGTCATATGAATCCGCAGGGCTGCCGGGTGCAGCCCTTCAAGGCGCCGACCGAAGAGGAGGCGGCGCACGACTTCCTGTGGCGGGTGCACAAGGTGACGCCGCGGCGCGGCGAGGTGGTCATCTTCAACCGCTCGCACTACGAGGATGTGCTGGTGGTGCGCGTGCACGAACTGGTCAGGAAAAAGGTCTGGTCGAAGCGCTACGCGGCCATCAACGCCTTCGAGAAACAGCTCGCCGACAGCGGCGTGCGCATACTGAAGTTCTTCCTGCACATCAGCAAGGAAGAGCAGCTGGAGCGTTTCGGCAAGCGTCTGGAAGATGCGTCCAAGCACTGGAAGATCAGCGAATCGGACTACTCGGAACGGGCGTTCTGGGACGACTACCAGCGCGCCTACGAAGACGCGCTGGAGAAATGCAGCACCCGGCATGCGCCCTGGTTCGTGATCCCCGCCGACCACAAGTGGTATCGCAACCTGGTGATCTCGCGCATCGTGCAGGAAACGCTGGAATCCCTGGACATGAAGCTGCCGCCGGCGCGCGTCGACATCGACGCCATCCGCTGCAAGTACCACGCCCTGGCACACGGCGACGGCGGCTGAGCCCGCCGACCGGGGCCTCAGGCGTAGCCCAGCAGGCGCCCGCCCTGGTAGACCAGGAAGCTGGCCAGCCAGGCCAGCGCCAGTCCCTGGCCGACCGACAGGGCCGTCACCTTCCACGAATGCGACTCCGCCTGGATACTCGCCACGGTCGCCACGCACGGCGTGTACAACAGGGTGAACACCATGAAGCTCAGGCCCTGCAGCGGCGTCACCAGCCGTTCGATCTGCGCGGCCAGGTCGCCGCCGCCATGGATCACCGCCATGGAGCCGATGACGATCTCCTTGGCGATGAAGCCGAACATCAGCGCCACCGTCTCCTGCCAGTGGATGCCGAGCGGCTGGAACAGGAAGGCCAGCGACTGGCCGAGCCGGCCGGCCAGGGTCCCGGCGCTGCCCGGCGGAACGTCTGCCGGCACGTGGGTCAGCAGCCACACCACCACCACGCCGGACAGGATCAGGGTCGCGGCGCGGCGCAGGAAGGCCCGGATCTCCTGCCAGGCGCGCAGCAGCACGCTGCGCAGCAAGGGCACGCGGTAGGGTGGCAGCTCCATGATGAAGGGCTCGGGCCGGCCGCCGATGCGCAGGGCCTTGAGCACCAGCCCCACCAGCACCACCGCCAGGAAGCTGCCCGCGTACAAGCCGAACAACACCAGCGCCGCCGTGGACGGCGCGAACAGGATGGCCGACAGGAACACAAACACCTGCAGTCGCGCGCTGCACAGCGAGAACGGCACCAGCAGCATGGCGACGATGCGGTTGTGGTGACTGGACAGAATACGGGTGCCCATCACCGCCGGCACGTTGCAGCCGTAGCCGAGCAGGATGTTGATGAACGCCTTGCCGTCCAGTCCCAGCGCATGCATCAGCCGGTCCATCAGAAAGGCGGCGCGGGCGATGTAGCCGCTGCCCTCCATGACCGACATGAGCACGAAGAACACCGCCAGCAGCGGGAAGAAGGTCACCACCACGCCGACGCCCGCCACCAGGCCGTCGAGCAGGAAGCTGCGCAGCAGGGGCGGCAGGGCCCGCAGCGGCGCCAGCGCGCGCAACCAGCCGTCCAGGGCCGCGAACAGGCTCGACACCGCATCCTGGAGGGGAAAACCGATGGCGTAGATCACCTGCAGCAGCACGAACATGATGAGGAAAAAGAGCGGCAGGCCAAACAGCGGGTGCAGCAGCACCGCGTCCAGGCGGTTGGCGACGGCGTCGCGGACCCGCGGCAGGGCATGGGTCGCCTCCATGGCCAGGCCGCGGGCCGCGTTGAAGCGGCACTCGGCGCAGGTGGTGGCAAACGGCTGGCCGGTCACGGCCTCTATGGTCCGGCGTCGCCGTGCGGCTTCCTCGACGACCGCCCCGGAACCGGGTACGCGTGGGTCCAGCACTTCCTGCTCACCCTCCCCCTTCAGCAGTTGCAGGGCGATGAGACTCTCGTCCAGCGGCGGCCGCTCCGGCAAGGCGTCGATGCGGCGCGCCAGTTCCATGACCTGTTCCTCGACCACCGGCGGGAAGGAGATGTGCGGCGGATGCTCGGTCTCCGGATGTTCGATCACCTCCCGCAGCGCGGCCTTGAGCTGTTCCAGCCCTTCGCCGCTGCGCGCCACGATGGGCACCACGGGCATGCCCAGGTGCCGTGACAGGGCGTCGATGTCGATATCCAGGCCCTGGCGCCGCGCCTCGTCCATCATGTTCACCGCCACCACCGTGGGCAGGCCGCTCATGGCCAGTTGCAGGGTCAGCCCGAGGCCGCGGTACAGGTTGCGGGCGTCGAGCAGGTTGAGCACCACGTCGGGGGGCGTCTGCATCAGGTAGCGCTCGACGATGCGCTGCTCTTCGGTGGTGGGGCTGATGGAATAGGCGCCGGGCAGGTCGACCAGCTCGACATCGTAGTCGCCCAGCTCGAAATGACCCACCCGCCGCGCCACCGTCACGCCGGCCCAGTTGCCGACGCTCTGACGCGCCCCCGTGAGCTGGTTGAACAGGGTGGTCTTGCCGGTGTTGGGTATGGCGGCGAGGGCGACCGTGACGCTGCGGCGCTGCTCCGTCACCTGGCCACCTCTCAGGCCGGCTCGACGATCAGGCGGGCGGCTTCTCCGCGTCCCAGCTCGACGACCGGGGCGTCGGCCCCGATGCGAAGCCGGTAGCGGCCGCGGCTGCACGGCAGCAGGCTGAATTCCCGGCCGGGCCGCAGGCCGTACCCGGCGACACGCCGGGTGTGGCGCTGCCCGCCCTGCAGCGCACGTACGCGGTAGCGCCCGGTCGCCGAACAGGGCAGCGCCGCCAGCGGACCGGAGACGAAACGGCAGCGCAGCGAGGCCAGTTCGCCGCTGCGCAGGACCACGGAATGGGTGCCGGGCATGGCCACTTCCACCGGGTCGCCAAAAGGCCCGCGCCGCACGATGGTCAGCTGCAGGCCGGGCGTGATACCGATTTCCAGCAGGTGGCGCGTCAGGGCGCCGTCGTCACCGAAGTCCTCGATTACACATTGCGTGCCGGGCAGCAGCACCGGGCGCGCCGTCATCGCAGCCGCGACACGCCGAGCAGCGCAGCCAGCAGCGTCTGCGCCAGCCGGTCGTCGAAACGGCGCGCGCCACCGGCGGCCAGGCCGGCCATCATGGCCACCAGCACGGCGTGGTAGGGATGGCGGCGCGTCCAGCCGCTGATGCCGGCGTCGCGCGCCACCTCGCGCAGCCGCTGCTTGGCCTGCCCGGTGGTCAGCGGGACGTGCGCATCGCCAGCCATGCCAGCACCCCCGTCAACAACAGTATCGCCAGGCCGGTCAGGGCGGCGGCGGCCGGCTGGGTGAAACTGAGCGCGAGCCATCCGTACAGGGCCCAGACCAGGAAACCGAAGGCGGCCAGGGACAGCAGGCCGGCCAGGGACAGCAGCCCGAGCGCAACACCGGTGCGCAATGCGCCCCGCTGCAACGCCCTGCCCTCGGCCTCCAGCAGGTCGAAGAAGGCGATGACGAGTTCCGAGAGGTTGTTCAGCGCCGTCCCCCCGAATCCAGCAGGCGGGCCACGATCATGCCCACGCCGAAGGCCGCCAGCAGGCTGCTCATGGGATACTGCTCCACGGTCTTCTCGAAACCCTCGGTGGCCTTGCCGGCCCGCTCGCGGGCCGCTTCGACGCGCCGGCGCAGTTCCTCGCTGACGCCGTCCACCCCCTCGCCGACCCGATCCTTGACTTCCCCGGCCTTCTCGACGCCCAGCGTGCGAATCACGCGCGTGAGTTCCGCCATGTCCTCGCTCAGCTTCGCGACGTCCGCACGGATCGCATCGATCTCTTTCTGCAGTCTTTCGTCAGCCATGGTTGAACCCCCTTTCGCAGATCCACAAGCTCGTACGCTCAAACTACCACCTTCGGGGTGGCCGTAAAAGCACTATTGGGGGCTGTTCTGATCCATATCAAGCTCCCATCGCGCCAGGCATCGCCGGAACTGCCGCCGGGTCTCGCGCCGGAACGCCGCCATGATGTGATCGGCGCCTTCGACGAGGTGCAGCGAGGCACGCGGCGCACGCGCAGCCAGCGCCCTGGCCTCGCGCAGCAAGGGATCCCTGGTGCCGACGATGATGCACAGCGGGACCGTCAGCCGGCGCAGTTCCGCCTCGCTCAGCGTCAGATCGTGCAGGCTCCTGACCAGCGCCGCCAGCGCGCGCCTGTCGTTGAACACGCCCAGCATGAGGCGTTCGATGGCGAGATGCAGCGGGCCGGGCGAACGCGGCACGTCGCCCAGGTAGGACATCAGCGGCCGCGTCTCGGCGCCGCGTTCCAGGCGTGCGGCATAGTCGTCGAGTGCCGTGAAGAATGCCTCGTCGTCCGGGTCCTGCCAGCCGGCACCGATCAACACGGCGCCGCGGATGCGGCGCGGGTGATCGGCACTGGCGCGCAGGGCGACATAGCCACCCAGCGAATAGCCCCCCAGCCAGGCCGATTCGATACCGAGGTGATCGAGCAGCGCCATGGCGTCGCCCACCAGTTTCCGGCCATAGGCCTGCGGCTGGTAGGGCTTGCCGCTCAGGCCGTGGCCGCGCAGATCCAGGCTGATGACCCGGTAGCGCTGCGCCAGCACCCGCGTCAGGCCCGGCACACGCCAGTTGAGATCGCCATGGACGGCGAAACCATGCAACAACAACAGGGGTTCACCGCTGCCCTCGATGTGGTAGTGCAGGGAGACACCCTCATGCCGAAAGGTCTCGCCGGGCTGGCGGTGGACGATCAAAAACAGCACCACACCGACCACGATCAGCAGCAGCAGGCCGATGCCCGCCGCCGGCCACAGCAGTGCATTCGAGACCGTGGTAGGCATGACGCGCCAGTCTAGCCGCCGCCAGCAGCATTTTCCACAGTGTCCGTCATGGTGCCGGACCGGGCCATTCGGTATGCTAGGCACACGCGAACACGCTCGGGACACGGCATGGACGAAGCGAACACAGGACAGCCCCGACAGGCACTGAACCTGGTGCTGGTCAGCGTGCACGGTCTGATCCGTGGCCACGACCTGGAACTCGGACGCGATGCCGACACCGGCGGCCAGACCCTGTACGTGGTGGAACTGGCCCGCGCGCTGGCGCAGCACCCGGAAGTGGCCAGCGTCGATCTGCTGACCCGGCGCATCGAGGATCCGGAGCTGTCCGACGACTACGCGCGCGCCGTCGAGGACCTCGGCGACGGCGCGCGCATCGTGCGCATCAAGTGCGGGCCGCCCGGCTACGTTGCAAAGGAAGCGCTGTGGGACTACCTCGACGAGTTCGCCGACAACACGCTGGAATTCCTGCGCGCCCGTGGCGCGGCGCCCGATCTCATCCACAGCCACTATGCCGACGGTGGCTACGTCGGCGCCCGGCTGGCCGGCCTGCTGGGGGTACCGCTGGTCCACACCGGCCACTCGCTGGGCCGCGTCAAGCGCCGCCGCCTGCTGGCCAGCGGCCTGTCCGCCGCCGACATCGAGGCGCGCTACAACCTCGCGCGTCGCATTGAGGCGGAAGAAGACACCCTGGCGATAGCCGAACGCGTCATCACCAGCACCCACCAGGAAATCGAAGAGCAGTACGAACTCTACGATCACTACCAGCCGGAACGCATGCGCGTCATACCGCCCGGCACCAACCTGGCGCGCTTCCGGCCGCCGACGGGCGACGAACAGGACTCGCACATCGCCGCCGAGCTGGGCCGCTTCCTGCGCGAGCCGGACAAGCCGATGATCCTGGCCCTGTCGCGCCCCGACCCGCGCAAGAACATCATCACCCTGGTGCGTGCCTACGGCGAGTCGCCGGCGCTGCGCGAACTGGCCAACCTGGTCATCGTGGCCGGCAACCGCGACGACATCGAAGACATGGACGAAGGCCCGCGCCAGGTGCTCAAGCAGCTGCTGCTGGCCGTCGATCGCTACGACCTCTACGGCAACGCCGCCCTGCCCAAGCACCACGACTGGCAGGACGTACCGCTGATCTACCGGCTGGCGGCCGCCTCGCACGGCGTATTCGTGAACCCGGCCCTGACCGAGCCCTTCGGGCTGACCCTGATCGAGGCCGCCGCCAGCGGCCTGCCGGTGCTGGCCACCGAGGACGGCGGCCCCATGGACATCCTCGCCAACTGCCGCAACGGCCGCCTCATCGACCCGCTCGACAGCGAGGCCATGACCGACTCGCTTCTGGCCATGCTGTCCGACCACGAGGCCTGGCAGCACATGGCAGCCAACGGCCTGGCCGGCGTGCGCGCCCACTATTCCTGGCAGGCGCACGCCCAGCGCTACGTCGACATGGTCAAGCCCATGATCCAGCGCACCGAGGTACCGATGCTGCGGCCGATCCTGCGCCGCGCCAAGGTCTACCACGACCGCGCCATCTTCACCGACATCGACCAGAACCTGCTGGGCGACCCCGAAGCGCTGAAGATACTGGTCGGCGTGCTGCGTGAGAACCGCAAGTGCGCGGCCTTCGGCATCGCCACCGGACGGCGCCTGGATTCGGCACTGACGGTGATGAAGCGCTACGGCATCCCGCAGCCGGACGTGCTCATCACCAGCGGCGGCACCGAGATCTACTATGCGCCCAAACTGACGGCAGACACCGCCTGGCCGCGCCACATCGACTACCAGTGGACGCCGCACGCGGTGCGCCGCGCCCTGGCCGACCTGCCCGGCCTGGAACTGCAGCCGCGCAGCGAGCAGAGCCGTTTCAAGATCAGCTACTACATCGACCCCACCGAGGCCCCGGACACCGAGGAGATCAACCGCCTGCTGCACCAGGCCGGCGTGGCCGCCAACGTGGTGCTGTCCTTCGGCCAGTTCCTCGACATCCTGCCCATCCGCGCCTCCAAGGGTTTCGCGCTGCGCTACGTGGCCGACCACTGGGGCATCCCGCTGGAGCGCACCCTGGTGGCGGGCGGTTCCGGCGCCGACGAGGACATGATGCGCGGCAACACCCTGGCAGTGGTGGTCGCCAACCGACACCACGAGGAGTTGTCGCAGCTGGGTGATATCGAGCGCATCTATTTCGCCCACCGGCCCTACGCGGGCGGCATACTGGAGGCGCTGGACCACTATGACTTCTTCGACAGCTGCATGCTGCCGCCGGAAAGCGTGGAGAGCGCGTCATGAACGAACGGCTGCTGCTGTGCACCGACCTGGACCGCACCCTGCTTCCCAACGGCGTGCAACCCGAGTCACCCGGCGCGCGTGAACGCTTCGCGGCGCTGGCGGCGCTGCCCGGCGTCACCACGGTGTACGTGACCGGCCGCCACCGCGAACTGGCGCAGAGCGCCATCGCCAGCTACAACTTGCCGGTGCCGGCCTACGCCATCACCGACGTCGGCAGCAAGATCTACCAGGTGCAGAACGGCGGCTGGCAACCCTGGCCGGACTGGGAGGCGGAGATCGGCGCCGACTGGGCCGGTATCGACCACGGCGGCCTGCGCGAACTGTTCCGCGGCCTGGCCGACCTGCAACTGCAGGAGCGCAGCAAGCAGAACACGCACAAGCTCAGCTTCTACGTGCCGCTGTATGCCGACCGCGAAGCCCTGCTGGCGGTCATGCAGGCGCGGCTGGCGGAGCGCGGCGTGCGCGCCAGCCTGATCTGGAGCGTCGACGAACCGGCCGCCGTCGGCCTGCTCGACGTACTGCCGGAACGCGCCACCAAGCTGCACGCCATCGAGTTCCTGGCGGCGCACAGCGGCCACGGTACCGGTGACATCCTGTTCGCCGGCGACAGCGGCAACGACCTGCCGGTGCTGGCCAGCCCGGTTCCCTCGGTGCTGGTCGCCAATGCCAGCGACGAGGTCAAGGAGGCCGCGCTTGCGCAGGCCGCGGCGGCGGGCAACGCGGATGCCCTCTATATCGCGCACGGCGGCTTCCTGGGTATGAACGGCAACTACAGCGCCGGTATCCTGGAGGGCGTGAATCACTTCCACCCCGCCTTCACGGCGCGGCTGGGCGCGGAGAAGACGGCATGAAGCAGCCAGCCGACGGCCGGCCGGTGCTGTTCGGCGAAGTGCTGTTCGACCGCTTTCCCGGCGGCGAGACGGTGCTGGGCGGGGCGCCCTTCAACGTCGCCTGGCACCTGCAGGCCTTCGGCGCGCGGCCCTTGCTGGTCTCGCGCATCGGCAACGACGCGCTGGGACGGCGCATCCGCGAACGCATGCAGGCCTGGGGCATGGACCTGTCCGGGCTGCAGCTCGATTCCAGCCACCCGACCGGCACCGTCGACGTCCACATCGAGAACGACGAACCACGCTACGAGATCGTCGAGCACCGCGCCTGGGATTACATCGACGCCGACGCCCTGCCGCCGGCCGCCGGCAGCGCCCTGCTCTACCACGGCAGCCTGGCAGCCCGCAATCCGGTGTCGCGGCAGGCGCTGCTGGCGCTGCGCAAGCGCCTCGGGGTGCCCGCCTTCATGGATGTCAACCTGCGGCCGCCCTGGTGGCGGGCCGACGACGTGCATGGCTGGCTGGACGCCGCCCGCTGGGCCAAGCTCAACGAGGACGAACTCGATGTGCTGGCGCCGGCCGGCGGCGACCTGGCCGGGCGCGCCGGCGCCCTGCGCGAGCGGCACGACCTGGATCTGCTCATCACCACCCGCGGCGCGGCGGGGGCGCTGGCCCACGACCGCGACGGCCATGTCCTTCAGGTCCGGCCGCCCGCGACCGACAACCTGGTGGATACCGTGGGCGCCGGCGACGCCTTCGCGGCCGTGACCATCCTGGGGCTGCTGCACCGCTGGCCGCTGCAGACCCTGCTGGAACGGGCGCAGGTCTTCGCCAGCGCGCTGGTACAGATACGCGGCGCGACACCGGAGCGGGCCGACTTCTATACTGCATTCAGACGAGACTGGAATCTGACGTGAACCAGGCAAACCCGTTCAAACTGTTCGACGCCCTGTCCGCCTACCTGGACCAGGAGCGCAGCAATGCCCACCGGGTGCTGCATCACTTCGTCAGCAGCGGCCGCCATTTCCTGCTGCGCACCGACCTGCTGGACGGTTTCCAGGCGTTGTGCGAGGCCGGCGACGGCGAAGCGCTGCGCCACACGCCGCTGGCCAGCGTGCTGCAGATGAGCCAGGAAGCGGCGCTGGACGCCCAGTGGTTCTACCTGGCGCTGCGCCCGCGCATCGGCCGCTGGCAGTACCTGCGCATCCACCTCGACACCATGGAGCCCGAGGAGATCGTGGTCAGCCAGTTCCTGCGCTTCAAGGAACGGCTGGTGAACGGTGGCGAACCGCCGGAATGGACCCTGGAAGTGGACCTGGAGCCCTTCTCGCGGGAGTTCCTCAAGCCGCAGGAATCACGCTCCATCGGCCGCGGCGTGGAGTTTCTCAACCGGCGCCTGTCCAGCCGCCTGTTCGAGGAGCAGGGCCGCGGCCAGCAGCGCATGCTCGATTTTCTCAGCATGCACGCCTACCGCGGCCAGCCGCTGATGCTCAACGGCCTGATCGACAGCGTGCCGGACCTGCGTCGGGCACTGCGCAGCGCCGACCGCCTGCTGGCTGCCGCCGGCGACGACCGGCCCTGGAGCGAGCTGGCGCGCGAGCTGGCACCGCTGGGCTTCGAGGCCGGCTGGGGCCACGACGCGGCGCGCATCCGCGACACCATGCAACTGCTGCTGGACATCCTGGAGGCGCCTTCACCGGACGCCCTGGAAGCCTTCCTGGGCCGCATCCCGATGATCTTCTCGCTGGCCATCCTGTCGCCGCATGGCTGGTTCGGCCAGTCCAACGTGCTGGGCCGGCCCGACACCGGCGGCCAGGTGGTGTACATCCTCGACCAGGTCCGGGCGCTGGAGAAGGAAATGAAGCAGCGCCTGCAGGAACAGGGCCTGGACATCACGCCCAACATCGTGGTCATCAGCCGCCTCATTCCCGAGGCCGAGGGCACCACCTGCGACCAGCGCATCGAATCCATCGCCGGCACCGACCACGCACGCATCCTGCGCGTGCCGTTCCGCGAGACGTCCGGCGAAGTGGTGCCGCACTGGATCTCGCGCTTCGAGATCTGGCCCTGGCTGGAGCGCTTCGCGCTGGACACCGAGCGCGAGCTGCTGGCCGAGCTGGGCGGCCGCCCCGACCTGGTGATCGGCAACTACTCGGACGGCAACCTGGTCGCCACCCTGCTGGCGCAGCGACTCGGCGTCACCCAGTGCAACATCGCCCACGCACTGGAAAAGACCAAGTACCTGTACTCCGACCTGTACTGGCGCGAGAACGAGCCGCAGTACCACTTCTCCGTGCAGTTCACCGCCGACCTCATCGCCATGAACACGGCCGATTTCATCATCACCAGCACCTACCAGGAGATCGCCGGCACCGACGAGAGCGTCGGCCAGTACGAGAGCTATTCCGCCTTCACCCTGCCCGACCTGTACCGGGTGGTGCATGGTATCGACACGTTCGACCCCAAGTTCAACATCGTCTCGCCGGGCGCCGACCCCGAGGTCTACTTCCCCTATTCCGACAGCGGCCGCCGCCTCACCCACCTGCAGGACGAGATCGACGCGCTGATCTTCGGCGCCACGACGGCCCCGGACATCCGCGGCAGCCTGGCCGACCCGGACAAGCCGCTGCTGTTCACCATGGCGCGCATGGACCGCATCAAGAACATCACCGGCCTGGTCGAATGGTACGCCGGCTCGGAGGCGCTGCGATCCGCCGTCAACCTGCTGGTCATCTCCGGGCACATCGACCCCTCCCTGTCCAGCGACGCCGAGGAGCGCGACCAGATCCAGCGCATGCACGCATTGATGGATGCGCACGGACTCGACGGTCAGGTACGCTGGCTGGGCATGCACCTGGAAAAGGACCTGGCGGGCGAACTGTACCGGGTGGTGGCGGACAAGCGCGGCGCCTTCGTGCAGCCGGCGCTGTTCGAGGCCTTCGGCCTGACCGTGGTGGAAGCCATGAGCAGCGGCCTGCCGACCTTCGCCACCTGCTTCGGCGGACCGCTGGAGATCATCGAGGACGGCGTGTCCGGCTTCCACATCGACCCCAACCACGGGGAGATCGCCGCCCGCCGCATGGCGGACTTCTTCGCCACCTGCCGCCGTGACCCCGCCGAGTGGCAGCGCCTGTCGCAAGGGGCGCTGGAGCGGGTGGCGCAGCGCTACACCTGGAAGCGCTACGCCGAACGCATGATGACCCTGTCGCGGGTGTACGGTTTCTGGCGCTATGTCACCGGGCTGGAGCGGGCCGAGACGCGGCGCTACCTGGAAATGTTCTACGCGCTGCAGTACCGGCCCCTGGCCGCGTCGGTGGGCTGAGTTCGCCTGGCCGGCCCCGGCACCCTACTCCACGATCTTCCAGCTGCCGTCGGGCTGCCGGCAGGCCTTGCCGTAGACCTGTTCCTTGCGGCCGCCGATGACGGCGTCGAGGGTGTATTCGCGGCAGGGACCCGCGGGGGTCTCCCAGGTGCGGGTCGGCGTCACCCGGTAGACGTTGCCGGTGTCCGGGTTGCGCCACTGCGAGGGCACACCGGTGCGCACGGTTTCCAGGGTGCTCGCCATCTTGCGGCGGTCCAGTTCGTCCATGGAGCGGCCGATGGAACCACCGATGGCGGCGCCCGCCAGCGTGCCCAGGATGATGGCCGCGGTGCGCCCCTGGCGGTGGTGGCCGCCGACCGCGGTCGAGCCGAGCAGACCGCCCAGCGCGCCGCCGATCAGCATGCCGGCCTGTTCCTGCTGCCCGTAGTTGGCGCAGCCACCGACCGACAGCGTGGTCGCCAGCAGGGCGACGGAAAGGGTTTTCCTGTTCATGGCGTATCCTCTCTGGTCAGGGTCCTGGCACCGAGTATATACCCGCGCGGGCGCACGAGGAGGCACCGGCGCGGCCAAACCTTGATCCAGGTCAAGCCGGCAGGATGCCCCTGGCCGCCTCGATCACCGCGTCCACGTCCGGAATCGAGGCGCGCTCCAGCTCGCCGTTGTAGGGCGTCGGCACGTCGGCGGCGGCCACCCGCCGCAGGGGCGCATCCAGGTCGAAGAAGGCGGCCTCGGTGAGCGCGGCGACGATCTCGGCGCCGGCGCCGGCGAAGCGGCAGTCTTCCTCCACCACCAGCGCCCGGTGGGTGCGGCCCAGCGATTCGCGCAACAGCGGCAGGTCGATGGGGCGCAGGCTGCGCAGGTCGATGACCTCCGCCTCGATGCCCTCCCCCGCCAGGCGTTCGGCAGCCTGCTGCGCCACCTGCACCATGCGGTGCCAGGCGATGAGGGTCAGGTCGCGGCCCGGGCGACGCACCGCCGCCGCGTGCAGCGGTGGCGCGCCGGCCGCGTGGTCGAACGTGCCCTTGTCGAAATACAGCAGTTCGTGTTCCAGCACAATGACCGGGTCGTCGTGGCGGATCGCCTGGCGCAGCTGCCAGTAGCTGTCCTGCGGCGTACCGGGCGCCACGATGCGCAGGCCGGGCACGTTCATGAGCATGTGTTCCAGGCGCTGCGAGTGCTGCGCCGCGAGCTGGTGCGCCACGCCGCCCGGCATGCGCACCACCAGCGGCACGCGCAACTGGCCGCCGGACATGTAGCGCAGCTTGGCCGCCATGTTGACGATGGCGTCCAGCGCCAGCAACGCGAAGTTGACCGTCATGATCTCCACCACCGGCCGGCCGCCGACCAGCGCCGCGCCGACGCCCAGACCGGTGAAACTGCCCTCGGAGATCGGTGTGTCGCGCACCCGCCATTCGCCGTAGCGGGCGTACAGGCCCTGGGTGACGCGGTAGCTGCCGCCGTAGACGCCGACGTCCTCGCCGAGGACGAACACCGCGTCGTCGACTGCCATGGCTTCGTTGAGCGCCAGGTTGAGCGCCTCCCACACCTGCAGCTCGGCAGCGGCGCTGGCCGGCGCGATCAGGCCGGCGTGATCGTTGTGACTGCGTTTCATGCATCCCCCCGGTACAGGTCCAGCGGCCTGACGTAGACGTCCTTGTCCAGTTGCGTCGGCGGCGGACTCTGCTCGGCGAAGGCGACGGCCGCTTCCACTTCGCGCCCGGCCCGGGCGCCCATTTCATCGGCCTCCTCCTGCGTCACCCAGCCGGCCTCCAGCGCCCGCTGCGTGAACGTCAGCAAGGGATCGCGGGCCCGCAGCTCCGCCACCTCCAGGGCCGAGCGGTAGGCGCCGGCGTCGGCCATGGAATGGCCGCGATAGCGGTAGGTCTCGCATTCCAGCAGGCAGGGGCCGTGGCCGTCACGCACGTAGTGCAGGGCTTCGCGGGTCT
The DNA here is from genome assembly GCA_026984835.1 of Thiohalobacter sp. Taxonomy (GTDB): domain Bacteria; phylum Pseudomonadota; class Gammaproteobacteria; order DSM-19610; family DSM-19610; genus JALSRI01. Next base: position 1,760 of record JALSRI010000178.1, on the reverse strand, counting down.
CCTCGTAGACCGCCAGCACGTCCATGCCGTCGACCCGCCGGCTGTCGATACCGTAGGCGCAGGCACGCTGGTAGACCTCGGCCAGTGCCGAATGACGGTGGATCTCGGTGCCGATCTGGTAGTGGTTGTTCTCGCAGATGAACAACACCGGCAGCTTCCACAGCGCCGCCATGTTGAGCGATTCGTGGAAGGTGCCCTGGTTGACGGCACCGTCCCCGAAATAGCACAGCGCCACGTCGCTGGCCTCGTTCATGCGCAGCCAGTAGGCGACGCCGGTGGCCACCGGAAAGGTCTCGCCGACGATGGCGTAGCCGCCGAGAAAGCGCCGCTCGCGGTCGAACAGGTGCATGGAGCCGCCGTAGCCGCCCGAACAGCCGCCGGACCGGCCGAACAGCTCGGCCATGACGGCGCCGGCAGGGATGCCGCGCACCAGCGCGTGCACGTGTTCGCGGTAGGTGCTGACTACGTAGTCGCCGACGTCCGCCGCCCGCAGGGTGCCGACGGCGACCGCCTCCTCGCCGGGGTAGAGGTGCAGGAAGCCGGCGATATTGCCCTGGGCATACTGCTCGGCCGCGGCCTGTTCGAAACGTCGGGCCAGCTCGATGTCGTAGAGAAACTGCCGTGCGAGATCACGCTGCATGGGGCCGTCCTGTGCGCGGGTGCCTGCCGGCATGGTAGCGCGCGCCGGCGCCGGTGACAAAGGCCGCCGGAGAGAGACAGGAAAGAGGGACACCCTGCCCGCCCGGTGGCCGTCCCCCTTCACGGGAAAGCCCACCGCCACACTGTATCCCTCCGGAGGGACACAGCGGTACCAGGCGGCTTCGGCGTGGTCACACCGCCTTCATGCCTGCATCCGGGGTCAGGCGGCGTCGGTGCTGTTGCGGCCGTGCAGCATCACCATCAGTTCGGCCTCGCCGCGGGTCAGGCCGCAGTTGGTGACCAGCTCGTGGATGCCGGCGCCGTCGTGGGCCAGCCGGCTGGCCTCGCTGTAGGGACGGTCGGCGCTGGCGCGCAGCTCCAGCATGTTCTGCCGCTCGGTCAGCCGCTTCACCTGCTGTTCGAGGCGCAGAACGTGCTCGCCGGCACCCGCCGAGGCCTTGCACAGGGCGCCGAACTCGTTGCCCAGATGACGGACCTGCTGCTCACTCGCCAGCAGGCGCTCGGCCAAGCGGGCATTGTCGGCCCGCAGCCGGCGCAGACCGCGCCACTGCAGCACCACGCACAGCGTAGCGGCGGTGGACAGGCTGGCCAGGATCAGGATCGAAGGTGTCATCGTGGCGGCTCAGGCATATTCGTCGATATGGGGCTCGCCGTCGTCGGCATCCTGCTCGCGGCGGCGTTCGCGTTCCTGCTGTTCGCTGGCCGGCTTGCGCCGCGGCGCCTGGTCGCCCTTGCCGGAACCGGTCGACGGTCGGGTCGGAACGATGCGCCAGCTGGGAGACAGGTTGCCGATTTCCGCCATGGCAGCATATTCCGCAATCCGGCGCAGGGCTGGCCTAGGCGCGGGCCAGTGCGTCCCACTCCTCGTCGGTCAGCAGCTTGTTGAGATCGACCAGAATCAGCAGCCGGTCCTCGTGCTGGGTCACGCCCTGTATGTACCTGGCGCTCTCCTCGTTGCCCACGCTGGGCGCCGCCTCCATGTCGGAAGCGCGCAGGTCGACGACCTCGGCGACACTGTCCACCAGGATGCCGACGATGTGGCTGTCGCTCTCGATGATGACGATGCGTGTGGCGTCGGTCATTTCGCGGGTCGGCAGGCC
>JALSRI010000177.1 GCA_026984835.1 Thiohalobacter sp. | reverse complement strand
CTTCACCGCGCACCTGGAATACCCGACCCCGCAACGGCTCGCTGAAGTCGGCCGGCGGACCCTGCCCCAGCAGGCGGCCCTGATGCAGCAGCAACACTTCATCGCAGCGATCGGCCTCATCCAGATAGGCGGTACTGAGCAGCACGGTCATGCCGAGATCACGCACCTGGCCGTAGACGATATGCCACAGTTCGCGCCGCGACAGGGGATCGACGCCCACCGTCGGTTCATCCAGCAACAACAGACGTGGCGCCCGCAACAGCGCGCAGGCCAGACCCAGCTTCTGCTTCATGCCGCCGGAGAGCTTGCCGGCCAGCCGCCCGGTGAACGGGGCCAGGCCGGTCATCTCCATCAGTGCGTCGTAGCGCTCCGGACGGACTTCCGGTTCCAGCCCCTGAAGGTCGGCATAGAGGTCCAGGTTTTCCTGTACGCTGAGGTCTTCATAGAGGCCAAAACGCTGCGGCATGTAGCCCACCGCCGATTGCACTGCCTGGGGCCGTGCGCGGGCGTCGATACCGAGCACATGGATGCTGCCCGATGTCGGCCGTAACAGTCCACAGGCAAGCCGCATCAGGCTGGTCTTGCCCGCGCCGTCGGGGCCGATCAGCCCGCAGACACGCCCCGGTGCCAGGGAAAAATCCACGGCATCCAGCGCCCGCAGCCGATCACGCCCGCGCGCGAACTCGAGGCTCACCTGGCTGAAGCGGAGCGGGCTGTCGTCGTTCATGGCCAGCTGAGCGGGGTCAGAACCGTTCAGCTCGCGCCACAGGGCGCTTTCCGGTCCTCAGCGGCGGAAGCCTTGAGGTCGATCTCCACCGTCACCGGCATGCCGAGGCGCAACTCGCCCGCGGGATTGCAGGCGTACACCCGCAATGGATAGACCAGCCGGGTACGCAGCTCCGGAGTCTGCACGGTTTTCGGCGTGAACTCGGCGGTCGGCGAGATATAGCCGACCCAGCCGCGGTAACGCGTGTCCGGGTAGCTGTCGGAGGTGATCCAGGCCGCGGCACCGGGCTTTACCCGACCCAGCAGCGGTTCCGGAAGATAGGCCCGCACCCATACCGGGTTCACCAGCGCCAGGGTCAGCACCGGGGTCTGCGGAAAGGCCATGTCCCCCGGCTCCAGGATGCGGTTGCGGATGATGCCGTCGTCCGGCGCATACAGGCTGGCGTTGGCCAGCTGGCGGCGAACCTGCTCGCGCGCGGCCAGACGTGCCGCCAGCTGCGCCCGTGCCGCGGCAATGTCCTCGTCGCGGGGTCCGGCCTTGATCAGCGCGAGACTGGCTTCGACCGCGCGCAGCCGGGCTTCCGCGGCCTCGGCAAGCGAGCGCGCCTGCTCCTCGTCCTGGGGCGAAGCCAGCTTCTGTTCGAGCAGGCGCTTGATGCGCCGGTGGCTGTCGCGCGCCGACCTGGCCTGCGCCTTCGCCGCCTCCAGATCGGCCTCGGCCTTGCGAATTTCCTCGGGCCGGCTGCCGGCCTCGAGGCGTGCCAGCTGCTGCCGCTGGGCCTCCACCGCCGCCTCGGCCTCGGCCAGCCGCGCTTCGAGCAGCCGAGTATCCAGCAGCGCCAGGCGTTGTCCCTTGTGCACCCGGTCGCCCTCCTGCACACGGATTTCGCGTATCCGCTCACTGCCGTTGAAGGCCAGTTGCACTTCACGGATATCGACATTGCCGTAGAGGGTCAGGCGATCCGCTTCGGTGGCCGCATCACGGGGCAGCGCGCGGTAGCCGAAGTACAGCGCCAAGATCGCCGCCGCCAGCAGCAGGGGCAGTATCCATTTTTTCATGATTCATCCTCGCGCGATCGTGGGCGCGGTCCGGTACGGGTTCGAAGGCCGCGGAGACAGCCCGCAGCCGAATCGACACTATACGCCGGTTGGGCCCGTCAGCCGATGAGGAAAATCAAGGAGGGGCAGTGCGGGCGCCGGGTCAGCCGACGCACCAGGCGGTGGGGCGGCGCAGCCCGGCCAGCTGACAGCCCTGCTGCATGTATCCGTGGGGAAAGAGTTCGAACAGCCGCTTCCTGGCTGCCTTCTTGTCCAGCCCGCGGGAAACCAGGTACTGCGTGGCTTCGCGCACATCGGGCGTCACATG
>JALSRI010000176.1 GCA_026984835.1 Thiohalobacter sp. | reverse complement strand
AACTGCTTCATTTCCTCTCATGTCGTGATCTCGGGCTTCTGCGTCATCGGTCGCAACTCCTTCCTGGGTGTCAACGCCACCGTGGCCAACAACGTGACCATTGCCGAGGACAACTGGATCAGCCCGGGGGTCGTGATCATGAAGAATACGGAGCCGGGCCAGTTGTATGGCGCTACCCAGCCGGAACCCTCGCGCATTTCGGCGCTGAAATTCTTCAAGATAAGAGACTAGGAAGGCATGCGCTGGCAAAAACTGGGTGTCGTATGGGCGCCTGACGGTTCCCGGCCCTGGGCGCGGAGCCACGCAACCTGTCCGACGCCGATCCGGCTCGATGAGGAGCTTATCCGTGTCTTCATCCAGTGCCGTGATGAAGGCAATGTCGGCCGGGTGGGCTATGTCGATGTACTGGCGACCGACCCCTTGTCCGTCCAGGCTGTCAGTGACGGGCCGGTACTGGATATCGGCGAACCCGGTACGTTCGACGACAACGGGGTGTTCCAGACCAGCGTGATCGAGGTGGGGGATAGCCGGCTGTACATGTACTACGTGGGCTTCGAGTTGAGTCACCACATACGGTACAGGCTGCTGACGGGTCTGGCGGTCAGCACCGACAACGGCCGCTCGTTTTCTCGGATAAAGCGGACTCCGATACTGGAGCGCAGCGACGACGAGCTGTATTTCCGCTGTGGTCCCCATGTCGCCGAGGAAAACGGCCGGTACAGAATGTGGTACATAGCCGGAAGCCACTGGACGGATCTGAACGGCAAGTCCATGCCGGTCTATGATCTCCGCTATATGGAATCGGAGAACGGCATCGACTGGCCCGCCCGGGGGACCCTGTCCCTGGCGGTCAGCGACCCCGATGAACACGGTTTCGGGCGGCCTTATGTGCTGCACGAAGACGGGAAGTACAAGCTGTTCTTCTCGGTGCGCAAACGTTCCCTGGGGAACTATCGCCTCGGCTATGCCGAATCTGACGATGGCCTGCACTGGGAGCGCATGGACGCACGCCTGAACCTCGATGTATCCCCGGCGGGCTGGGACTCGGAGGCCGTGGCGTATTCGGCCGTCGTGCACGCGGCCGGACAGACCTACCTGTTCTATAACGGCAATGATTTCGGCGGCACCGGTTTCGGCGTGGCACGACTGGTCGGGCGGTCATGATGCGCGTACGACCTTACGAGGCGGGCGACGCCGCCCGCTGGGACAGTTTCTGCGACGACGCCTACATGGCGACCTTCCTGCATACACGCCGCTTTCTGTCCTACCACGGCGACCGTTTCCGCGACCTGTCGCTGGTGATCGAGCACAAGGGCGACTGGTGGGGCGTGCTGCCGGCGGCGGAGCATCCGCAGAGGCCCGGCTGCGTGGTCAGTCACCCGGGCATCACCTACGGCGGCCTGCTGCACCAGGGGCGGCTGCGCGGGCAGGCCATGCTCGACGCCTTGACGGCGGCCTGCGCCCACTACCGGGAGCAGGGGTTCCATGCCCTGTCATACAAGCCGGTGCCCTCGATCTATCACCGCGCGCCGGCCCAGGACGATCTCTATGCCCTGTTCAGGCTGGGCGCCGCGCGAACGCGCTGCGACCTGTCCTGCGCCATCGATCTGGGCAGCCGGCTGCCGGTCAGCCAGCGCCGCCGGCGCGCCCTGAAGAAGGCCGGCAGGGCGGGGGCCGAGGTACGGGTCGCCGACGCCGCGCAGGTGGTGGCCCTGTGGCGGGTGCTGGAGGACAACCTCCGCCGCAGGCACGATGCCCGCCCCGTGCACAGCCTGGCGGAAATCGAAGAGCTGGGCAGGCGTTTCCCCGACGCCATCGGCTTCGTGGTCGGTTTGCTCGATGCCGTGGTGGAGGCTGGTGTGGTGTTGTTCAGGACCGCCACTGTCCACCACGCCCAGTACATTGCCGCCAGCCCCCGCGCCAACGACACAGGCCTGCTGGACGCGGTGTTTGCGTTCTGCATCGAGCGGGCGCAGCAGGCCGGCGTGCGGTACTTCGACTTCGGCATCAGCAACGAGGACCAGGGGCGGGTGCTGAACCAGGGCCTGTTCGACTTCAAGGCGGGTTTCGGCGCAGGCGGGGTGGTGCACGAG
>JALSRI010000175.1 GCA_026984835.1 Thiohalobacter sp. | reverse complement strand
AGCGTCTCCCGGTCGCGCCAGGCCAGTTCCACCCGCGCGCCGCTGCCGGCGACGCGGGCCAGCCAGCCGCGCCGCGCGCCATGCGCGGTCTCGGTGGCCACTTCCAGCCGCAGGCCCCCGTCTCCGCCCAGCGCCCGGAACAGCAGCGCCGCCGGCCGCCGCACCTCCTCCAGCGTCACCGCCGCCTCGGGATGGTCACGCCGCGCCGCGCCGGTGATGAGCCGATGCCAGACCTGTCCAACCCACTCTTCCAAGAAAGACCTCCCCTGACAAGCTGTCGAAACACGCCCTGGCGACAGCGCCGGTACTGCACCGCGAAGGACGCGAGGTAAGCAGCCCGCTGTCGCAAAAGCCCGACCGTTGCCGATGCCGCGCCCTGCCCCCGAATTCCGCCAGAACGCAGATCCTTTCCTTCGCGTCCTTGGCGTCCTTCGCGGTTAATACAACGTTACCCCCCTGGTGCGCCTTCGTGTTTGCATCGCGCCCTCCCCCCGAATTCCACCAGAGCACAGATCCTTTCCCTTCGCGTCCTTCGTGTCCTTCGCGGTAACTACAAAGCCCCCCGGTGCGCCTTGCTTACCCCACCCCACCGGGCTTGCCGTTGCGGTGGAAGCAGTCCGGGGGCACCGCCGGCCGGCGGCCGAAATCCCGTTCCGAGACGTCCAGGGCGCACTGGTCCGACAGCATCTGCAGCGGCGCCGCGCGGCCGCGCGGCGCGTTGACCCGCTCGCAGGCCTGTACGCACTGCTGGCACTGGGTGCAGGTGAAGATCCTGCGCTTGATCTGGCGCGGCTTGAGGCGCATCGGGCAGGCGTGTTCGCAGGACTTGTCGCAGTCGGCGCACAGCACCGCGTTGGCGCGGTCGAAACCGACCACCAGGGCGCGCCGGTTGGCCATCCAGATGAGGCTCTGGAACAGGCCCACGGCGCAGCCGAAGCGGCAGAACAGGTGGCGCGCCAGGGTGAACTCGATCACGAAGGCGGCCGTCGCGGCGGTCAGGAACACCGCCTGGTTGCGGGTCGGCGTAGCGGCGACCAGGTTGCCCCACACCTCGGCCGGTGGCAGCAGGTAGCTGAGCAGGGTGACGGACCACAGCAGTGAGAACAGGAGCACCGCCACCGCCACCAGCACCCAGCGCACCCGCCTGGGATGCACCTCGGTACCATCGGACTGCACCTCGGGCAGGGGTTCGCGGTCCCACAGGCTGAGCCGTCCCGAGGCGCGGCGCATGAGGGCATTGATGGTCTCCACGACGGAAAAATGCGGGCACAGCCAGCCGCAATACAGCCGCCCGTAACGCCACGACACCCAGAAGCCGGCACCGACCACCAGCACCAGCGGCAGGAAGGCGCGCAGAACCAGGTTGAGAACCGCCTGGCCGGGGCTGGCGCCGTGCAGGTCCAGCGTCCAGGGCAGGCCGAACAGGATGAAATGGCCCTGCACCAGGTCGAAGCGGAACAGATCCAGCGGCGGCGCCAGCACGAACAGGGCGAAGAACGCGATGCGCCACCCGAGGCGCTGGCGCTGGACGCGGTTCATGACCCGAAATACCTGCCGACGAGCGGGTAGCGCCAGGGCTGGCCGGCGAGCGCCTTCACCAGGCCGAGCACGCCGGTGAGTATGAGCGTGCTGTGGATGAACGTGAAATACAGGATCACCACCATCCAGGTGTAGCCGGAATCGAAGCCGCCCAGCAGCACGATGAGCACGCTGATGACGACCAGCAGGCCACCGCCGACCAGGCTCACGCCGACGGTCTGCGACAGGTGGTTGGCGGCCAGCGGCCCGGCGTCGCCGCGATGCTTCAGGTACAGCAGCAGCAGGGCGGCGAAGGCCAGCCCCGGCGCCAGCAGCAGGTTGACCAGGAACAGGCTCTCGGCGGCGATGGCCAGGCGCTTGTCGGCGGCGTCCATGTCATTCCCCGAGATGGGCCCGCACCACGTCCATGAGGGCCGCGACCGTCGGCTCGTCGTCGCTGAGCGGCTCGATCAGCGCCGCCCGGCAGGCTTCCAGCGGGTCGAAGCCGTCGCGCAGCAGGCGCGCGGTATAGACCAGCAGGCGGGTGGAGGCGGATTCCTCCAGGTCGTGATCCTTCAGGGCGCGCAGGCTGGCGGCCAGCGCCACCAGCCGTTCGGCGCTGGCGGCGTCGACGCCGGTCTCGCGCACCAGGATGTCGCGCTCCCGGTCCGGCGGCGGGAAGTCGAAGCGCAGGGCCACGAAGCGCTGGCGGGTGGAAGGCTTCATGCCCTTCAAGAGGTTCTGGTAGCCGGGGTTGTAGGACACCACCAGCATGAAGCCGGGCGGCGCGCGCAACAGCTCGCCGGTGCGCTCGATGGGCAGGATGCGGCGGTCGTCGGACAGCGGGTGCAGCACCACGGTGGTGTCCTTGCGCGCCTCCACCACCTCGTCCAGGTAGCAGATGGCGCCCTCGCGCACGGCCCGGGTCAGCGGGCCGTCGTTCCAGTAGGTGGAACCGTCGCCGATGAGATGCCGTCCGACCAGGTCGGCGGCGGTCAGGTCGTCGTGGCAGGCGACCGTGTACAGCGGCCGCCCCAGGCGCGCCGCCATGTGTTCCACGAAGCGCGTCTTGCCGCAGCCGGTCGGGCCCTTGAGCAGCACCGGCAACTGGTTGCGCCAGGCATACTCGAACAGCGCCACCTCGTTGCCCTGCGGCTGGTAGAACGGAATGTCGTCGGTCCCGGTCTGGAATTCGGCCACGTCGCCGCCCATGTCAGTGTCCCCCCAGCCAGTATGCCACCCCGATCAGCGTCAGGACAGCGACCAGCCAGCCCGTCACCACCCAGCGCCAGGGTCCGCGTACCCGCTTCAGTCCCATGTAGAAATCCACCACCATCTGGCCCTTGACCAGCACCGACAGCATCAGCGCCGCCACCACGGCGGCACCCCCCACCCCGGCCTGGCCGACCAGCCAGGTGGCGACCGTCAGGCCGCACAGCGCCAGCCACACCCCCAGGGCGGTGACATCGGCACGCCTTGTCGCCGCGTCCGCCTTCATCAGTGCATCACATAGACCAGGGGGAACAGCACGATCCACACCAGGTCCACCATGTGCCAGTAGGAGGCGCCGGTCTCCACGCCGGTATGGCTGGCGGCGCTGTAGGCGCCGCGGCGCGCCTTCACCGCCACCACGGCCAGGATCACCATGCCCATCAGCACGTGCATGAAGTGGAAGAAGGTCAGCGACAGGTAGAACATGTAGAAGGTGTTGGTGCTGAGTGTCACGCCGGCCGCGAACTTGGCGTGGAACTCGCCCAGCTTGAGCGCCACGAAGATGCCGCCGCAGGCGATGGCCGCCGTCAGCCAGCGTGCACAGACGGCCGCCGCGTCGCGGCGAATGGCGTTGACGGCCCGCACCACCAGGAAGCTGGACGTGATCAGCACCAGGGTGTTGATGGCGCCGGTATTGCGGTCCAGGAAGCGCTGCTGTGCGTCGAACAGCTCGACGTTGTGGCTGCGCGCAAAGGCGTAGGCCAGGAAGAAAACGCCGAACACCAGCAGTTCGGCGTAGATGAAGATCCAGATGGCGAAGTCTCCCGGCAGACTGCGTTGCTCGGTCGCCGCCGGGAGACCCGCCGTCATATCCATGTATGTTCAGGCCGTGTCGGCGGCGCTCGCCATGGCGGGACGCCCGCCCTTGACGAAGAAGGACACGACGTACAGCACCAGCCCGATCAGGAACACCACGCCGGCGATTTCACGCAGCCAGTAGAAGATGGCGATCTTCTCCTGGGCGGCCATGAAGGGTATCGGATCCGTCGAGTAGCGCTGCAGCCATACCTGCAGAATGCCGGCGCCGGTCAGGAACAGGGTGATGAACACCATGGACACCGTCATCAGCCAGAACGACCACATCTCCAGCACCTGCGAACGCTCGTCGCTGGCCTCCTGGCCACGCAGGATGGGCATGGCGTAGGAGATCATGGTCAGCACGATCATCACGTAGGCGCCGTAGAAGGCCATGTGGCCGTGGGCGGCCGTGATCTGGGTGCCGTGGGTGTAGTAGTTCACCGGCGCCAGGGTGTGCAGGAAGCCCCATACGCCGGCACCCAGGAAGGCCATCACCGCCGTGCCCAGCGCCCACAGCACCGCCGCCTTGTTGGGATGCTCGCGGCGGCGCCGGTTCACCATGTTGAAGGCGAACACCGTCATCATGAAGAACGGGATGGGCTCCATGGCGGAGAAGATCGACCCCCACCATTGCCAGTACTCGGGCGTACCGATCCAGTAGTAGTGGTGGCCCGTGCCGATGATGCCGGTGATCAACGTCATGGCGATGATGACGTACAGCCACTTCTCGATGACCTCGCGGTCGACGCCGGTCACCTTGATGAGCACGAAGGCGAGTATGGAGCCGAGGATCAGCTCCCAGACGCCCTCCACCCACAGGTGCACCACCCACCACCAGTAGAACTTGTCCTTGACCAGGTTGTCCGGATTGTAGAAGGCGAACAGGAACAGCAGCGCCAGGCCGGTGAGACCGGTCAGCAACACCAGGTTGACCACCGTCTTGCGTCCGCCGAGGATGGTCAGCCCGATGTTGTACAGGAAACCCAGCGCCACGATCACGATGCCGATCTTGGTGATGGTGGGCTGCTCCAGGAACTCGCGGCCCATGGTCGGCAGCAGGTCGTTGCCGGTCAGCTTCGCCAGCCCAGCGTAGGGAACCAGCAGATAGCCGAGGATGGTGAGGGCGCCGGCGATCAGGAACACCCAGAACAGCAGGATGGCCAGGCCCGGGCTGTGCAGCTCGCGCTCGGATTCTTCGGGCACCAGGTAGTAGGCGGCGCCCATGAAGCCGAACAGCAGCCACACGATGAGCAGGTTGGTGTGCACCATGCGCGCGACGTTGAACGGGATTTCCGGGAACAGGAAATCGCCCCATACGTACTGCAGGCCCATGACCAGACCGAACAGGATCTGGCCCACGAACAGGCCGATGGCGGCAATGAAATACGGTTTGGCTACGGCTTGCGATCGATATTGCATGATGACCCCCCTCAGCCCTGGATGTTGGGCGGCCAGTTGGCCGTGTCGATTTCACTGGCGTACTTCAGGAACGCAGCCACCGCTTCCAGTTCCTCGTCGGAGAGATTGAACTGTGGCATGCTGCGGCGCCCGGGGATGCCTTCCGGTGGCCGGCCCTTGATGAAACCGACGATGGCAGCGGTGGAATTTCCGAAACGCTTGTAGACATTGCCCAGTTCCGGCGCGAAATAGGCGCCTTCGCCCAGCAGTGTATGGCAGCCGATGCAGTCGTTCTCTTCCCAGACTTTCTTGCCCAGCGCCACCTGCTCCGTGAGGGCCGCCCGGTTGTCACGCTTGGGTAATGTGCCGTCGGTATCGAAGGTCAGGGCGAGAAACAGCAGGATGAAGAACAGGCTTCCCCCGTAGTAGATGTTTCTCGCCATGCTCTTGGTGAAGACTTCGCTCATGGCGCACCTGCCTTTTTTGGTTCAGGATCGGGAGTGATTTAAAGCTTTTTGGACGGGCCATGTCCTTGATGTATGTCAAGCAGCCCGGGCGACTGGCCTGAAAATCCGTGCCGGTCCCGCGAGCATCAGTGGCTGGTGCCCTCGGACCTGGTTATCTTGTTGTAAACATTATATTTTCCAACCGGCTTGCTCATCGGGATGCGCTTCACTTCCTTCAGGGTGCGGGTGTCGTAGACGATCACGGCGCCATCGGTGTCCCAGATGCTCACCAGGGCGTGGCGGCCGTAGCGGTCGAACTCGACATGGGCGGAGGTCTTGCCCGGCACCGGGCGCAGGGTTTTCACGATCTCCAGCGTCTTCTTGTCGATGACGTGCATGGCATCGCGGTTGGGGCCGAAGAACACGTCCACCCAGGCATAGGGGGAATGCTCGTGGCTGCGCATGAAGAAGCCGGGGCCCAGGGTCTTGATGCGCTTGATGGTCTTCCAGGTCTTCATGTCGATGATGCTGACCACGCCTTCCTTGAGGTTGGGTGTGGCCAGCACCCGGGTGTCGCCGTACTTCCAGGTGATGCCCGAGCCCAGGTGCGGCATGCCCGGCAGGTCGACGTCGGCGATCTTGCGGCCGACGATGAGGTTGACCACCTGCCCCTTCTTCCCTTCGCGCGCGGCGCCGATGAGATTGGTATAGCCCTGGTCGAAGAAGAAATCGTCGACATAGTCGTCCAGCTCGATGCGGCGAACGGGGAAGCGCCCCTGCTCGGCCAGGCCCTCGCCCATCTGGAAATCGTGCATCAGGCCGCGGTACACCATTTCCGGCTCGTCGGCGTAGCTGATCTCCCAGATCTCTTTCAAGTCCTTCAGCGCGACGATGAAGCTGTGCCGCGGCGGTGCGGTGTAGACGGCGCTGACCCGCGACTCGTTGCCGAAGTCGTCCCTGACCGGGATGACCCGGATCAGGCCGAGGTCGCGTGCATCCAGCAGCACCAGGCTGTGCGGCAGGTAGTTGCCGACCAGCACGTAGCGGTTGTCGGCCGACACGGCGGCGTTGCGGGTGTTGATGCCGGCGCGCACCTCGGCGACGGTCTCGAGCCGGTACATGTCGTACTTGGTGATCCAGCCGTCGCGCGAGGCGAAATAGACGAAGCGACCGTCGGAGGAATACTTTGGCCCGCCGTGCAGGGCGAAGCGGGACTTGAAGCGCTTTATGGGCGTGAAGGTGTCGCCGTCCAGCACCGTCACGTGATGGTCGCCGCCCTCCACCACCAGGAACAGGTTGAGCGGATCGGCGTCGTAGACGGGTTTCACCGTGGTGGCGTCCCCCTCGGTCAGTTCCGGGTGGTAGACCACGTGGCTGGCGCGTATCTCCTTTTCACCCCAAACCGGTGGCGTGGCCGGCGGCGTGTAGATGTAGCCGACCAGGGCCTGGATCTCTTCCTTCGACAGCGTCTTGCCGAAGGCCGGCATCTGGGTGGCGGCGCGGCCGTTGGCGATGACATCCCCCGCTCTGTTCCTGCGCAGGCGGTGCAGGTTGTCGGGCAGCAGCGCCGGCCCCATGCCGCCGAGGCGGTCGGCGCCGTGGCAGCGGGCGCAGTGCTGCCCGAACAGGGCATGGGCATCGGGGGCGGCGGCGGACGCCGCCGCGGGAAGGAGGTGCGTCGCCAGGGTGCAAAGGGCGGCGGCAAAAAGCGCTTTACCGCGAAGGACGCGAAGGACGCGAAGGAGTAAATTATCCGACACGGGTTTTTCCCCTTCGCGTCCTTCGCGGTAAAAACATCTCCAGTCGCGGCGTCCGCATGCTGGCGGCGGGCAGGATTGCGCTACCGGTCGGGTCATGGCGGGGTTCGCTTCGTTCACCCCGCCCTGCGGAGGTTGCGAAGGCCGTTGAAGCGGATGGTGTGGGTGTTCAGGTTGGCGGGCTCGGGCTTGTCGGTGGCGTAGTCACGCTTGTCGATGCCAAGTTCGTCGTCGTCGAGGTAGCAGGCCGGGTCTTCCCACCAGGGGTCGCCGGTGGTCTGGAAGGCGCGCACGCGGGTGTTGCCGCCGCATACGTCCTGGAAACCGCACACGCGGCAGCGGCCCTTGAGCGGCCGCGGCGACTGCTTGAGACCGGCCATGAGCGGGTCACTGGTGTCCTGCCAGATCTCGGAGAAGGGACGTTCCCTGACGTTGCCCAGGTCGTAGTTCCACCAGAAGGTGTCGGGGTGCACGTTGCCGAGGTTGTCGATGTTGGCGATGTTCACCCCCGAGGCGTTGCCGCCCCAGTCCGCCAGCCGCCGGCGCATCCGGTCGTAGCGCTCCGGCACGTTGCGCCGGATCCAGTGCAGCAGGTAGACGCCGTCGGCGTCGTTGTTGCCGGTGACGAACTCGCGCTCGCGGCCGGCCTGCACATCGGCCCAGCAGGTGTCGAACAGGAGGTCCATGACCCTGCGAGTGGCCTGGTGGACGACATCGGAACGGCGGTTGCGGTTGCCGCGGCCGCCGTAGTTGAGGTGCGAGACGTACAGCTTGTCGACCCGCTCATGCTCCATCAGCTCCAGCAACGCGGGCAGTTCGTGGGCGTTGTCCTGGGTGGGCGTGAAACGCATGCCGACCTTGATGCCGGCGTCGCGGCACAGGCGGATGCCGCGCAGCGAGGCATCGAAGGCGCCCCGCTTCTGCCGGAACCGGTCGTGGGTGTCGCGCATGCCGTCGATGCTGATGCCGACATAGTCGTAGCCGACCGCCGCCACCCGGTCGATCAACCCTTCGTCGATCAGGGTGCCGTTGGTGGACAGGCCGACATAGAAGCCCATGGCCTTGGCCCGCTGCGAGATGTCGAAGATGTCCGGCCGTAGCAGCGGCTCGCCGCCGGACAGGATGAGCACCGGCACCCCGAAGGCGCGCAGGTCGTCCATCACCGAAAACACCTGTTGTGTATCCAGCTCGCCGGGAAAGTCCACGTCGGCGGAAATCGAATAGCAGTGCTTGCAGCTCAGGTTGCAGCGCCGCACCAGGTTCCAGATCACGACCGGGCCGGGCGGCTGGCGCCGCGGCCGCCCGGCCGGCGGCTGCACCAGTTCCTTCATGTATTGTGAGATGCGGAACACGTCAGCCTCCTATGCGCAGACCGGTCTTCTTGAGGATTCGGGTGCTGAACAGGATATCATGGCCGCGTACCCGGTGGCCCAGCAGACGGGCGATGTCGTCGATTTTCTCGGTGACTTCCTCGCGGCTGTGGCCGTGCACCATGGCGAACAGGTTGTAGGGCCAGTCGGGCAGCCGGCGCGGCCGCCGGTAGCAGTGGCTGACGATGTCGAGCCCGCCCACCTCGCGCCCCACCGCCTCGATATGCTCGTCCGGCACGTCCCACACCGACATGGCATTAGCGACGTAGCCGAGCCGGTAGTGGTTGGGCACGACGCCGATACGCCGGATGCGGCCGTCGTCCAGCATGGCGCGCAGGCGCTCCATGACGAGCTCCGGCGCCACACCCAGTTGCGACGCCAGCCAGTGGTAGGGACGCGCGTCCAGCGGCAGGCCGGCCTGGGTCGCCAGCACGATGCGTCGGTCCAGCTCCGCGATGTCCTGTTCGGCTGCCGCCATGTCGCTAGACCTGGAAATGCAGGCCGACATAGAACTCCTGCTCCTTGGGCAGATTGAACACCGGCAGGCCGGTGACCCGCTCGATGCGGCGCAGGGTCTCGTCCAGCGCCTGCGGCGTCTCGGTGGCCAGCACGAACCACATGTTCATGGCGTGGTCGCGCTGGTAGTTGTGCGCCACTTCCGGGAAGGCATTGACCTGTTCGGCCACTTCGTCGAAGCGATCCGGCGGCACCTGCATGGCGCACAGGCTCAGCGCCCCGCCCATGCGCTCGGCGTTGAACATCGGGCCGAAACGGGTGAGCAGGCCGTCGTCGAGCATGCAGCGCAGGCGGGTGATGAGTTCGCTCTCGCTGGTACCCAGCCGCCCGGCGCTGTCGCGAAACGGCCGCTCGCTGACCGGGAAACCGCCCTGCAGCTCGTTGATGATGCGCCGGTCCAGCTCGTCCATCAGTGTCCCAGCCGGTAGCGCGCGCCGCGCTGCTTGAAGCGCCGGCCGCTGAACAGCACGCTGCGCGGGATGTGCTCCAGGCCCAGGCCCTCCACCATGCGCCCGATACAGGCCAGCACGTCGCCGCGGTCGCGGCCGTGCACCATGCAGAACAGGTTGTAGGGCCAGTCGGGCAGGCGCCGCGGGCGCTGGTAGCACAGGGTCACGCAGTCCTGGCGGCCGAGCTGGCTGCCCAGCCGGTCGACCTCGGCGTCGGGCACGTCCCATACCACCATCGCGTTGGCGCGGTAGCCCAGTTCGTGGTGGCGCACCACCACCCCGAGACGCTTGATGACGCCGCGCCCGATCATGTCGCGCAAGCCGTCGATGACGGCGCGTTCGCTCCAGCCCAGGCGTTCGGCGATGGCCCGGTAGGGTCGCGCCACCAGCGGCAGGCCGTCCTGCACGGCGTCGATCAGGTCCTCGGCGCCGCCGGCCGCGCCGTCCTGCAGCTCGGGCGGCGGCGTGGCCGTGACCGGGGCGGCGATGTCCTCGCCGTCGCCGAGCTGCATGGGAAAGCCCAGGTCGATGTGGTAGTCGCGCAACAGGGGCAGCGACAGCAGCTCGTGGCCGGTCGCGGTGCGAATACGGTCCAGTGCGGCGTCCAGGGACGCCGGGTCCGGCGCCGTCACCACGAACCACAGGTTGTAACGGTGCTCGCGCTCGTAGTTGTGATTGACCTCCGGGAAGCGGCTGACCCGGGCGGCGACCGCTTCCAGTTCCGCGGCCGGCACCGCCATGGCCGCCAGGGTGCTGACGCCGACGGTATTGGGACGGAATACCGGGCCGACGCGGCTGACCGCGCCGCGTTCGCGCAACTGGCGCAGGCGCTGCAGCACGGTGCCCGTGTCGGTGTCCAGGCGCTGGGCGATCGCATCGAAGGGCAGCGGGCTGAGCGGGAAGTCGCGCTGGAAGTCGTTGAGCAGGCGTTCGGTCAGGGTTTCCATGTCAGAGCCCGATGCGGTGTGCGCGGTCGGTGAAGAAGATGCCGCTGGGTTTCTTCGCCGGCAGCTCCTTGAGCCGTTTCAGGGTGGCGGTGTCGTAGACCTGCAGGCGGTCGGCGTCGCGCACCGACAGCCACAGTTTCTCGCCGCGCGGCGTGAACTCCATGTGCAGCACGGCCGGGCCGGGCTTCAGGGTCTTGACGATGCGGTGCGACTCGGCGTCGATGACCTGCACGGTGTCGTTGTCCGGGTGGGCGAAATTGACCCACACCTGGCGACCGTCCGGCCGCGCCATGACGAACACCGGCTGGCCGTGCACCTCGATGGCGTCGACCTGCTTCCAGTTCTCGGTGTCGATCACCAGCACCTGGTGCTGGCCCACGGCCGGCACGAAGGCGAAGCGCCCGGCCAGCGCCCAGCCTTCCAGGTGCGGCATCTTGTACACCGGCAGTCGCTCGTCGTGGGCGAGGTAGCCCCTGAGGATGCGCCTCACGCCGCGTTCCGGGTGCCACAGGTCGAGCAGCGCCATGCTGTCCTCGCCGAACAGGCCGGCGACGTAGTAGCGGCCGTCGGGCGTGATCAGGGCGTCGTAGGGCGCACGGCCGATCCCCTTGAATCGGGTGACCACCGGCTTTTCGGGATCGCCGAGATCGGCGACCCAGATCTGGTCGGCATCGTAGAGGCTGAACACGAAGCGGTTGCCGGGCGCGTCGACCAGGCCGACCACCTTGGAACGCTTGCCTGGCGCGTACTCGGCGGGGATGTCGGCCACCGGCGCCAGGGTGTCGGCGTCGAAGATGCGCACGCCGCCCGGCGTATAGTTCGATACCGCCACCAGCCGGCCGTCCTGGGAGATGGCGCCGCCGATGCTGTTGCCGGACTGCAGGATGCGCTTGTCCAGCTTCGCGTTCAGCAGGTCGATCTTGCTCAGACCGCCGTCGCGCCCGAACACATAGGCATAGCGCTCATCGCGGGAGAACACCACCGATGCATGCGACAGGTCGCCCAGCCCGTCCACCTCGGCCAGTTCGCTGTCGTTGCTGTGCTCGACGATCAGGACCTGGCCGCTGGCGCGCTCGATGACGACGCCCATGTCGCCGGTGCCGCGCAGGGCGGCGGCCGACGCCAAGGTGCCGAACAGGATCAGCAGCGCGGGCAGCCAGCGCTTCATCGCGTCGCCCCCGGCTGCATCAGGTAGTCCACCAGCCACTCGATGTCGGCTTCGCTGAGCAACTTCTTCCAGGGCGGCATGGGCGTGCCGGCGCGGCCGTCGCGCACCGTGGCCAGCAGCAGTTCACGCGACTTGCCGGCCAGCGCGTCCGGGGTCAGCGCCGGTCCCAGGCCGCCGGTCAGGCGCATGCCGTGGCAGGAGCCACAGTCCTGGTAGAGCAGGCTGCGCAGCTGCGCCTGGCGCTCGCCGGACAAGGGCGCCGCCAGCACGCCGGTGCTGGCCACGAACAGGCACAGGGCTGTGATCGGCCTAGGCATAGCGCAGTTGCGCCTCCTCTGCAAAGGGCAGGAACCAGTCGAGTTCGGCCGACAAGGATACCACCTCGCCGATCACCACCAGCGCCGGCGAGGTCACGGCGGCGGATTCCACCACGGCCGGCAGCCGCGCCAGGGTGGTGACCCGGTGTCGCTGGCGCGGCGTGGTGCCGCGCTCGATGACGGCCGCCGGCGTGTCGGCGGCACGGCCGGCGGCGAGCAGTTCGTCGACGATGCCGGGCAGCCTGGCCAGGCCCATGTACACCACCAGCGTCTGGCCGGGGTCGGCCAGCGCGGCGGCGTCGACGGCCGAGGGCTCACCGTCCCGGCGGTGACCGGTGATGAACTGCACGCCGTGCGCCAGGCCGCGGTGGGTGAGTGGAATCCCGGCATAGGCCGCGCAGGCCTGGCCGGCAGTGATGCCGGGCACGATCCCGAAGGGAATGCCGTGGCGCGCCAGCGCCAGCGCTTCCTCGCTGCCGCGCCCGAAAATGAAGGGGTCGCCGCCCTTGAGGCGCACGACACGTTGCTGCTTGCGCGCCAGGTCCACCAGCAGCGCATTGATCTGTTCCTGGTCCAGCGTATGGCGGCCGGCGGCCTTGCCCACGTAGACGCGGGATACCGACTCCGGCACCAGGGCCAGGATTTCGGCCGACACCAGGCGGTCGTAGACCAGGGTATCGGCCTCGCGGATCAGGCGCAGGGCCTTCACCGTCAGGAGTTCGGGGTCGCCGGGTCCGGCGCCGACCAGCCAGATTTTTCCTCGTTCCGTCACCAGCGTCTCCCCTGTCACGATAGAGCCGGGGTGGCCGGTGGAGCCGCGGCTCCACCGGTCCCCGAACACGTCAGTAGATGTCGTGCATGGTGTTGTAGACGTTGAACTTGCCGGTCGGCGTGATGAGACGCTTGTCCTTGATGACCTTTTTCAGCTTGAGCGTCTTGTCGTCGACCACCACCAGCGCGGACTGCTTGTCCTTGGCGCTCCAGACGGAGAACCAGACCTCGTCGCCGGCCTTGTTGTACTCCGGCTGCACGACGCGCTTGGCGCCGTCGCCGAGGCCGGCCCACTTGGCGATGGGCAACACCTGGTAGCCCTTGTCCAGGTTGCGGATGTCGAACACCGCCACCGACTGGCTCTTGCTCTTGTCGGGGTTGAGCGGCGTATCCACCCACAGGTGGTGCGACTTGGGATGGGTCTTGATGAACAGCGAACCGCCGCCCTGTCCCTTGAGCACCTGCACCACCTTCCAGGCATACTTCTTGTGCTTGACGGGATCGGTGCCGATCAGGGTGATCTTCTCGTTGCCCAGCGCGCTGGTACCCCATACCGGCCCGTACTTGGGATGGATGAAGTTGGCGCCGCGACCCGGGTGCGGGATCTTGTCGACGTCGATCAGGGCGGTCAGGTCACGCTTCTTGGAATCGATGACCGCGATCTTGTTCGACTTGTTGGCCGCCGTCAGGAAGTAGCGGTGGGTGCGGTCCCAGCCGCCGTCGTGCAGGAAGCGGGCGGCGGGGATGGTGGTGACCGTGAGATCGTTGACGTCGGAGTAGTCGACCATCAGCACCTTGCCGGTCTCCTTGACGTTGACGATGAAGTCCGGGTGCTCGTGCGAAGCCACGATGGCGGCCACGCGCGGCTCCGGATGGTATTCCTGGGTATCCACCGTCATGCCGCGGGTGGATACGATCTTCATCGGCTCCAGGGTGTCACCGTCCATGATCACGTACTGCGGCGGCCAGTAGGCCCCGGCGATGGCGTACTTGTCCTCGAAGCCCTTGTACTTGGAGGTCTCCACCGAACGCGCCTCCAGGCCGATCTTGATGGTGGCGACGGTGTCGGGTTTCTTCATCCACAGGTCGATGAGGTTGATCTTGGCGTCACGGCCGATGGTGAAGACGTAGCGGCCCGAGGCCGACAGGCGCGAGATGTGCACCGCGTAGCCGGTGTCGATGATGTTGATGATCTTCTTGCTGTCGCCGTCGATCAGCGCCACCTTGCCGGCGTCGCGCAGGGTGACCGAGAAGACGTTGGAAAGATTGTAGTTGTTCATCTGTTTCTTGGGGCGGTCTTCCGGCGGCACCAGGACCTTCCAGGACGCCTTCATCTTGCTCATGCCCCACTCCGGCGGCAGCGGCGGCTCGTGCTGCAGGTAGCGCGCCATGATGTCGACTTCCGCCGGACTCAGCTCACCCGACGTGCCCCAGTTCGGCATGCCGGCCGGCGAGCCGTAGGTGATGAACGTCTTGAGGTAGGCGGTGCCCCGCTTGCGCGTGATGTCGGTGGTGAGCGGCTTGCCGGTGGCGCCCTTGCGCAGCACCCCGTGGCAGCCGGCGCAACGCTCGAAGAAGATCTTCTTGCCGATGTTGAATTCGTCCACCGTCATGGCCGGGCCTTCGGTGGTGATGAGGTTCTTGGCTTCGCCGGGCTTGATGCCGGATGCCGCACCCTCGTAGCGGGTCTCGGCTTCGGAACTGGGATGCTTGGCTTGCGTGGCCGCGTGCGCAACCGGCGCTGCCAGCGCCGCTGCGATGGCCAGTGTGATCAGCGGGTTGCCGATCCTGGGCTTGGGGGTCTTCATGGCGTTTCCTCCGTTGTCGAACAGGCGTACATGCCTTGGCATTATCGAACCGGGCTTTTCAGGGTGTCCTTGATTTACATCAAGCACAGCCTCTACCCTGTCTCGACGGGGAGCCGAGTCCATTGAAAACGACCTATATATACATCCCCGGCGGGATGGCAATGCGGAATTGTGGATGAGCGCCGGCCTGAGGCCGCTGCTGGTGGCCCAGTTCCTGACCGCGTTCGGCGACAATGCCATCCTGTTCGCGGCCATCGCCATGGTACTGCAGGGCGGACGGGCGCCGGACGGTTACATCCCGGCGCTGCAGGCCGCCTTCCTGCTGGCCTACGTGGTGCTGGCGCCCTGGGTCGGCCCGCTGGCCGACCGCCTGTCCAAACCCCGGGTGCTGATCCTGGGCAACCTGGTCAAGGCGGCCGGCACCGGCCTGGTGCTGGGCGGCGCCGAGCCGCTGCTGGCCTACGCCCTGGTCGGGCTGGGCGCGGCCGTCTACAGCCCGGCCAAGTACGGCATCCTGCCGGAGATGGTGGGACGCGACGCGCTGGTGCGCGCCAATGCCTGGATCGAGGGATCGACCATCGCCGCCATCGTTCTCGGTACCTTCGCCGGCGGCCGGCTGGCGGACTGGCGCGTCGACGCCACGCTGTGGATCATCGCCGCCCTCTATGTCGCGTCGATGCTGGTCACCCTGCTGATTCCGCGGCTGGCGCCACGCGGCGCCACCCTTGGCGGGGCCCTGGTGCGCTTCGCCGGCCTGGTGCGGCAATTCCTGCACACGCCGCGGGCGCGCTTCGCCATGCTGGGCGCCAGCCTGTTCTGGGGCGCCTCGGCGGTGCTGCGGGTGCTGCTGGTGGCCTGGGCGCCGGCGGTGCTGGCGACGCGTTCGGCCGGCGACATCTCGGAGCTCGTGCTGTTCCTGGCCGTCGGCGTCATCGCCGGCGCCGCGGTGGTGCCGCGGCTGATCCCGCTCGAGCACCTGCGCCGCGCGCGCCTGGCGGCCTGGGCCATGGGCGGGCTGATTCTGCTGCTGGGCCTGTTGGACAGCCTCTGGCCGGCGCGCCTGGTCCTGTTTGCGACCGGCGTCGCCGGCGGCCTGTTCGTGGTGCCGGTGAACGCTGCCCTGCAGGAGATCGGCCACGCCCGCAT
Source organism: Thiohalobacter sp. (assembly GCA_026984835.1). GTDB lineage: Bacteria > Pseudomonadota > Gammaproteobacteria > DSM-19610 > DSM-19610 > JALSRI01. Next base: position 26,884 of record JALSRI010000175.1, on the reverse strand, counting down.
CGGCGCCGGCCGCGCGGTGGCGATCCAGAACTTCTTCCAGAACCTGGCCATGCTGCTGGCTGTGGCGCTGTATGGCGCGGCGGAGGCCGGCCGTGTGCCGCCGGTGGGTGCGATGCTGGCGCTGGGCGCCCTGGTGTTGCTGGCGTCGGTGCTGATCTCGCGACGCCTGCCGGACAGCGTGCGGGGCCGCGAGGGGGACTAGGCGCGGAATCCGGAGGCCGCCGCGATGCTCAACCGGCGTTCATCAGCCTGGCACTCACCAGCGCCACGTCGATGGCGTCCTGGTCGATGATTTCCGGGATCAGGGGATAACTGATCAACAACGGCTGGGGCCGCTTGCAGGCGGCGTGCTCCAGGCGGCGGCGGGTGTCACGCCTCAGGTTCTGGTGCGCCAGGAGCATGGCCGCGTTCCAGTCGTGGTAGTCGTTCACCAGGCCGCGCATGGCCTCGTCCTCCCAGTCTTCGCTGACCAGCAGTTCGGGAAAATCGCCGGCGTCGAAGTGGCGGTCGACGTCTTCCAGGGGCACGCGCAGGCCGCCCTGGCCGACGCCGCTGCCGTCGGGCTGGCGTTCGATCCACTGGGCGATGGGCAGGGGCCGTGAGGCGTCGTTGATGAGGCGTTCCAGGCGGTCGCGGTGCGGAACCTTCCAGCCGCGCTGCACCTGCCCGGCCTCGAGGCGTTCCAGTGTCGGCGAGACGAAGGCGGTGTCGGTGAGGGTGAAGGGCCGCCAGTGCGGGTCCAGCACCTCGTCCATGTCGATGGCCTTGTAGCGGGTCCTGAGCAGGGCCAGCGGCTTGCGGGTCCGCTTGTTCAGCAGCCACAGCTCGTAGCGGTCGCGCAGCGGGAAGGGCGAGGGCGGCTTGCGGCGCAGGGCCTCGACCAGGTCGTCGGCGCCGACCAGGGTGACCTGGTCGAGCTTCTCGTCGCTGACCAGGGTGGCGCCCCAGCGGAAGCGGCCGGCGCTGGTCTGCTGGCGGATGCGCCAGGAATGGCCGTTGGCGGAATAGGCGCAGGCGTCGCCCACGTCGATGACCTGGATCACGCCCAGGTAGGGACCGAGGCGGCGTACGCCGAAGTAGGGATCGGGTTTGCTCAAGGTCCTGTCCGTCGACCCGCGTCGGGGTCATTATACAAATTCGGGAACAGGTTGCCCGCTCAGGCGCCGGCCTCGCGCTGCATGAGGTCGAACTCGTCCTCGAAGAAGAAGCGCGACTCGCCGAAAGCGGGGCGGAGCTGGTCGAGCCAGGTGGCGGTCTCGTCGTAGCGGGCGAAGAAGGGACGCTGCACCCAATCGGGATTGCGGCCCTGGATGAACCGCAGCACGAACACCTTCTCGCCCCGGATGCTGGCGACGCCCTGCACTTCCACCTTGCCGGGCGCGGCGCTCATGGACGGACCGCGCGCGGTCCGTGCCACGCCGGACACCTGCTGCATGGCGTCGCGGTAGATATGCCAGGCGCGTGCCAGCGGCACTTCGAAATAGCGCCGGGCACCGGTGTCGCGTTCCACGAACATGTAGTAGGGCACCAGGCCCAGGCGCGCCTGGGTGCGCCACATGTCGGCCCACACGCCGGCGTCGTCGTTGATGTGCCTGAGCAGCGGCGCCTGGGTGCGGATGACGGCGCCGGTGTCGCGCACGCGGCGGATGGCCTCGCGGGCGATGGGAGTGTCCAGTTCGCGGCCGTGGTTGTAGTGCGCCATCAGCGCCACGTGCTTGCCGGCGGCGACCAGTTTTTCCAGCAGGCGCAGCAGCGCATCGGCGTCGGGGTCGGTGACATAGCGCTGCGGCCAGAAAGTGAGTGACTTGGTTCCGATGCGCAGCGTCTGCACATGCTCGAAGCGTGGCGCGATCAGGGGCTCCAGATAGGCGGCCAGGTGATGGGTCTTCATCACCATGGGGTCGCCGCCGGTCATCAGCAGGTCGGTGACTTCCGGGTGGCGGCGCAGGTAGGCGTGCAGCGACTCGGCCTCGTTGCTGGCGAAGCGCATCTCGCGGTCGCCGACGAACTGCGCCCAGCGGAAACAGAACGTGCAGTAGCTGTGACAGGTCTGCCCCTGGCTGGGGAAGAACAGCACGGTTTCCCGGTACTTGTGCTGCATGCCGGGCAGGGGCTGGCCGTCCAGCAACGGCACGTTGAGTTGCTGCTGCCCGGCCGGGTGCGGATTGAGACCGGCTCGAATGTCACGCGCCAGCACCTGCAGGGTACTGCGGTCGGCGCCGCGGCGCACGGCGGCAGCCATGCGCTCGAAATCGGCCTCGGGCAGCATGCCCGGCTGCGGGAAACTGAGCTGGAAGACGGGATCGTCCGGCACCCGATCCCAGTCGATCAACTCGTCGATGACATAGCGGTTGACCCGGAACGGCAGCACCTTCGCCACCACCCGCATGGCGAAGCGGGTGGCGTCCGGCAGGCGCTGCAGGGCTTCGATCCGATCGAACTGGCGCTCGGTGTAGACCTGGAAGCGGGCGCCTTCGAGTCCGGTGACGCCGGCTTGCGGCTGCAGTCCCGATTGCGGCATGCGCGGAGGACGAGGCGGGTCGGGAGACCCCGCCTCAGGCGCTCTTGGCCAGGTGGGCCTGGATGATCTTGCGGTTGGCGGCCGCCTGCAGGTTGGCGATCTTGGGCTTGCTGCCACCCAGGTAGTCTTCGAGGCTGACGGTCGGCACTTTGCGGCTGTCGACCAGCGGATACATGGTGCACTTCTCGCAGGCGCGCAGCATGGGCTGGGCGCCCGCAGGGGCCTTGCCGGCCGGCCGCTTGCGCAGGTTTTCGCAGTTGGTGGTGCGCATGTAGGCCTGCTGGGGGATGCAATAGAACATCAGATCCTTACTCACCGGAATGCTCCTCTGGTCTCGTCCGGGTCCGGGTGTGACGCGGTCTGCGTGGGTGGCTCGCGTAGCCCACCGGACCGACAGACAGTACCGCGCCGGTCAGTCGTGCAGTGGCGTCGACGGGAAGAAACGCGGCCAATCGGCCAGCCCGAACCGTGTAAAGTCCCGCAGTGTACCATTTTTGCGACAGCCAGGCAATATTACCTTATTATCAAACGGTTATGGAATGGGTTCCGAATCAGCGGGCTGATCCGGAACCGGCGGATCAAGCCGCTCGGCACATGGCAACCGCATCTGGTACTCACCCGCGAGCGTTTCAGCATTCCCGGGTCTGTCGGCGGGGACGTGGCCGAATGTGGTTGTTACAACGGCCCCGGCGCCGCGAAAACAGGCCCGTCAGCCTGATGTATCATTTCCGCCTTTCCTGGGCTTTTTGTAGGCCGGGTTTGTTTCGAGATATCTGCGCACGACACGCGAACCGTCTCTCTCCAGCCTCGACATCAGCGCTTCCGGCAGGCTGGGATTGGTCGCCAGCCATGCCCTGTCCACTTCGCTCCCTTCGTCCGCAATCCTGAACAGCAGACGGGTGGGGGAATTCGGGTTCAACGCAAAACTGGTCAGGCCCGCCTCCCCGTTTTCATACATCTCCCAGAGTATCGCCTTCGGAATGCGGGGGTTCCTGGCCAGGCTGTTGTTGAGGGTCGTGTATCTGCCGGGTGTCCTGAAACCCATCAACAGCTCCAGGGGGGCCTTCGGGTTGGTCGCCAGACCCGTGCGCACTTCGTAATCCGGGTGTTTCGCCAGCCTCTCGACCATCGGCCGGGGCAGGCTCGGATTGGCGCCGAGCAGGTGCAGGACCGGAACAGAATCGAACTGCGCCAGCATCGCCGACTCCCGCCCGGTGAGCGGCCTGATTTCGACCAGTTTCGCAATGGTGGCCGGAGCGACGTTCTGCTGTTCCAGGAACGCACGCGCGCGTTGCCGGTACAAGGGCGGCTCGTTGCAACCAGGGACAGACAGGATGGAGAGCACGATTGCCAGTACGGCAAAGATTCTCATGCGTTTCTCCTCCCGAACACGACAGCGAGCGAACCGTATCGGCGCCTGTCGCTGCTATTCTACGGTGACGGATTTCGCCAGGTTGCGTGGCTGGTCCACGTCGGTGCCCTTGAGTACAGCGACGTGATAGGCCAGAAGCTGCAGGGGGACTGTGAAGATCACCGGCGCGATGCAGTCGTCGGTGGGCGCGACCGGCAGTACGCGGGTCACTTCGGATTCCGACACGCCGGCGTTCTCGTCGGCGAACACGATCATGCGGCCGTCGCGGGCACTGACTTCCTGCAGGTTGGACTTGAGCTTTTCCAGCAGCTCGTTGTTTGGGGCGACCACCACCACCGGCATGTCGGCGTCGATCAGCGCCAGCGGGCCGTGCTTGAGTTCGCCGGCCGGGTAGGCTTCGGCGTGGATGTAGGAGATCTCCTTGAGCTTGAGCGCGCCTTCCATGGCCACGGGGTACTGGGCGCCGCGGCCCAGGAACAGGGCATTGTGCTTGTCGGCGAAGGATTCGGCGAGCTGCCTGATCTGGTCGTCCAGGCCCAGCACGTCCTCGACCTGGCGCGGCAGGCTTTCGAGCTGGCGCACCAGCTCGGTCTCGGTGTCCGGCGTCATGCCGAAGCGGCGGCCCAGCACGATGGTCAGCAGCATCATGGCAACGAGCTGGGTGGTGAAGGCCTTGGTGGAGGCGACGCCGATCTCGGGACCGGCGCGGGTCATGAGCACCAGGTCGGACTCGCGCACCAGCGAGCTTTCCGCCACGTTACAGATCGACAGCGAGTGGCCGAAACCGAGGCGCCGCGCCTCTTCCAGGCCGGCCAGGGTGTCGGCCGTCTCGCCGGACTGGGACAGGGTGACGATCAGGGAATTGTTGCGCACCACCGGCCTGCGGTAGCGGAACTCGCTGGCCACCTCGACGCTGCACGGAATGCCGGCGATGGATTCCAGCCAGTAGCGGCCCACCAGGCCGGCGTGGAAACTGGTGCCGCAGGCGATGATGTGCACGCCCTGCACCTGGTCGAAGATCTCGCCGGCGCCTGCCCCGAAGGCTTCCTCGATGACGCGGCCCTGGTGGATGCGGCCTTCCAGGGTGTCGGCGATGGCGCGCGGCTGCTCGTAGATTTCCTTTTCCATGTAGTGGCGGTACTTGCCGCGCTCCACGGAATCGGCCGACAGCTCCGACAGGCGTTCCTCGCGCTCGACCACCCGGCCGTCGCGGTCGTGGATCACCAGGCTGTCGCGGCGGATGTCGGCGATGTCGCCGTCTTCCAGGAACACGAAACGCTGGGTGACGGGCAGCAGCGCCGCCACGTCGGAGGCGATGAAGTGTTCGCCGATGCCGATGCCGACCACCAGCGGGCTGCCGCGCCGGGCCGCCACCAGCCGGTCGGGCTCGCCGGTGGTGATGACGCCGAGGGCGTAGGCGCCCTCCATTTCGGCGCAGGTGTCGCGCACGGCGTCGAGCAGGTCCTTGCCGGCGTCCAGGTGGTGGTAGACCTGGTGGACGATGACTTCGGTATCGGTGTCGGATGTGAAAGTGAAACCCTGCGCCTGCTGGGCCTGGCGCAGCTCTTCGTGGTTCTCGATGATGCCGTTGTGCACGACCGCCACGCGGTTGCGGCAGATGTGCGGGTGGGCGTTGGCTTCGCTGGGCTTGCCGTGGGTGGCCCAGCGGGTGTGGGCGATGCCGATGGGGCCGTCCAGGGCGCTGGCCTCCAGGGCGCCGGCCAGTTCCGCCACCTTGCCGGTGGTGCGTACGCGTTCCAGTTCGCCGCCTTCGCCGAGCACGGCGATGCCGGCCGAGTCGTAGCCGCGGTATTCGAGACGCTTCAGGCCTTCGAGCAGGATGGGGGCGACGTTGCGCTGGGCGATGGCTCCGACTATTCCGCACATGGGCTGTCTGCTTCCTTGGATTCGATCCCCGGTGTTATCGGCATCGGGGCCTCAGCCCTGAGGCGAGTGGCCGGCGGGGTTGACACAATCTAACGCAAAGGCGCCAGGAACGCCAAGATCGCCCAAAAAACCGGCTCTTGCCCTGGCCGGCCGGGTAAGCGTGGCGACGCCGGGGGGGTTAACCGCGAAGGGCGCGAGGGAAAAAATGTTTTTTTGTTGCGCCGCCGTCCTGTTGGCCTGGCATCCGCCAGGCCGGCGCCGGGCGGGACCCGGGGGGCGAGCGGATGACTCGCTTCGTCCGGCCTGTGGTGAAATTTGAGGGCGCAGCATCCGCAAAGGCCGGTTTTTCGCCGATGGAAGGCTGTTTCCTTCGCGCCCTTCGCGTCCTTCGCGGTTAACACAAGGCCACCCCTCCGCGCGCCCTTGCGCGCCTTCGTGGTTGAACAGCGCCCTTCCCGGCAAACCAGCCCCGCCAGGCACCCTCACCCACCCGATAAGGGGAAGAGCCAATAAGTCTTGCAAAAAACCGCCGTGTTCTTCACGCCCCTGGACCGGATTGCAATCTTTTCGGCCGATTGTGTCGGATTTCGCTGCGCCCACCCCAGCCTACGATTTCTTTTTTTTCGGGCGCTGCCAGCCCTTGCGGGTCTGCTGGGGACTGCGGCTCAAGGTGAGTTCGCCCGGCGGCACGTCCCGGGTGATGGTGGAACCGGCGCCGATGGTGGCGCCGTCGCCGACCTTGACCGGGGCGACGAGCTGGGTGTCGGAACCGATGAAGACACCATCGCCGATCTCCGTCAGGTGCTTGTTGGCGCCGTCGTAGTTGCAGGTGATGGTGCCGGCGCCGACGTTGACGCCCGATCCCATCCGGGTGTCGCCGATATAGCTCAGGTGATTGATCTTGGAGCCTTCGGCGACCCGGGCTTTCTTGATCTCGACGAAGTTGCCGACGTGCACGCGCTCGGCCAGCTCGGTCTCGGGACGGATGCGGGCGAAGGGGCCGATGCGCGAGCCCGCGCCGATGACGGCGTCTTCCATCACGCAGTCGGCCAGCACTTCCACGCCGTCGCCGATGCGCAGGTTGCGCAACACGCAGTTGGGACCGATGCGCACGCCCTCGCCCAGCACCACCTCGCCCTCGACGAGGACGTTGACGTCGATGAAACAGTCGCGGCCGGCCTCGATGCGCCCGCGCAGGTCGAAGCGGGCCGGGTCGGCCAGGGTGGTACCGGCGCGCATCAGCGCTTCGGCCTGCCGGCGCTGGAAGGTGCGCTCCAGCGCGGCGAGCTGCACGCGGTCGTTGACGCCGAGAATCTCGTACTCGTGCGGTGCCTGGCAGCTTTCCACCGGCACGCCGTCGCGCGCCGCCATGGCGACGACGTCGGTCAGGTAGTACTCCCGCTGCGCGTTGTCGTTGGACAACTGCCCCAGCCAGCCGCGCAGGAGGCCGGCCCTGCAGGCCAGGAAGCCGGTGTTGACTTCGCGGATGGCGCACTCGGCCTCGCTGGCATCCTTCTGCTCGACGATGCCGGTGAGGCGGCCTTCGGCGTCGCGCAGCATGCGACCGTAGCCGGTGGGGTCGTCGAGCTCTGCCGTCAGCACCGCCAGGCCGCCCTCTCGCGCCTGTTGCGCCAGCGCCTTCAGGGTGTCGAGGCCGATCAGCGGCACGTCCCCGTACAGCACCAGCACGGTGTCTTCGTCCGGGATGCCGGGCAGGGCCTGCGCCAGGGCGTGGCCGGTGCCCAGCTGCTCGGCCTGTTCGACCCATTCCACCGCCTCGCGCGCCAGCGCCTCGCGCACCTGGTCGCCGCCGTGGCCATACACCACGTGGATGGTGCGCGGCTCCAGCCGTTGCGCGGTGTCGATGACGTGTTGCAGGAGGGGGCGGCCGCCCAGCGGGTGCAGGACCTTGGGCAGGGCGGAGCGCATGCGTGTGCCCTGGCCGGCGGCGAGGATGACGATGCTCAGTGTCATGGCTGAATTCCGGTATCGGTGGTGCGGTCCGTTTGGGGGGATGATACCAGTATTTTCAGGCCGGGGCGGGATGGAATGGCGCTTTCGGCCGCCGTTCGTCAGTGCATGACGGGGGACTGGGAGACGCCCTGGATCTTTTCTTCCGCAGTGGCGTCGCGGATGTCGTTGACGGTGACGGAGAAGGTGATGGTCTTGCCGGCGAAGGGGTGGTTGCCGTCGACGGTCAGCCTGCCATCCTCGATCTTCGAGACGATGAAGGTACGCACGTCGCCGGCTTCGTTCTGCATCTCCACCTCGGCGCCCACGTGGCGGAACTGCGGCGGCACGTTGTCGATGTCGTCGGTGAAGGTGAGGTTGGGGTCGCTGGCCCCGAAGGCCTTCTCGGGCGGCAGCGTCACTTCCACCCGCTCGCCAACGGCCTTGCCTTCCAGCGCCTGCTCGACTTCCGGAAACATCTGGTTGGGGCCGCCGTGCACGTAGGACACCGGGATGTCCGACTGCTCCAGCACCGTTCCGCTCTCGTCGAGAATGGAATAGCTGATGGAGACGACCTTGTGTTTGCTGACGGTGGGTGTGGTCATGGGGTTAACCACGAAGGCGCACGAAGGCGAACAAGGAAAATCTTTCCTTGTTTTCCCTTTGTGCACCTTTGTGCGCCTTTGTGGTTCCTTCCAAACTCATCTTACCGCTTCGACTTCTCGCGGATCTTCTGAATGGTGCGAAGCTGCGCCACCGCTTCGGCCAGTTCGGCCTGGGCGCGGGCGTATTCGAAGTCGCTCTTCTTGTCGGCCAGTTCCTTCTCGGCGCGTTCCTTGGCGCGCAGGGCAGCGGCTTCGTCGAGGTCCTTGGCGCGCACGGCTGTGTCGGCCAGCACGGTGACGACGTGCGGCTGCACTTCCAGCATGCCGCCGGAGACGTAGAAGAACTGCTCTTCCGCGCCTTCCATCTGCACCCGGACCTCGCCCGGCTTGAGTCGGGTCAGCAGAGGGGAGTGGCGTGGTGCGATGCCGACCTCGCCCATTTCGGCTGGCGCGAACACCATATTGGCGGGACCCGAGAAGATCTCGGCCTCGGCGCTGACGATGTCGACGTGGATGGTCATGGCCATAGTCTAGACCCCGCGCCGCGTCAAAGCGACTTGGCCTTCTCGACGGCTTCGTCGATGGTGCCCACCATGTAGAAGGCCTGCTCCGGCAACTCGTCGTAGTCGCCGTTGACGATACCCTTGAAGGCAGCGATGGTGTCCTTGAGCGACACGTACTTGCCGGGCGCGCCGGTGAAAGTCTCGGCCACGAAGAAGGGCTGCGACAGGAAGCGCTGGATCTTGCGCGCCCGTGCCACCACCTGCTTGTCTTCCTCGGACAGCTCGTCCATGCCGAGGATGGCGATGATGTCGCGCAGCTCCTTGTAGCGCTGCAGGGTGCCCTGCACGGCGCGCGCGGTCTCGTAGTGCTCGCTGCCGACCACCAGCGGGTCGAGCTGGCGCGAGGTGGAATCGAGCGGGTCCACCGCCGGGTAGATGCCCAGCTCGGCGATCTGGCGCGACAGCACCAGGGTGGCGTCGAGGTGGGCGAAGGTGGTGGCGGGTGACGGATCGGTGAGGTCGTCGGCCGGCACGTACACCGCCTGGAAGGAAGTGATGGAACCGGTCTTGGTAGAGGTGATGCGCTCCTGCAGTACGCCCATCTCCTCGGCCAGGGTCGGCTGGTAGCCCACCGCCGACGGCATGCGGCCGAGCAGCGCGGACACTTCGGTGCCGGCCAGGGTGTAGCGGTAGATGTTGTCGATGAACATCAGCACGTCGCGGCCTTCGTCGCGGAAGTTCTCGGCGATGGTCAGGCCGGTGAGCGCCACGCGCAGGCGGTTGCCGGGCGGCTCGTTCATCTGGCCGTAGACCAGGGCCACCTTGTCGAGCACGCCGCCTTCCTGCATTTCGTAGTAGAAGTCGTTGCCCTCGCGGGTGCGCTCGCCGACGCCGGCGAACACCGAGTAGCCGGAGTGCTCGACAGCGATGTTGCGGATCAGCTCCATCAGGGTGACGGTCTTGCCGACGCCGGCGCCGCCGAACAGGCCGATCTTGCCGCCCTTGGCGATGGGCATGATGAGGTCGATGACCTTGATGCCGGTCTCCAGGATCTCGACGCTGGCCGCCTGCTCGGCGTAGGTCGGCGGCGCGCGGTGGATGGGCATCTTCTTGTCGGCCTGCACCGGGCCGGCCTCGTCGACCGGGTTGCCGAGCACGTCCATGACCCGGCCCAGGGTGCCCTTGCCGACCGGCACCGTGATCGGCGCACCGGTATTGAGCACGTCGACGCCACGCTTGAGGCCGTCCGTGGAACCCATGGCGATGGTGCGGACGATGCCGTCGCCGAGCTGCTGCTGCACCTCCAGCGTCAGGCCGGCCTCTTCCACCTTGAGGGCATCGTACACCTTGGGCACCGAGTCGCGCGGGAATTCGACGTCGACCACGGCGCCGATGATTTCAACTATGTTTCCAGAACTCATGTCGGGTTCCTCGTTGACTCCGAAAAATTCTCTAGACGGCCGCCGCGCCGCTGACGATTTCCGACAGCTCCTGCGTGATGGCGGCCTGGCGGGCCTTGTTGTAGGCCAGCTGCAATTCGTCGATCAGTGTGCCGGCGTTGTCGGAAGCGGCCTTCATGGCCACCATGCGAGCCGCCATTTCGCAGGCGATGTTCTCTACCACGCCCTGGTAGACCAGCGATTCGATGTAGCGCATCAGCAGGGCGTCCATCACTTCGCGCGCATCGGGCTCGTAGATGTAGTCCCAGTGATGCTTCAGTTCCTCGTCTTCCTGGTCGCCGATCACCGGCAGCAACTGCTCCACCTGGGGCTGCTGGGTCATGGTGTTGACGAACTCGTTGCCGGCGATGTGGAGGCGGTCGATGCGGCCCTCGTAGTAGGCATCCAGCATCACCTTGACCGAGCCGATCAGTTCGTCGAGGCCGGGCTTGTCGCCAAGGTGCGAGTTCTCCGACACCACGTTGCCTCCCATGCGCTTGAAGAAGCCCAGCGCCTTGGCGCCGATGACGGCGATGTCGATCTCCAGGCCCTGCGCGTCCCATTCCTTCATGGCGTTGACCACCGCCTTGAACAGGTTGATGTTCAAGCCGCCGCACAGGCCGCGGTCGGTGGAGATCACCACCAGCCCGACGCGCTTCGCCTCGCGCTCGATCAGGAACGGGTGCTTGTATTCCGGGTGCGAGCGACCCAGGTGGGCCACCACGCTGCGCATCTTCTTCGCATAGGGCCGCGAGGCCAGCATGCGTTCCTGCGCCTTGCGCATCTTGCTCGCCGCGACCATCTCCATGGCCTTGGTGATCTTCTGGGTGTTGCTGATGCTCTTGATCTGGGTGCGTATTTCTTTTGCGCCAGCCATGTCGGTTACCTGGGTCGGGTCATGGTGGGGTTCGCTGCGCTCACCGCCACCCTACGTGTGCCGTCCTTCATCAAAGGAATGTGAAATCGGATGTCACCCATCAATAGGCGCCGTTGGCGACGAAGTCTTCCACGATCTTGCGCAGGGTGGCCGCCACCTCGTCGTCGTACCTGGGATCTGCGTTGATGGCGTCCATGTCGCTGGCGTAGTTGGCGCGGAAGTGGGCCAGCAGGCCGGCCTCGAAGTCGACGATCTTCTTGACGTCGACGTCGTCCAGGTAGCCTTCGTTGGCGGCGAACAGCGACAGCGCCATCTCGGCCACCGACAGCGGCGCGTACTGCGCCTGCTTCATCAGTTCGGTGACGCGCTGGCCGCGTTCGAGCTGCTTGCGGGTGGCTTCGTCCAGGTCGGAGGCGAACTGGGCGAAGGCCGCCAGCTCGCGGTACTGTGCCAGCGCCAGGCGCACGCCGCCGCCCAGCTTCTTGATGATGGGCGTCTGGGCGGCGCCACCGACGCGCGACACCGACAGGCCGGCGTTGATGGCGGGCCGGATGCCGGCGTTGAACAGGTCGGACTCCAGGAAGATCTGGCCGTCGGTGATGGAGATGACGTTGGTGGGCACGAAGGCCGACACGTCGCCCGCCTGGGTCTCGATGATGGGCAGCGCGGTCAGCGACCCGGTCCGGCCCTTCACTTCACCGTTGGTGGCCTTCTCGACGTAGGCCTCGTTGACGCGCGCGGCGCGTTCCAGCAGGCGCGAGTGCAGGTAGAAGACATCGCCGGGGTAGGCTTCGCGGCCCGGCGGGCGGCGCAGCAGCAGCGACACCTGGCGGTAGGCCCAGGCCTGCTTGGTGAGATCGTCGTAGATGATGAGCGCGTCCTCGCCGCGGTCGCGGAAGTACTCGCCCATGGTGCAGCCGGCGTAGGGCGCGATGTACTGCATGGCGGCCGAATCGGCGGCGCCTGCCGACACCACGATGGTGTGGTCCATGGCGCCGTGCTCTTCCAGCTTGCGCACCACGGCGGCCACCGAGGAGTTCTTCTGGCCAACGGCGACGTAGATGCACTTCACCCCGGTGCCCTTCTGGTTGATGATGGCGTCGATGGCCACGGCGGTCTTGCCGGTCTGGCGGTCGCCGATGATCAATTCGCGCTGGCCGCGACCGATGGGCACCATGGAGTCGATGGCCTTGAGGCCGGTCTGCACCGGCTGATCGACCGACTTGCGGGCGATGACGCCGGGGGCGATCTTCTCGATCGGCGAGCTCTCGCTGCTCTCGATCGGTCCTTTGCCGTCGATGGGACTGCCCAGCGAGTCGACCACCCGGCCCAGCAGGTTCTCGCCCACCGGCACCTGCAGGATACGACCGGTGCAGCGCACCTTGTCGCCCTCCGATACCGACTTGTAGTCGCCGAGGATGACGGCGCCGACCGAGTCGCGCTCCAGGTTCAGCGCCATACCGTAGAGTCCGTTGCCGAAGTCGATCATCTCGCCCTGCATGACGTCGGCCAGGCCGTGGATGCGGGTGATGCCGTCGGTCAGGCTGACGATGGTGCCCTCGCTGCGCGCCTCGGAGACCGCCTCGAATCCCTCGATGCGCTTCTTGATCAGTTCACTGATTTCGGATGGGTTCAGTTGCATTGCTTGCGTCCTCTATTAGTGAACCAGGGCGCTGGAAAGCTGCCGCAGCCGTTCCACGGCCGACCCGTCAATCACCAGGTCGCCCGCACGGATGACTGCACCACCCACCAGGTCTTCGTTCACGGAACAATTCAGTTGCACGTCGCGGCCGAGGCGCTTCTTGAGCGCGTCGACGATGGCGGCCTTCTGCGCGTCGTCGAGCGGCATGGCGGAGATGACCTCGGCCTCCACCGTGCCTTCCGCCTCGTCGCGCAGTTGCCGGTACAGGGCGGCGATCATGGGCAGCTGGTCGAGCCGGCCGTTCTCGGCCAGCATGCGCAGCAGGTTCGCCTCGCGCTGGCCGATGTCGTCGCCGCAGGCGCGGATCATGAGATCGGCGGCATCGGCACGCGTCAGGCGCGGGTCATCCAGCAGCGCCTGCATGCGCTCGTTGGCGGCGACGGCGGCCATCAGGTCCAGCGCGTCTTCCCAATGCTGGAACCCGCCCTCGGCCTTCGCCAGCTCGAACACGGCGCGCGCGTAGGGCCGCGCCAGGGAGGCGTCACCACCGAGATCGTCGGCCGCAGGGCGTTTGCTGTCTGCCATGGCCGCTACCTAGATCTGGGCGACGAGGTCTTTGATGAGCTCGTCGTTGGCGGTGGCATCCAGCTCGCGCTTGAGGATGCGCGCGGCACCCGCCGTGGCGATCTCGACCACCTGGCCGCGCAGTGCCTCGCGGGCCCGGTTCACTTCCTGCTCGATCTCGGCCCGGGCGGCGGCCATCAGGCGCTCGCCTTCCTCGCGCGCGTCGTCCTTGGCCGCGTCGACGATCTCGGCGGCACGCTTCTCGGCGCGCTGGATGATCTCGGCGGCCTGCTGCTTGGCTTCGTGCAGCTTCTCCAGCGCCGCCTTCTGCGCCAGTTCCTGTTCCTGGCGGCCGCGGTCGGCGGCGGCCAGGCCCTCGGCGATCTTTTCCTTGCGCGTCGTCAGCGCCTGGGTGATCGGTGGCCACACGAACCGCATGCAGAACCAGATGAACACCGCAAAGGAGATCATCTGTCCGATCAGTGTCGCGTTGAAATTCATGGTTGCACCTCGTGCAGGTCAGTGGATAAAACGGCCAACTGGTGTTTTATCCGCCAACCACAGCGAACATGACGTACAGGGCGAGGCCGACGGCGATCATCGGCACAGCGTCCACCAGACCCATGACGATGAAGAACTGCGTACGCAGCATCGGAATCAGTTCCGGCTGGCGCGCGGCGCCTTCGAGGAAGCGGCCGCCCAGGATACCGATACCCACGGCGGCACCGAGTGCACCCAGGCCCATCATCAGGCTGCCGGCGATGTAGAGCAGAGCGTTTTCCATGATTGTCTCCTAGTAACGAGTTCTGTAAATCGGTTGAAAAAGATTTTCACCACAAGGACGCAGGGTGTGCAAAGTTGGTTTTTTCGAAAAAACAAACACTGTTTGCCTCTGCGCCCCCTGTATCCTTGCGCTGAATGAAAAAGGTCTTCCCCCCCTGGAGATCAGTGATGCTCCTGGCAGGCCATGTCCAGGTAAACGATCGTCAGGGTCATGAAGATGAAGGCCTGCAGGGTGATGATCAGAATGTGAAATATGGCCCATCCCAACTGCAGCAGGCCGCCGAAGGTACCGAGTACCATGCCGCCGCTGTACATCAGCGCGATGAGGATGAAGATCATTTCACCGGCGTACATGTTGCCGAACAGCCGCAGTGACAGCGACACCGGCTTGGAAATCAGGTTGACGCCTTCGAGAATGAGGTTGATCGGGGCCAGCCACTTGGGGAACGGCTGGAAGGCCAGCTCGCCAAGGAAGCCGCCCACGCCCTTGAACTTGATGCTGTAGAACAACACCAGCAGGAATACCGTCAGCGACAGGCCGAAGGTGATGTTGGGGTCGGTGGATGGCACGATCTTGAGAAAGTGCACGCCCGCCAGGCCGGCCAGCGTGGGCAGCAGGTCGACGGCGATGAGGTCCATGAAGTTCATCAGGAACACCCAGACGAAGATGGTAAGCGCCAGCGGCGCAACCAGGCGGCTCTGGCCGCTGAAGGAACCGCGCACGCTCTCGTCGATGAATTCTATCACCCATTCGACGAAGTTCTGCCAGCCGCCCGGCACACCTGCCGTGGCGGTGCTGGCGGCCTTGCGGAAGCCCCACATGAACAAGGCGCCCAGGCCGATGGAAAACAGCATGCTGTCGACATTGATGGCCCAGAAGCCCATCTCGGCCGCCTCGCCCATGCTGTGCGCAAAACCCCAGTGGCCGTCGGCGTGCTGACCGAAGGTGAGGTTTGTCAGGTGGTGCTTTATATATTCGGATGAGGTTGCCGGTCCTGCCGCCATCGTTCTAGTTCGCTATTGTGTGTATGGTTCCCGAAAAGAACAGTGCCATCTGGCCTGCCACGAACCCCGCCACCACCGCCAGCGGGTCCAGCCCTGCGCCCATGCCCAGCGCGAACAGCAGGGCTACTGCAATGAAGCGCTGCGCGGCACACCGGTACAGCGAGCGCAGCGTGCGTTGCGCCGACGCCGGCGGCGAGGCCGCCTGGCGGCGAGCGCAGCGCGCCAGGATCAGCACATTGGCCGCTGCAATGCCACCGCCGGCCAGTGCCGAAACGGCCGGAAAAAGTCCGGATGCGACGAGAAACACGGCGGACGTCGCTGCCACCAGTAGCAGTTGCGGCAACAACAGCCGACGGAGCGCTTCAGCCACCGGGCTCGCCGGCGGCGGGCGGCGGCAGATTATAAGGAGCGTCGATGGGTGGGGTCAACAATTTATATATCGTCCCTAGCGGATATGTTCGAGGATCCCGTCCAGTTCATCGAGGCTGTTGTAGCTGATCACCAGCCGGCCCTTGCCCTTGTCGTTGTACTGTATCTGCACCGGCGCGCCCAGGCGGTCGGCCAGGCCCTGTTCCAGCCGCACCAGGTCCGGGTTGCGGCGCCGTGGGGCCGGACGGGACGCGGTGCCCGCCCCGGATTCGGCCAGCAGCTTCTGCACCAGCCGCTCGGTGGCCCGCACCGACAGGCCCCGGGCCTGCACCTGGCGCGCCGCCTCGGCCTGGCGCCGGCCCGACAGCGCCAGCAGGGCGCGGGCGTGGCCCATTTCCAGTTGGCCGTCCTGCACCATGCCGGTGGCCACCTCGCCCAGCTCCAGCAACCGCAGCAGGTTGCTGACGGCGGCCCGCGAGCGGCCCACGGCCTCGGCGGCCTGCTGGTGGGTCATGTCGAATTCGTCGATCAGGCGCTTGAGGGCGTGCGCCTCCTCCAGCGGGTTGAGGTCCTCGCGCTGGATGTTCTCGATGAGCGCCATGGCGATGGCGGCGCGGTCGTCGATGTCGCGCACCACCACCGGCACGTCCTGCAGGCCCGCCAGCTGGGCGGCCCGCCAGCGCCGTTCGCCGGCGATGATCTCGTAGCGGCCGCCGTCGACCGGGCGCACCACGATGGGCTGCACCAGGCCCTGGGCGCGGATGGAATCGGCCAGTTCCTCGAGGCTTTCCTGGTGCATGTCGCGGCGCGGCTGGTACTTGCCGCGCTGCAGCTGGTCCACGCCCAGGGTGCGCAGGTCGCCGTCGCTGTCGCCGGGGGCGGTGGCACCCGGCGCGGCCGCCGGCGCCGCCTCGGGCCGGGTGGATCCCAGCAGGGCGTCCAGGCCGCGGCCCAGTCCTCGTTTCTTTGCTGCCATGTGCTCGTCGGGCTCGGGGGGATGGATGCGAACATTAAAGGAAAACGGCGCCGGGGACCAGTTCGGCGTTCCGTCCCTCCCCCTGTAGGAGCGGGCTTGCCCGCGATCCCGCTGGCCGCCGAACGGTCGTTTCCGGCTGCGCCGCGATCGCGGGCAAGCCCGCTCCTACAGGGTCAGGCCGGTTCGGCCGCCTCCTGCTCGCGGCGCAGCAGTTCGCCGGCCAGCGCCAGGTAGGCGATGGCGCCGCGCGAGGTCTTGTCGTACTTGATGATGGGCAGGCCGTAGCTGGGCGCTTCGGCCAGGCGCACGTTGCGGGGAATGATGGTGCGGTAGACCTTGTCGCCGAAGTGCTCGATGAGCTGGTCCGAGACCTGGGTGGCGAGGTTGTTGCGGGCGTCGTACATGGTGCGCAGCAGGCCTTCCACCTGCAGTCGCGGGTTGATGGCGGCACGCACCTGTTCGACGGTCTCCAGCAGCGCCGACAGGCCCTCCAGGGCGTAGTACTCGCACTGGATGGGGATGAACACGCAATCGGCGGCGGTCAGGGCGTTCAGGGTCAGCAGGTTGAGCGACGGCGGGCAGTCGATGAGCATGTAGTCGAAGTCGCCGGCCAGCTCGCCCAGCAGCCCGGCCAGGCGGCGCTCGCGGCCTTCCATCTGCATGAGTTCGACTTCGGCGGCGGTCAGGTCGCTGTTGCCGGGCAACAGGTGGTAGCCGGCCTCTTCGGCCAGCCGCACCGCCTCGCGCACCGGCACCTGGCCCATCAGGGCCTGGTAGCCCGAGTTCTCGACGGCGTTCTTGTCGACGCCGCTGCCCATGGTGGCGTTGCCCTGCGGGTCGAGGTCGACCAGCAGCACGCGGCGCCGGGTGGCGGCCAGCGACGCCGCCAGGTTGACGCTGGTGGTGGTCTTGCCGACGCCGCCCTTCTGGTTGGTGATGGCGATGATGCGGCTCACGGGTGTGGTTTCTCCAGCCAGAGCAGGTGGCGCTGTGCCTTCAGCCCGGGTATGTGCAGGGTTTCGACATGCGGCCGGCCCCAGTCCGGCGGCAGTTCGCCGATTTCCGTCTCCGGCAGCGCGCCCTTCATGAACAGCATGCGGCCGCCGGGGGCCAGCAGGTGGCGGCTTTGCAGGTACAGGTCCTTCAGCGACGCCACCGCGCGGCTGACCACCATATCAAATGGCCGGCCCGGCCGGTACTCCTGCATGCGCGCCTGCACCACACCGGCATTGGCCAGGCCCAGCTCGGCCACGGCCTGGCGCACGAAGCGCAGCTTCTTGGCGCTGGAGTCCAGCAGGGTGACGGCGAGGCCGGGCCGCGCCGCCGCCAGCACCAGGCCCGGCAGGCCGGCGCCGGTGCCGACGTCCAGCAGGCTGGCGCCGCGCAGGAAGGGCAGCAGCGCCAGGCTGTCGAGCACGTGGCGCACCACCATGTCGCGCGGGTCGCGCACGGCGGTGAGGTTGTAGGCGCGGTTCCACCTGGCGAGCAGGGCGAGGTAGGCCGCCAGGGTGTCCGTGGCCGCCTCTGGCAGCGCCACCCGCATCCCGGCGGCGCCGGCGGCGATGCGGGCGGCGGTGTCGGGCGGCAGGGCGCCGGCCTGCCCGGCGGGCGGGCGCGGGACGGCGGTCACGCGCGCTTGCGGGCCGCCTGGCCGCTCTTTTTCAGGTGCACCAGCAACAGCGACACCGCCGCCGGTGTGACGCCGGGAATGCGGGCCGCCTGGCCGACGGTCTCGGGGCGGGTGGCGGCCAGCTTCTCGCGCACTTCGGCGGACAGGCCGCGTATCGCGCCGTAGTCGAGGTCGGCCGGCAGTGGCTTGTCCTGATGGCGACGCTGGCGCTCGATCTCGTCGCGCTGGCGCTCGATGTAGCCGTGGTAGCGGGCCTGGATCTCGACCTGCTCGGCCACTTTCGGATCCTCGCAGGCCGGGCCGGTACCGGCCAGCGCCAGCAGCTCGGCGTAGCCGATGCCGGGCCGCCTGAGCAGGTCCAGAGCGCGCTGCTCCTGGGCCAGCTGCTGGTCGTGGCGCTGTTCCAGGTGCACGGCGGCAGCGCTGCCCGGCCGAATCCAGATATCGCGCAATCGCTGCTGTTCGCGTTCAATCGCATCACGTTTTCTGCAAAAAACCGCCCAACGTGCGTCATCGACCAGTCCCAGGTCGCGCCCGAGCGGGGTCAGCCGCAGGTCGGCGTTGTCCTCGCGCAGCAGCAGCCGGTACTCGGCGCGGCTGGTGAACATGCGGTAGGGCTCGCTGGTGCCGCGGGTCACCAGGTCGTCGACCAGCACGCCCAGGTAGGCCTGGTCGCGGCCCGGCCGCCACGGCTCGCGGCCCTGCACCTGCAAAGCGGCGTTGACGCCGGCCAGCAGGCCCTGGGCGGCGGCTTCCTCGTAGCCGGTGGTGCCGTTGATCTGGCCGGCGAAGAACAGGCCGTCGATGAATTTCGTCTCCAGCGAGGCGCGCAGGTCGCGCGGGTCGAAGAAGTCGTACTCGATGGCGTAGCCGGGGCGCGTGATGTGGGCCTGTTCGAAGCCGGGCAGGGAGCGCACCAGTTCGAGCTGCACGTCGAAGGGCAGGCTGGTGGAGATGCCGTTGGGGTAGACCTCGTGGGTGTCCAGCCCCTCGGGCTCGACGAAGATCTGGTGTGAGCTCTTGTCGGCGAAGCGCACCACCTTGTCCTCGATGGAGGGGCAGTAGCGCGGCCCGGTGCCCTCGATGACGCCGGCATACAGCGGCGAGCGGTCCAGGCCGGCGCGGATGATGTCGTGGGTGCGTTCCGTCGTATGGGCGATGTGGCAGCTCAGCTGGCGCGGGTGCTCGTCGCCCGTGGCCAGGAAGGAGAAGCTCGGCGGCGGCGCGTCGCCGGGCTGCTCGGCCAGGCGCGCATAGTCGATGCTGCGGCCGTCGATGCGCGGCGGCGTGCCGGTCTTGAGGCGCTCGACCCGCAGGGGCAGGGCGCGCAGGCGCTCAGACAGGGCGTTGGCGGGCGGATCGCCGGCGCGGCCGCCCGGCTGGCTGGTCAGGCCGACGTGGATGCGGCCGCCCAGGAAGGTGCCGACGGTCAGCACCACGGCGCGGGCGCCAAAACGCAGCCCCATGGCCGTGACCACGCCGGCCACCCGGCCGCCCTCGACCACGAGGTCGTCCACCGCCTGCTGGAACAGGGTCAGGCCGGGCTGGTTCTCCAGCGCGGCGCGGATGGCGCGGCGGTAGAGCTGGCGGTCGGCCTGGCAGCGGGTGGCGCGCACGGCCGGCCCCTTGCTGACGTTGAGGCGCCGGAACTGGATGCCGGCGGCATCGGCCGCCCGCGCCATGACCCCGCCCAGAGCGTCGATCTCCTTCACCAGGTGGCCCTTGCCGATGCCGCCGATGGCCGGGTTGCAGCTCATCTGGCCCAGGGTGTCGAGGTTGTGGGTCAGCAGCAGGGTGCGGGCACCGGCGCGCGCCGCGGCCAGCGCGGCCTCGGTGCCGGCGTGACCGCCGCCGACGACGATGACATCGTAAGATTGCCCGTAATCCATGTCCGGCCCGAAAAATTCCGGCAAAGGGATGATATTCTACCGTTTTGCGGCAATCGAGGCCATTTCGGGGACCGCGCTTCCCGGCCGATATCGCCGATCGGGAGAATAAACCGGTGGGTTGCTGCATCTATGTGGGTAATGCGCGCAAAAAATGAAACCAATCAGCCGCTGAGGCGGAGAATCGCGGAGTCGCGGGACCGGTTGTTCCGGGTGGCCCTGGTGTGGTGCGGCGACGAAATGCTGGCCGACGACCTGGTACAGGAGACACTGGCCTCCGGCCTGGTCAACAGCCACCAGCTGCGGGATGAAAACCGGTTGTTCGCCTGGTTGTACAGCATCCTGAACAACAACTGGCACCAGTACCTGCGCCGCCGCAAGCCGCACACGGAACTGGACGACGAGCAGCAGTGCGAGGCGAACGGCCCGCTCGGCAACTGCCAGGAAATGGAAATCGTCGCCCGCGTACGCTGTGCCGTGGCGCGCCTGCCCGACGACCAGCGGCAGATCCTGTCCCTGGTCGACCTGGAAGGCTTCTCCTATTGCGAGGTGGCGGAGACACTGAGCATCCCGATCGGCACGGTGATGAGCCGGCTGCACCGGGCGCGCAAGAACCTCCTGGGTCAGCTCGAGCAGCACACGGCCGATGCCACGCCTCGGGGTAAACATATTCGGATAGTGAAGTAGCCGCATGATCAAGAAGACATATGAAAATCCGGACCCGCAACTGCTGAGCGCCTTCGTCGACGGCCAGCTGGATGCCCAGGGCTGCGAGGCCATCCTGGCCACCATGGAAAGGGATCCCGACGTCCGCGACCAGGTCTATGAACTGCGCCGCGCCAAGGACCTGATGAACCTGGCGTTCGCCGACGCCAGGGCACCGACGCGGCTGCTGCCGGCCAACCGGGACGTCGGGGCACCCGTGCATGGCACTCGCCGCTCGTTGTGGAAGAGCCTGGCGGCCACTGTCACCTTGCTGGCCGTCGGCCTGGGCAGCGGCATGCTGGGCTATTATTGCAGCCAGAAGAGCGGCGCCACCCCGCCGGCGATGGCCGCACGGCAGGCCGGTGAACGGGTGGTGCTGCACATCAGCAAATCCGACCCGCGCCAGTTTGCCGCCGCCCTGGACTACATAGAGACCTTTCTGAAGGAACACGACAAACCGGGCAGCCAGGTCGAGGTGGTGGCCAACGCGGGCGGCCTGGACCTGATGCGCGCCGGCGTGTCGCCCTTCGAGAAACAGGTGGCCGACATGATACGGCGTCACGACAACGTGCACTTCATCGCCTGTGCCAACGGCATCCGCAACCTGTTCCGGCGTGGCGAACACCCGCGCTTCATCAGCAACGTCGATACCGACAAGACGGCCATCGATCACATCGTCGACCGCCTGCAGGCAGGCTGGACCTATGTCAAGGTGGAAGCGCTGCCGGAGACTTGAGCGCGTGTGGCCTACCGAAACAACCTGCCGACCCTTCTGAAACAACAGCCTTTTTCACTTCGCCCTACGGCTTGGTGGCAGCCGCCCCAAAGGCCCGCAGCGCCTTCTGCATCTTCGCCACCACGGCGTCGCGATCGCTGATACCGTGGCGCCTGGCGATCCAGGCCGGGTCGTTCCAGGCCAGCCAGACCTGGCCTTGCGCATCCTTCCAGGCCAGGGCTTTCATGGGCAGGTCGATGGCCGCCGTCTGCCTGCTCTGCATCAGCAGGGTGCCGATGTTGGGGTTGCCGAAGATGAGCAGCTCGGTCGGCCGCAGCACCTTGCCCACCCGCGCCGCACCGGCAGCATGGTCGATGCGCGTGAACACGGTCATGCCCTTGTTGCGGACCGCCTGTTCGAAGCGGTCGAGCGTCTCGCTCACGCCATGGGGGCTCTTCACCTGCAACAGACCCTCCGCGCCCCAGGCCGGGCCCAGGCCCAGCAGCAGTATCACCATCACCATCCTTTTCATGCTTGTCTCCTTGGGTTACCTGTTACCTGTCTCCACCACACAGTGCCTCGACGACCCTGTGGCCGCCGCACTTGCCATCCTTTACCCTGGCCGGGTCCTTGTGGCCGCTGCCTACCTGGTAGATGCCGCAGACCGCCTCCCTGGCCGACTTGCCGCCACACTTGCCTTCCTTGTCCATCTTCTGGTCGCGTTCCCCGTCGTCTGCCTGCGCCAGCCTGTTGCTGGCGGCCAGATCGGTAAACGCAAACGGGTTGCCGCCCGCCTGGGCCACCGCGGGCAGGTTCACCGCGCCGGCCAGCAGCAGGCCGGCTGCGAACGCGGGTCCGCTCCTGGTTGGGTTTTTCATCACTGCCTCCTGTTTCGCCTGCCCGCTTCAGCGCGGGACGATCCTGAGGTACCGCAGGAATGCCGCTGCAATGGCGGGGTCGGTCCGGCGGTCCGCCCACTGCAGCAATGTCTGCGACGAATCCGGCGTCAGATCGACCTCCTCCTGGAATCCCACGTGGTAGGCCCGCAGCAGGGTGCGTCCTTCGCCCACCGGAATGAGCAACAGCTGGAAACGGTGGCGCTGGAGTCCGTGACCACGCAGGTCGAATGCCCAGCGACCCGGTTCGTTGGACCGGAATATCAGCTGCTGGTTCTTGCGATCGTAGCTGGCGTCGACCCAGTCGGTGGTGACGAGCAGCTGGCTGCGATCGAGGGTCTGCAGCTCGACCTTCGCGTCCTGCAGCGCGCGCAGCAGCGCCTCCCAGACCCGCGCCGGCGGCGCATCGAGCAACAGGGTAGTACGCGCGCCCGCAGCCACCGCCGGCAGGTTCTTGCGCGGCGCGCTCGCCACGGTGGCCGGCGGTGGCGCAGCCCCACTCCCGGGAACCGGTGCGGCGGGAGGAACGACGATGGCGGGCGCTTGTACCTTGGCCGGAGTTTCAGGACGCTTCGCCGTACCGGTCGGCGCAACCGCTGCGGGCGCCGGGGGCTGTTGTGCCGCCGGCTCCCGGCCGGCCTTCTGCAAGGCAGACTCTGTCGATACGAGTGAAAGCACGGCTTCGATGTCGCCCTGCAGACGCCGCGCAAATGCGAAAGCGGCGGCGGGACTGGGCGTGTCGTCCTGCCATTCGAGCCAGCTGTATTCGCTGTCCGGCGCTATATCCACCTCCCGCTGCCGGGCGGCGTCGGTGACCAGGATGTCGGTGCCGGCCGGATCCTTGGAAAAACGGAAGCGGTGGCGTTCATCGGTGCCGGACACCCCAAAGCCGGGCCGCTTGCTGCGCCCGCGGTCCCCGTCGGGATCGTAGGACCAGATCACCCAACCGGTGAGCAGCCAGGGGTTGGGGCCATCGTGGACTTCGTAGGGAATGCCGAGGCGCGCGAGCGCGCGGCGAACGATCTTCCATGAGGGCTCCGCCCCCTCTCCGATGATGGCGATTCGGGCCCCGTCCGGAGAACGGCTCACCTTCGACCGGTTCGCGACGAAGACACTGTCTGCATCGGGAACATAGACACCGCGCTGCACTTCCTGGCGTGCTTCCCGGCGCGTCGTGCCGCAGCCCTGGACCAGCAGCAGTGCGAGAACGCCTGCCGCATAAACCAGCAACGATACCGATAGCCTGTTCATACCCGGATCCTTCGGACTTCCCGTGAAGGCATGCAGTGTAACGCAAACGGCAGGGGGTCCCATGGGACCCCCTGCCACCTGGCGCATCGTTCCCTGCGACTGCTACCTGAGCAGCACGTTCTTGTAGATGAAGGTCACCTGCAAGCCGATGCGGTTGTCGATCTGCTCCAGCACCGCGTTGCCGTTGGTCTTGAAGCCGCCGGTGCGGTCGTCGGCATTGAAGTTACGGAACTGGTAGGTCAGGGTGGCACGTGCCTTCTTGTGGAAGAAGTATTCGGCAGTCAGGCTCCAGGTCTTCCATTCGACCTCGCGCGACACATTGCCCTTGTTACGATGGAATTCATCATAACGCACGTTGAACGTGGTACGCTTTCTGATACCGAGATAGCCGTTGATGTCGTGTCCGATATCGACATACCAGCCCGTGTTTTCACCTCCCAGCTCATACAGGATACTGTCGAATCCACCGTTGAGATCATTCTGCCTCACCGAGGGGCTGCGCGCACCGTCGAAGGTCAGGCCGCGCTGCTTCTGCCATTCGGCCTCGAAGCGAATCTGGCCGAGACTGGCGAATGGCTTGTCGAAGTACTCGAAACCGAAGCCCCAGTATTGCTGCTTCTCATCCTTCTCGTTGCCATTCTTGCAGACGCGGTTGCCGCAGCTGACCGGATCGGCCGCAATATTGGGCGGACGCCGGTCGCCGCCCAGTGGGGCCGCAAGGTTGTCGGGACGACCATCGTTGTCGATATCGTTGTTGAACAGCACATTGGTGTCCTGATACCAGCCATAGATCATCATGTCGTGGCGCCGCGGGCCGCGCGTCTTGTCCCACAGCTTGGCAAGGGACAACCAGTAGTATTTCTTGAAGTTGCCATCACGGTTTAGCTCGCCGATGGCGTCGCCGTTGCCGAGACCGAAGGAATAGGTGAATTCCAGCGGCCCGCCGCCCATGAACGGGTCCTTGAACTCAGCCCAGTCGAACAGCTCGACGCCGACATCACGGGCGCCATTGGCGCTGGTCTCGTCTTCCGGCCAGTTGTGGACGCCATTGTCGGTGGTGAAACGGCCAATGGCGTGGGCAAAGGTGGCCTCCGGCATGAAAATGTGGACACGGCGGCCGGGCGTGGACTGCGACAGCGCCTGTGAAGTCTGCGAGAACAGGAACTGACCGATGCGCATGCGAACGCCCAGGTTCTGCAGGCCATCGTCGTCCATGCCGCGCGACAGCTGGTTGAAGGTAATGGAGGCATCGAGCAGATGGGCAGCGCCACCGGCGCGGGTTATGCCGTTCTGGCCCCATTCCGTCAGGATGAAATAATCGATGTCATTGCTTATCGGGATCATGGTGCCGCGGATCCCGATCCGGGCCCGGCGCATGAAAAAGCTCTCCCGCGACGTGCGATCGGGCGGGACGGTGCCGGGCACCTGCTTGTCGCCGTTCATGGAGGCGGCGGGACCGACAGCGCCTTCGATGTCATCGCTGGTGTCGTTGACGTAGGTCGGCTGCAGAAAGCCCCATACCTGCAGTGTGTGGGCGGTGCCGCCCGGTTCCGTGCCGCGCAGCTTGAACCAGTTGGCGGCCTCGGTGGCGGATGCGCCCAGGCCCAGGGCAAGCGCGGTGCCAAGCGGAATCGCGCGGCGCATGCTGTGGAGTTTCTTGAACATAATCCCCTCCCGGTGGTGGTATCTGTGTCGTCTCTTGTTTGTTTCTCAGGCCGCCCCTTGCGCTCAGGGTCTGATATAGGTCCAGCCGGCCTCCTGAAGCTCGGTGAGTCGCACGACGCCGCCGGGCACGACGCGCGCCACCTTGTTGAGGCTGTGCAGATCCCGGCCCATGGCCTTCATGGTGTTGGCGCAGGCCGTGAAGGTGATACCCTGGTCGGACATGCGCTTGATGCGGTCGGCATAGGTGTTTTCGCGGAACAGCGCGCGCAGGCCGGGGCCGTAGGCGACGACTTCGATCACGACCTTGTCGGGGCCGTAGAAGTTGGCCAGGTTCTGAGCATTGTTGAGCACCAGCTTCTGGGCGAACGCGTCACCCGTGGAGATATGGAATACAACGAAATGTTCTGCAAACGGCTTGTCGTCCGGCGCTTCGGGCTGTGGCATGACCCGTTTGGGGTGGAACAGGTCGGGAGAAGGTGCCGGCTTCTTGTCGAGCGGCTCCGCAACAAGCGGCCCGCTGCCGGACAGCGCCACGGCCAGGGTGATCGCGCCCAGGGCGCTTCGCAGGATTGGGTTCATGCTGAGTCCTCCACTTCTCCGTCGTATTCGTGTCCTAGTAGAGGCAGGCGATGGCAGAATTATTCCCGGCATGAATAAATTTCTGCGGATTTCCATCCAGGGTAGTGACATGATCCGATCGATTGCACTCCTGTTGCCGTGTCTCGCGGCCTTGCTGGGCGCACCCCGCGCGGCCGCCGATTTCGACTCGGCGCTGCGTGCTTATAACGAGTTGTACGACTACCACAGGGCCTACGACGAATTCCTCGTCGAGGCCCTCAAGGGCCACGCCGCAGCGCAGTTCTACCTGGGCGAGATCTGCGAGGGCGGCGTCGGCCGGCCCATCGACTACGCGGCCGCCTACCGCTGGTACCGGGCCGCGGCGCTGCAGGGTTACGGCCCGGCGCAGCTGCGGCTGGCGAAACTGTACCTCGACGGCCGCGGAACGAAGAGGAACGATGCGCTGGCGTTCCGGTGGCAGCGCCAGGCGGCGGAACAAGGTGTGGTGGTGGCCCAATACCGGCTCGGGCATCACTACGCCGAAGGCATCGGCACCCGCCGCGACCCGGTGCTGGCCTATATGTGGTGGACAGTGGCGGCCTGGCGGGGAGACCCGGATGCCATGCCGGCGCGCAGCAGGCTGGCGACCGGCATGTCGGCCTCAGAGGTCGCCGAAGGTGAATGGCTGGCGCGACAGTGGGAGGAGAAACACCAAACGCCGCCGGCCGAGTGAAGCGGACGCGGCTGCCCCTATTTGCCGATACAGAACCCCGCGAAGATCTCCCCCAGCAGGTCGTCGCTGCCGAACTCGCCGGTGATCTCCGCAAGGCATTGCTGGGCCAGCCGCAGTTCCTCGGCCAGCAGTTCGCCGGCCTGACGGTGTTCGAGATGCGCCCGACCGCTGTCGAGGTGCCGGCGCGCGCGCCGCAGGGCGTCGAGGTGCCGCCGGCGGGCGCTGAAGCCGCCGCCGGCTTCGGTCTGGTAGCCCATGGCGGATTTCAGGTGAACACGCAGGGCATCCAGACCGGCGCCGGTCTGCGCGGACAGGCACAGCGCAGCGTCGCCGGCGTCGCCGGGCGGGCGGC
>JALSRI010000174.1 GCA_026984835.1 Thiohalobacter sp. | reverse complement strand
AGGGTTGCCCGTCGGCCGGCGCGTACACCAGCTCGGCGCCGCAGCGACGGCAGTGGTAGACGGCCTGGCCGCGCTGGACGCGGTTGTGCCGGCAGGTGGTGAGGGCGTGGCTGCGGCACAGGCAGCGGTAACCGAAGCGGCGCTGGCGGCGCACCGGCAGGCCGCTCAGATCGAAGCGGGCGCTGGCGCTGTCATCGACGCCGAAACGCCGCATCACGGCGCGCCACTCGGGGCCGTGCGGCCGCACGCGACCCGCCCCGTGCAGCACGTCGACGACATAATGCGCCACCTCGTGCGGCACCGTGACAGCCAGGCTGGCGTCGAAGTAACGGGCGAAGATCCAGGGATTGAAACGGATGCAGCGCCGGCCGTCCCGCACCCGGTACTGGCCGGCGGCGCGGCCGCGCAGGTCGAACAGCACCGGCACCGGTTCCAGTTCCACGCCGCACAACTGCCGGGCGCGACGCAGCCAGCCGTGCGCCGCCTCGCGCACCTGCTGCTGCTGACACGGACCGATCGGTTCGACCTTCATCCCTCGCCATCATACACTGAACGACAGAGACACCGGGATGGCGCTACAATGCTCTGTCAGAGCCCCCTGCCGAGTTCCTGAATCCACGTGGCGACGACGACACCGACAACCCCGCGCAACCCGACAAGCCGGCGGCGACCGGCCTGGCTGTGTCTGCTGCTGGGCCTGCTGCTGCCGTTCGCGGCGGCGGCCGGGGACGACCCCTTCCTGGAGTTCGACGACGCGCCGCTGTCCGAACCCCTGAGCTACCCGGACTGGTTCAAGCTCAGTTTCCTGGACCTGGCCGACGATCTCGACGAGGCCATCGCCGCCGGCAAGCAGGGGCTGATGCTGTACCTGGGCCAGAAATACTGCCCCTACTGCAAGAAGTTCCTGCACGGCAACCTGGGCATGGCCGACATCCGTGCCTACACCCAAAAGCACTTCGACGTCATCGGCATCGACATCCACGGCCAGCGCAGCGTCACCGACCTCGACGGCAGGGAATGGACCGAGCGCAGTTTCGCCGTGGCGCAGGGCATCAACTTCACCCCCACGCTGGTGTTCTACGACGCCGACCGGCGCGAAGCACTGCGGCTGACCGGCTACTACCCGCCCTACAAGTTCCGCGCCGCGCTCGAATACGTGGCCGGTGGCCACTACCGCAAGGAAGACTTCCGCACCTACCTGGCCCGCGCCGGCGTGCCGCTGAAGTTCGGCGCCGGCGAGATGGACCATGAAGACTTCTTCTCCGCGCCGCCCTATGCCCTGGACCGCAGCCACTGGCCGGCGCCGCGGCCACTGGTGGTGTTCTTCGAACAGGGCGACTGCCACGCCTGCGACATCCTGCACAGCGAACTGCTGAGCCAACCCGACATACGCGCCCGCCTGGCCCACATGGAGACGGTGCAGCTGGGCGTGCGCGCGGACACGCCGGTGATCACGCCCGACGGCCGGCGCACCACGGCCAGGCAGTGGGCGGACGAGCTGGGCCTGTTCTACACGCCGACCCTCATCTTTTACGACAACAACGGCGCCGAGATTCTGCGCCTGGACTCGGTGGTGCAGTTCTACCGCCTGAGCGGCGTGCTCGACTACGTGCTGAGCGGCGCCTGGCGCCACTACCCCACCTTCCAGCAATGGCGCCGCGCCAGCCGCCGCTGACCCCCTGCAGGAGCGGGCTTGCCCGCGATCACGGCGGCCACCACTCACAAGGCGAGGAACCGATCGCGGGCGAGCCCGCTCCTACAGGGGAGGGGCGAAGCCGGCGGAAAACAGGGCGATCAAAAAATAGTTGCGCAATCCGCCGCATTCTGTTGTATAGTCCGGCACGTGCATCGGCAGACGCCCCATCAGGGGCCGGCCTGGCGGGCACACAAAACTGATTGCGCGTTCTCTAGGTCTACTCGGAAGTTCCTATGCGGTATCTCCTGTACGGCACCTTTCACGATCGGCAATTGACTACCTGAGCTCCTATCCAATACAGAGGTGTTATACATGGCTACTGGTACCGTTAAATGGTTCAACGAATCCAAGGGATTCGGTTTCATCGCTCCCGCCGACGGCGGTGACGACGTTTTCGTTCATTTCTCCGCCATCGAAGGCAGCG
>JALSRI010000173.1 GCA_026984835.1 Thiohalobacter sp. | reverse complement strand
CGCGCGAGCGCCAGACCATCGGCTTCGAGACCATCCGCGCCGGCGACATCGTCGGCGAGCACACCGTCCTGTTCGCCGCCGAGGGCGAGCGCGTCGAGATCACCCACAAGGCGTCCAGCCGCATGACGTTCGCCAACGGCGCCGCCCGCGCCGCCGCCTGGCTCATGTCGCAGGACAGCGGTCTGTACGACATGCAGGATGTGCTGGGGTTGTAAGGGACAAAACGTAACCGCCAAGACGCCAAGAGCGCCAAGAAAAACCTTTTTTCCTGTTTGTCGGCTCCGCGCGAAGCACGCGAGCCGACAAACAACGAGGTTCTTGGCGTTCTTGGCGTCTTGGCGGTTATTTTCACCTTCTACGATCTTTGCCGCCGTCCGGGCGGGATCCACCGCGCTCCCCCGCCCGCCGGTTTGTCAGGGAGGCGCGCTTTCCTTTACAATCCCACCGCTCGCAGGCCGGTTCCCCGGCTGCGCGCGCCGGACGGGCCCCGCACGGGCCACAGCACACAATGCCCCTGGCGGAGGTTCCCTTGAGCAAAACGGCCTTGTTGGCCCTGGAAGACGGCAGCCTGTTCTGGGGCCGGTCGATCGGTTCGGCTGGCCGGAGCACGGGCGAAGTGGTGTTCAACACCGCCATGACGGGCTACCAGGAGATCCTCACCGACCCCTCCTACGCGCGCCAGCTCGTGACCCTGACCTGCCCCCACATCGGCAACGTCGGCGTCAACCCCGAGGACGAGGAATCGGGCCATATCCAGGCCGCCGGCCTGGTCATCCGCGACCTGCCGCTGCGGGTCAGCAGCTGGCGGGCGCGCCAGTCGCTGGACGACTACCTGAAGGAACAGAACGTGGTCGGCATCGCCGATATCGACACCCGCCGTCTGACCCGCATCCTGCGCGAGCGGGGCGCCCAGGCCGGCTGCCTGGTGGCCGGAGAGCAGATCGACGAGCAGGAGGCGCTGGCCGCCGCGCGCGCCTTCCCCGGCCTCGAGGGCATGGACCTGGCGAAAGAGGTCACCACCCACCAGCCCTACGAGTGGGCGCAGGGCAGCTGGACCCTGGAAGGCGGCCTGCCGGAGGCGCCGCACCCCCTCGACGAGAAGCTGCCCCTGCACGTGGTGGCCTACGATTTCGGCATCAAGCGCAACATCCTGCGCATGCTGGTGGACCGCGGCTGCCGCATCACCGTGGTGCCGGCGCAGACGCCCGCGCAGGTGGTCATGGACCTGGCGCCGGACGGCGTGTTCCTGTCCAACGGCCCGGGCGATCCGGAACCCTGCGACTACGCCATCACCGCCATCCGCGAGCTGCTGGAGCGCGAGGTGCCGCTGTTCGGCATCTGCCTGGGTCACCAGCTGCTGTCGCTGGCCTCCGGCGCCCGCACGGTGAAAATGAAGTTCGGCCACCACGGCGCCAACCACCCGGTGCAGGATCTCGACAGCGGCGCGGTCATGATCACCAGCCAGAACCACGGCTTCGCGGTCGACGAGGCCAGCCTGCCCGACTGCCTGCGCGCCACCCACCGCTCGCTGTTCGACGGCTCGCTGCAGGGCGTGGAGCGCACCGACAAGCCCGCCTTCAGCTTCCAGGGCCACCCCGAGGCCAGCCCCGGCCCGCACGACGTGGCGCCGCTGTTCGACCGTTTCGTCGAAATGATCCGGGATTCCATCGAACGCAAAGGCGCGAAGAACGCAAAGGACGCCAAGGTTGGATAAGCAGCCCGGGTCCTCCTCCGCAGGGTGGGGTGAGCGCAGCGAACCCGCCCAGGACGCATTGATGAAGATGGCCACGGAAAACACGGAAAACACGGACCTTGTCTTTGCGGGGCGCGCTGCGCGCGCCCGCACAAAAAAGATCCTGTCCGTGCTTTCCGTGGCCATAAACAGGTCCTGGCGGGGTTCGCTGCGCTCACTCCACCCTGCGACCCCGGTGATTTTCCACGAGTAGATTGCTGCATGCCCAAACGAACCGACATACAAAGCATCCTCATCATCGGCGCCGGTCCCATCGTCATCGGCCAGGCCTGCGAGTTCGACTATTCCGGCGCCCAGGCCTGCAAGGCGCTCAAGGAGGAGGGCTACCGCGTCATCCTGGTGAACTCCAACCCGGCCACCATCATGACCGACCCGGACACCGCCGACGCCACCTACATCGAGCCCATCGACTGGCAGACCCTGGCGCGCATCATCGAACGCGAGCGCCCCGACGCGCTGCTGCCGACCATGGGCGGCCAGACGGCGCTGAACTGCGCCCTGGACCTGGTGCGCGAAGGGGTGCTCGAGCAGTATGGCGTGCAGATGATCGGCGCCAGTCGCGAGGCCATCGACAAGGCCGAGGACCGCGACCTGTTCCGCGCCGCCATGAAGAAGATCGGCCTCGACATGCCGCGCGCCGCGGTGGCGCACAGCATGGAGGAGGCGCTGCAGGTGCAGGCCCAGGTCGGCTTCCCGACCGTCATCCGGCCGTCCTTCACCATGGGCGGCAGCGGCGGTGGCATCGCCTACAACAGGGAAGAGTTCGTCGAGATCTGCGAGCGCGGCCTGGAGCTGTCGCCCACCAGCGAGCTGTTGATCGAGGAGTCCATCCTCGGCTGGAAGGAGTTCGAGATGGAGGTGGTGCGCGACCACAAGGACAACTGCATCATCATCTGCTCCATCGAAAACTTCGACCCCATGGGCATCCACACCGGCGATTCCATCACCGTGGCGCCGGCGCTGACGCTCACCGACAAGGAATACCAGATCATGCGCGACGCCTCATTGGCGGTGCTGCGCGAGATCGGCGTCGACACCGGCGGTTCCAACGTGCAGTTCGCCATCAACCCCGAAGACGGCCGCATGATCATCATCGAGATGAACCCGCGCGTGTCGCGCTCCTCGGCGCTGGCCTCCAAGGCCACGGGTTTTCCCATCGCCAAGGTGGCCGCCAAGCTGGCGGTGGGCTATACCCTGGACGAACTCAGAAACGAGATCACCGGCGGCGCCACACCCGCTTCCTTCGAGCCGGCCATCGACTACGTGGTCACCAAGGTGCCGCGCTTCACGTTCGAGAAGTTCCCGCAGGCCCAGAACCGCCTCACCACCCAGATGAAGTCGGTG
Organism: Thiohalobacter sp.; assembly: GCA_026984835.1. Taxonomy (GTDB): domain Bacteria; phylum Pseudomonadota; class Gammaproteobacteria; order DSM-19610; family DSM-19610; genus JALSRI01. Next base: position 6,857 of record JALSRI010000173.1, on the reverse strand, counting down.
GGCGAGGTGATGGCCATCGGCCGCACCTTCCAGGAGTCGCTGCACAAGGCGCTGCGCGGCATGGAGACCGGCATCGACGGTTTCGACGAGATGCTCGATCCTTCCGCCGAGGGCGCCCTCGACCGGCTGCGCCACGAGCTGCGCGAGGCCGGCGCCGACCGCATCCTGTACCTGGCCGATGCCTACCGTGCCGGCCTGGACGGTGACGAGATCCAGGCCCTGACCCGTATCGACCCCTGGTTCCTGGCCCAGGTCGAGGACCTGGTGCGCACCGAGCGGGAGGTCGCCGAGCAGGGCGTGGCGGGGCTCAACCGCGAGCGCATGCGCCAGCTCAAGCGCAAGGGCTTCTCCGACCGCCGCCTGGCGAAGCTGCTCGGCATCGACGAACAGGCGCTGCGCAAGCTGCGCCACGAGTTCGGGGTGCGGCCGGTCTACAAGCGGGTCGACACCTGCGCCGCCGAGTTCGCCACCCACACTGCCTACCAGTACTCGACCTACGAGGAGGAGTGCGAGGCCGAGCCCACCACGCGCGAGAAGATCATGGTGCTGGGCGGCGGCCCCAACCGCATCGGCCAGGGCATCGAGTTCGACTACTGCTGCGTGCACGCGGCGCTGGCGCTGCGCGACGACGGCTTCGAAACCCTCATGGTCAACTGCAATCCGGAGACGGTGTCGACCGACTACGACACCTCGGACCGCCTGTACTTCGAGCCGCTGACCCTGGAAGACGTGCTGGAGATCATCCACAAGGAGCAGCCGAAGGGGGTCATCGTGCAGTACGGGGGGCAGACGCCGCTCAAGCTGGCGCGCGACCTGGAGGCGGCCGGCGCCCCCATCATCGGCACCAGCCCGGACTCCATCGATCTCGCCGAGGACCGCGAGCGCTTCCAGCAGATGATCCAGGAACTCGGCCTGCGGCAGCCGCCCAACCGCACCGCGCGCAGCGCCGACGCCGCCATCGCCCTGGCGGAGGAGATCGGCTACCCGCTGGTGGTGCGGCCGTCCTACGTGCTGGGCGGGCGCGCCATGGAGATCGTCTACAACGAGGACGATCTCCGGACCTACATGACCGAGGCGGTCAGCGTCTCCAACGACTCACCGGTGCTGCTGGACCGCTTCCTGGACGACGCCGTCGAGGTCGACGTGGACGCCATCTGCGATGGCGAGCAGGTGCTGATCGGCGGCATCATGCAGCACATCGAGCAGGCCGGCGTGCATTCCGGCGACTCGGCCTGCTCGCTGCCGGCCTACAGCCTGCCGGCCGAGATCCAGGACCGGCTGCGCGAGCAGGTGCGCGCCATGGCGAAGGCGCTCCACGTGGTGGGCCTGATGAACACCCAGTTCGCCATCCAGGGCGACAGGATCTATGTCCTGGAAGTCAACCCGCGCGCCTCGCGCACCGTGCCCTTCGTGTCCAAGGCCACCGGCCTGCCGCTGGCCAAGATCGCGGCGCGCTGCATGGCCGGGCGTTCGCTGGCGGAGCAGGGCATCGGCGGCGAGCGTATCCCGCGCTATTTTTCGGTCAAGGAGGCGGTGTTTCCCTTCGTCAAGTTCCCCGGCGTCGACCCGCTGCTGGGGCCGGAGATGAAGTCCACCGGCGAGGTGATGGGCATCGGCCGCAGCTTCGGCGAGGCCTTCGCCAAGGCCCAGATGGGCGCCGGCGAGCACCTGCCGCGCTCGGGCCGCGTGTTCATCAGCGTGCGCGACGCCGACAAGGACGACGCCGTGCAGGTGGCGCGCGAACTGGTGAAGCTCGGTTTCACCCTGGTCGCCACGCGCGGCACGGCCGCCGCCATCAGCGCCGCCGGCATCCCCTGCGAGGTGGTCAACAAGGTGACCGAGGGGCGGCCGCACATCGTCGACATGATCAAGAACGAGCAGATCGACCTGATCGTCAACACCACCGAGGGCAAGCAGGCCATCGCCGATTCCTATACCATCCGCGGTGCCGCCTTGCAGCACAAGGTGCCCTACAGCACCACCATCGCGCACGCCTACGCGACTACCCTGGCGTTGTCCAGTATCGACGACCGTTCGGTGAAGAGCCTGCAGAACCTGCATCAGGAGCTGGTAGCATGAGTGACAAGGTACCCCTGACCAAGCGCGGCGCCGAGAAGCTGCGCGAGGAATTGCAACACCTCAAGACCGTCGAGCGGCCGCGCATCATCCAGGCCATTGCCGAGGCGCGCGCCCACGGCGATCTCAAGGAGAACGCCGAGTACCACGCGGCGCGCGAGCAGCAGAGTTTCGCCGAGGGCCGCATCAAGGAGATCGAGGGCAAGCTGTCGCACGCCAACATCATCGACGTGGCGGCGCTGGACGCCGGCGGCAAGGTGGTGTTCGGCGCCACCGTCGACCTCATCGACGAGGATACCGGCGACGAGATCACCTACCAGATCGTCGGCGAGGACGAGGCCGACATCAAGGCCGGCCTGATCTCCATCAACTCCCCCATCGCCCGCGCCCTGATCGGCAAGATGGAAGGCGACGTCGCGGTGGTCAAAACCCCCGGGGGCGAGCGCAGCCTCGAGATCGTCGAAGTCCGCTACGAATGATCGTAGAATAACCAAGGGTGGGGTGAGCGACGCGAACCCCGCCAAAACAGCTTGGATATAGCCACGGAAAACACGGAAAACACGGACAAAACCTGTTTTTTGCGGGGGCGCGCAGCGCGCCCCCCAATGACAAGGTCCGTGCTTTCCGTGTTTTCCGTGGCTATCGAAAGCGTTTTATCCGATCCCGTCATGTGTTTGTCAGACCCATCTGGTAAGGTTGAAGCATGAACACACGCGGTTCCCTGGTCGGTGAACGCATCCTCCTGACGCTCTGGGTCGGCGGCCTGTGGACGGTGGGCTACCTGGTGGCGCCGGTGCTGTTCGCCAACCTGGACGACCGGGCGCTGGCCGGGACGCTGGCGGGCACGCTGTTCCGGATCCTCGGCTGGATCGGGCTGGTGGCGGGAGCGCTGCTGCTGGCCGCCAACCAGATGCGCCAGCCGGGCCTGCGCGGCAACTGGCGCGCCCTGGTGTTGCTCGCCATGCTGGCGCTGGTGGCCGCCGGCCAGTTCGGCCTGGCGCCGGTGATCGCGGCGTTGCGCGAGGCCGGCCTGGCTGACGGCAGCCGCTTCGCCCTGCTGCACGGCATCGCCTCGGTGCTCTACCTGGCCACCAGCCTGCTGGGCCTGGCGCTGGTCGCCGCCGGCCCTCCGGAGGCCGCCGCATGACCACCACCCTGCAGGAGAGCATCCGCGCCCAGCGCGAGTCGCTGGCCGCCCTGCTGCGCGAACCGCTGGCGGAGATCGCCCGCTGCAGCGCCGAGGTCTGGAACCGGCGCGAGTCGCTGGACGACGTGCTCGAATCCCTGTTCCCACGCGTGCCGCACTGTACCTTCCTGTATGCGGTGGACGCCGACGGCATCCAGGTGAGCGACAACGTCAGCGCTACCGGCCTGCTGCCGGAGCACTACGGCCGCGACCGGTCCCAGCGGCCCTACATGAAGGAAGTCGGCGCGGACACCGACTTCCTGCTTTCCGAGGCCTATATCAGCCTGCGCGCCAAGCGGCCCTCGGTGACCGCACTCCAGCGGGTGGTGCGCGACGGCGAGACCCTGGGCTACATCGGCGCCGACATCGACCTGCGTGACCTGCCCGGCACGGCGCGGCTGTACGAGGAGCCGGGTGCCTGGCGCCAGATCAAGGGCGATCCGGCGGTGCGCGGCACCCTGTTCCACCAGACCCGGGTCGAGAGCCTGATGGACCGCCACATCGACCAGGCGTTCTCCATCCTGGAAGAGCTGATCACCGAGCGGGGCATGTTCCAGGGCGTCATCCACTTCTCCAGCAGCCGCGCCACGGTGTGGGTGGTGGACGACCCCTACCGCTACCGCATTCTCGACCACGATGCGCTGGCCGATCCGGACGTGTGTTTCGCCTACCCGCGCTGTCCCTACCCGGACGATGCCCTGCTGCCGGCGACGGCGGTGCCGGGCGTGCTGAAGGGGCTGCGCGATCTGCGCTTCATGGACGAGACCATCTACCTGCGCTCGGCCTCGATCAACATCTTCAATGGTATGATCAGCCTGACCTTTTCCTGTGATGGCTCGCATTACATGCGCTATGACGAGTTTCTGGACAAGGACATGGCCTTCTGGGTGGGCAGCGCCGCCTGAACGCGCGGCCGCGCGGCGCTCAAGTGGGGACGGCATGCGCCGTTGGATGCAAACGGGACGCGGGGTTCGTGACGGCCCCGCCCCGGCTTCGAAGCAGTGGCGGAAGGAACGATGTGCGGGATAGCTGGAATGGTGGCGCTGCAGGGGGGGCGCGGGCCGGGCAGGGACACGCTGCTCGCCATGGCCTCTAGGCTTCGCCACCGCGGTCCGGACGGGGAGGGCGTCTACCTGGGGGCGCGCGCGGGCCTGGCGCACCGGCGCCTGAGCATCATCGACCTGGAGAGCGGCGACCAGCCCATCCACAACGAGGACCGCAGCGTCTGGGTCGTGTTCAACGGCGAGATCTTCAACTACCTGGAACTGCGGCGGGAGCTGCAGGCCGCCGGCCACCGCTTCTACACCCGCTCCGACACCGAGGTCATCGTGCACGCCTACGAGGCCTGGGGAGACGACTTCGTCGGCCACCTGAACGGCCAGTTCGCCATCGCCCTGTGGGACGAGCGCGCCGCGCGGCTGCTGCTGGTGCGCGACCGGGTCGGCATCGTGCCGCTGTTCTACCGCAAGGAGAGACAGCGCCTGCTGTTCGCCTCCGAGGTCAAGGCCATGCTGGCCGTGACGCCGGAGTCGCCCCGGCTGCATGCGCCGGGGCTGGACCAGTTGATGACCTTCTGGTCGCCGGTCAGCCCGGCCAGCCTGTTCGAGGGCGTGCAGGAAGTGTCGCCGGGCTGCATGGTGGTGCTGGAGGGCGATGAGCTCCGCCAGCGCCGCTACTGGGACTGGGAATTCCCGCTCCGCGACGACTACCTGGACGGCAGCGAAGCGGCGCTGGCGGAGCAGCTCCACGAGCTGCTGGTCGACGCCACCCGCCTGCGGCTGCGTTCCGACGTGCCGGTCGGGGCCTACCTGTCCGGCGGTCTGGATTCCTCGGTGCTGGTGTCGCTGATCCATCATCACAGCGACACCCCGCTGCGCACCTTCTCCATTGGCTTCAGCGACGACGCGGCGCTCGACGAGAGCGACTACCAGCAGGAGATGGTGGCGCGGCTCGGCACCGAGCACAGCCGCATCCAGTGCCGCAACCGCGATATCGCGGACCGTTTCGTGTCGGCCATCTGGCACACGGAGTCGCCGTTGCTGCGCACCGCGCCCGTGCCCATGGGCATGCTGTCGGGCCTGGTGCAGGCGCACGGTTTCAAGGTGGTGCTCACCGGCGAGGGCGCCGACGAGGTGCTGGGCGGTTACGATATCTTCAAGGAGGCCAAGATCCGCCGCTTCTGGGCCCGCGACCCGGATTCGGGCTACCGGCCGGCGCTGCTCAAGCGCCTCTATCCCTACCTGGACCTGTCCCGGGCGCAGGGGCTCGCCTACCTCAAGCAGTTCTTCGGCGCCGGTATCGACGACCCGGAGCAGCCGGGCTTTTCGCACCTGCCGCGCTGGAACACCACGGCCCGCTGCAAGGAATTCTTCAGCGACGACCTCAAGGGACGGCTGCGGGAGGACGCTATGGAGGTCATGGGCCGGAGCTTCCCCCCGGAGATGGCCCGCTGGCACGGCTTCAACCGCGCCCAGTACATCGAGGCCAAGTCCCTGATGGGCGGCTACCTGCTGTGCTCGCAGGGCGACCGCATGCTCATGCAGCATTCGGTGGAGGGGCGCTTTCCGTTTCTCGACCACCGCGTGATCGAGTTCGCCAACCGCCTGCACCCGAAGCTGAAGATGAAGGTGCTGAACGAGAAATACCTGCTCAAGAAGGCGATGCAGCGCTACCTGCCGGAGCGCATCGTACGGCGCTACAAGCAGCCCTACCGGGCGCCGGACATCGCCGCCTTCTTCCACGAGGGGCAGGCGCCGGACTACGTCGAGGCCATGCTGGCCGCCGACGCGGTGCGCGCAGCAGGCTACTTCGACGCCGGCAAGGTGGGCCGGCTGGTGCAGAAGATCCGCCGCGGGCGCGCCATCGGCTACAAGGACAACATGGCCCTGGTCGGCATCCTGTCGACACAGGTCTGGCACGAACTGTTCGTGAACGGACGGGAAGGATATTTCGCGCCGGTCGTCGCCGACCGGCTGGGGACACAGTAACAGGAGACAGTACAACATGTCCGTTTCACCCGAAAACATGCAGGCTTCGCAGAACGAGGTCCGGGAGAAGATCCGCCGGAACATACTCGAGAACTACCTGTTCACCGACGACCCGGCGGCGCTGAACGACGCCGACTCGTTCCTGGAGAAGGGCATCATCGATTCCACCGGCATACTGGAACTGATCTATTTCATGGAAGACGAGTTCGGCATCAAGGTCCAGGACGAGGAAATGATCCCCGAGAACCTGGATTCCGTGGACAACCTCATTGCATTCGTGGCGCGCAAGCTGAACAGCGACTGAACATGGCATCCACCCTGGTCCACAGGCTGCACGCCTCGGTGCAGCGGGCGCCGGAGGCGGAGGCCATCGTCTGGCAGGGACGGCGCACCCGCTACGCGGAGTTGTGGCGGCAGAGCTGCGCGGTGGCGGCCTGGCTGCGCGGGCAGGGCCTGGCCCCCGGTGACCGCGTCGCCCTGCTGCTGGAGAATTCGCCCCAGTACGCGGCCGCCTACTACGGCATCCTCGCCGCCGGCGGCGTCGCCGTCGGCCTCAACACCGAGGCCCGGGCGCGCGACATCGGCCACTGGCTGCGCCACAGCGGCGC